>JAKQJK010000316.1 GCA_029561195.1 Pseudomonadota bacterium
CTTGAACCCGGAGAGCTTGATGGAATTGAGACGCACGGAAGATTGACGCTAACTTGTTGATTTAATTGAAAAACAGATCTTCAAACCGCCCTGTAAGCAGGCTCACATGATACCTTGCCTGTGCCCGGTTTCAGGGTGCGGTAGGCCTCAAACCGGCGGGTTTATGTAACCTCATGTCAAAAAGTGCTTTTTTATCAGCCGAATTGGCTTCAAGCCCTTGTGTAATAAGTGTGAATAGCTATTCTTTTTATAGCATATCAACTACTGGCAACCGGGAATGACGGTAGCGCGTTAAAGGACATATGTAGGTCGGGTGTAGAGGCTGTATATTCGCGGCTAGAGACCCCTCCGTCCGGCGGGATGGTCGGCATTTGTTTAGAAACCCTTGAGGAGAGATAACCATGTTTGAAATTCTCGGAACCCTGTTCGTTGGCTTGATCGTCGGCTTCATCGCTCGCGCATTGAAGCCTGGCGACGACAAACTTGGCTTAATCATGACCGCCATTCTGGGTGTGGCCGGGTCGTTTCTGGCCAATTACGCTGGCGCCGCCATGGGCTTATACAAACAGGGTGACGCCGCCGGAGGGATCGCAGCAGTGGTGGGCAGCATCGTTTTGCTATTCGTCTACAGCCTGATCAAGAGCAAGTCGTCCGGCCCCTCCGCCTGAGGCTCCAGGCACATGCCCACAGCACTGCAACTGGCTAAAGGCAACGCGGCGCTCACTGCTGCCGTGGTGCGCTGTCGCAAGCTCCTGCATCGGCGCGCCCTGGTCGCGGGTGCAGCCAGTGCCATTCCCGTGCCGGGCATGGACTGGGTGGTAGACGCCGCAATGCTTTCGCGGCTGATTCCGGAAATCAACGAAGCGTTTGGCCTGACCCCCCGACAGATTGAGCAACTGGCGCCCAGCAAACGCGAGCAGGTGCAAATCGCCGTGAGTACTGTGGGCTCGTTTCTGATTGGCAGAATCATCACCAAAGGGCTGGTTTTGCGGGCTGCGCAGGCGGTCGGCGTGCGGCTAACTGCCAAGCAGGCAACCAAATACGTGCCGCTGGCCGGGCAGGCGGTTTCGGCGGTGGTGGGTTATGGCGCGATACGCCTGCTGGGTGAGCAGCACCTGAAAGACTGCGTTCGCGTGGCCCAGATGGTGCAAGGCGGGATAATCACCCCCCATGAACCCCCTTCTCTCCCGTTTACAGCCCTACCCGTTTGAGCGGCTGCGCCAGCTTTTCTCGACCGTCACCCCCAATCCGGCCTTTAGCGCCATCAGTCTTGGCATGGGCGAGCCCAAACACCCCACGCCCGCCTTTTTGCAACAAGCCATGGTGGACGCGATCACATCCCAACCCAGCGGGCTGGCGGCTTATCCGGCCACGGCAGGCGAACCCAAGCTGCGCGAAGCCTTCACCCGCTGGTTGAACACCCGCTATCAGCTGGAGGTGAACCCCGCCACGCAGGTGTTGCCGGTAAACGGTTCGCGCGAAGCCCTGTTTGCGCTGGCGCAGACGCTGCTTGAACCCTCGCCTGAAGCGGTGGTGGTCTGCCCCAACCCGTTCTACCAAATCTACGAAGGTGCAGCACTGCTGTCAGGCGCCCAGCCGTATTTCGTAGCGTCAGACCCGAAACGCAACTTTGCGCAAGACTGGGACAGCGTGCCGGATGCCATCTGGGCCCGCACCCAGCTGCTGTTTGTGTGTTCGCCCGGCAACCCCACCGGCGCCGTGATGCCGCTCAGTGAGTGGGAAAAACTGTTTGCGTTGAGCGACCGCCACGGCTTCGTGATTGCGTCGGACGAGTGTTACAGCGAAATTTACTTCCGCGAAGAGCCGCCTTTGGGCGGCATGGAAGCGGCGGCCAAATTGGGGCGCAGCGACTTCAAGAACCTCATTTCGCTGACCAGCCTGTCCAAACGCAGCAATGTGCCCGGCATGCGCAGCGGTTTTGCGGCGGGTGATGCGGCGCTGATCAAGCAGTTTTTGCTCTACCGCACCTACCATGGCAGCGCCATGAGCCCAGTGGTGCAAAGTGCCAGCATCGCCGCATGGAACGATGAAGACCACGTGGTGGAAAACCGCCGGATGTACCGCGACAAATTCGCCCAGGTCACGCCCATCCTGACCGACGTGCTGAAGGTGGCCCTGCCCGATGCCGCGTTTTACCTTTGGGCCGGTGTGCGGGGAAGCGACACCGATTTCGCGCGCGACCTGCTGGCTCAATACAATGTGACTGTTTTGCCCGGCAGTTATCTGGCGCGCGACGCCCACGGCAGCAACCCGGGTACCGGACGTATCCGGATGGCGCTGGTGGCTGAAACCGCCGAATGCGTGGAAGCCGCCCGGCGCATTGCCGAATTTGTCAATTCCCGATCCTGAAATTCATTGTTTTTTATTGATCTTCCATGACCCAACAACTGCAAAACATCATCGATGCCGCGTGGGAAAACCGCGCCAATATTTCCGCTAAATCAGCGCCCAAAGAAACCGCAGACGCCGTGGAACACGTCATCGCCGAGCTGAACAAGGGCCGCCTGCGGGTGGCCACACGCGAGAGCGTGGGGCAATGGACCACGCACCAGTGGATCAAAAAAGCCGTGTTGCTGAGCTTTCGGCTGCAGGACAACGCCATCATCAAGGCGGGTGACTTGGGGTTTTACGACAAGGTGCAAACCAAATTTGCGCACCTGGACGAAACCGCCATCGCCGCCACTGGTGTGCGCGTGGTGCCGCCGGCCGTCGCGCGGCGCGGCAGCTTCATTGGCAAGGGCGCGATTTTGATGCCGTCGTTCGTGAACATCGGTGCCTACGTGGACGAAGGCACGATGGTGGACACTTGGGCCGCTGTCGGCTCATGCGCGCAGATCGGCAAAAACGTGCACCTGAGCGGTGGCGTTGGCATTGGCGGCGTGCTGGAGCCAATGCAGGCCAACCCCACCATCATTGAAGACAACTGCTTCATTGGCGCCCGCTCCGAAGTGGTGGAAGGCGTGATCGTCGAGGAAAACTCGGTGCTGTCCATGGGTGTGTACATCGGCCAGAGCACCAAAATTTATGACCGGGCCACCGGCACGGTCACCTATGGCCGCATTCCGGCTGGTTCCGTCGTGGTGTCGGGCAGCATGCCCAGCGCAGACGGCAAATACAGCCTTTACTGCGTGGTGATCGTCAAGCGCGTTGACGCCCAGACCCGGGCCAAGACCAGCCTGAACGACCTGTTGCGCGATTAGGCGCAACCCAAAATCCATCGTCACGCGATCAATCAATTCGAGGAGCACCGGCAATGAGCACCATGGAACGAATCCTGAAGCTGATGGGCGAAAAAAAGGCGTCCGACGTCTATCTGTCGGCCCATTCGCCTGCGCTGATCAAGATCAACGGCCAGAGTGTGCCCATCAACAGCCAGGCACTTCCCGCTGACGCGCCCAAGAACCTGCTGGCCGAGGTGATTGCGCCGCATCACATTGCAGAGCTGGAAACGACCGGCGAGCTCAACATCGGCTTTCCGATGGAGGGTGTGGGACGATTTCGGGTCAGCGCCATGCGCCAGCGCGGCTCCTATGCCGCGGTGATACGTTATGTCCCGCAGGAAATTCCGCCTTTGAACACGCTGTCGGTCCCCGCCATTCTGGGCGACCTCATCATGGAAAAACGCGGACTGTTATTGATGGTGGGTGCCACCGGCGCAGGCAAGAGCACCACGCTGGCCTCGATGATTGACCTGCGAAACGAGATGTCCACCGGACACGTGCTGACTATCGAAGATCCCATTGAATATTTGTTCAAGAACAAGAAGTCTCTCATCAATCAGCGGGAAATCGGGCTGGACACGCAGTCTTTGCAGGTGGCCCTGAAAAACGCGTTGCGGCAGGCGCCGGACGTAATCCTGATTGGTGAAATCCGTGACCGTGAAACCATGTCGGCCGCCATCGCTTACGCGCAATCCGGCCACCTGTGCCTGGCCACCATGCATGCCAACAACAGCCATCAGGCCCTGAACCGTATTTTGAGCTTTTACCCCGTGGAAGTGCGCCAGACCATGCTCGGCGATTTGTCCTCCGCTCTCAAGGCCATTGTGTCGCAACGTTTACTGCGGACTACAACGGGTGGACGCCTGCCAGCGGTTGAGGTTTTGATGAACACCAAGCTGGTGTCTGAGTTGATCGAGAAAGGTGACTTCTCCGGTGTGAAAGAGGCCGTTGAGAAGTCAATGGCTGAAGGTTCGCAAACGTTCGAGCAGGACATCGCTCGCCTGATTGCGGACGGCACCGTCGATCGCAAGGAAGGACTGGCCCACGCAGATTCACCTACTAATTTGATGTGGCGCCTGCAAAACGATTTTGCTTCTGCGTTCAAAGCGCCGGAAGTGGAAGAAGAACAAGATGACGGACCGTCCTTCACCGAGATCACGCTGGACGTTACCCATTGATGCACCGTACGTTACGCTTGGCTGAAGAACTGATTTCCCGTGCCTCGGTCACTCCCCACGATGCAGGCTGTCTGGACATCATCATGGCCCGACTCCAACCGCTGGGTTTTGCATGTGAAGTGATCGAAAGTGGGCCGGACGACGCCAGAGTCAAAAACCTGTGGGCCAAACGTGCGGCAAAGCCAGCATCAGATTCTGGCGCCAGTCGCCTTTTTGTCTTCGCCGGGCATACAGATGTAGTGCCAACCGGTCCGCTTGACCAGTGGAAGAGCGCACCTTTCTCGCCCTCGCACCGAAACGGCCGGCTGTACGGGCGTGGCGCGAGTGACATGAAAACATCGCTGGCCGCATTCGTGGTTGCTTCAGAAGAGTTTCTGGCAGAACACCCGCAGACGGCTCTTTCCATCGGATTCCTTCTGACAAGCGATGAAGAAGGCCCAGCCGTTGACGGCACCGTGAAGGTCTGCGAAGCCCTGACACAACGTGGTGAACGAATGGACTATTGCGTCGTAGGCGAACCCACGTCCATCGAACGCACCGGTGACATGATCAAAAACGGCCGACGCGGCACCATGAGCGGAAAGCTCACCGTCATAGGCGTGCAGGGCCACATCGCCTACCCGCATCTGGCAAAGAACCCGATTCACATGGTGGCGCCCGCTTTGGCGGAACTGGTGGGGATCGAATGGGACAAGGGCAACGAATTCTTTCCGCCCACGACGTGGCAGGTCAGCAACATCCATGGAGGCACGGGTGCGAGCAACGTGATTCCCGGTGCGGTGGTGATTGATTTCAATTTTCGATTTTCAACTGAATCCACTCCTGCGGGGTTGCAACGACGTCTGCAGAACGTCTTGACCCGCCATGGGCTGGAATTCGATGTGCAATGGGTTGTGGGTGGCCTGCCCTTTCTCACGGCGCCGGGCACGCTAGTAAACGCTGTTCGGGATGCAATTTGCGCTGAGACCGGTCTGGAAACCCAGCTATCCACCACCGGCGGCACCAGTGATGGCCGGTTCATTGCGCAAATCTGTCCACAAGTAATCGAACTGGGGCCACCCAACGCGACCATCCACAAAATCGACGAATACGTGGCAGTCGCGGACATTGAGCCGCTGAAAAACATTTACCGCCGCCTGCTGATCAACCTCAGTCAGGCGGGGACAGCATGACCGTGATCGAGTTGATCGAATCCGGTGCGGCGCAGTTGACTGAGGCTGGGGTGTCTTTTGGCCACGGCACCACCAATGCATTTGACGAAGCAGCCTGGTTGGTGCTGTGGAAACTGGGCCTGGCGCTGGATTCACCGCTAGACGGGACAGATTCAGTGTCAAATCGACCCGTAGCTCCCGCAGAACATGCACAAGTAGCTACTCTTATAAAAGCAAGAATACAAACAAGAAAACCTGCCGCTTATCTTACGGGCGAGGCCTGGTTGCAGGGTGTGCCGTTCTATGTGGACGAAAGGGCCATCGTGCCGCGCAGCCTGATCGCCGAAGTGCTGGTCAATGGGGCCATCGATCCGTGGCTGAGCGAAGACACGCATCGTGTGCTGGACTTGTGCACTGGCAACGGCAGCTTGGCCATTCTGGCGGCCATGGCTTTCCCTGACGTGCAGGTGGATGCAGCTGACATCTCGGCCGATGCTCTGACGGTTGCCCGTATCAATGTTGAAAAACACAGCCTGCAGGACCGCGTCACGTTGCTGACCTCGGATGGTCTGGCTCGCGTGAACGGGCCCTACGACCTGATTCTGTGCAATCCCCCTTATGTCAATGCAATTAGCATGGCCGCGCTGCCACAGGAATTCAAGGCCGAGCCCGCACTGGCGCTGGCCGGTGGCACGGACGGCATGGATTTCATCCGTCAGTTGCTAAGCGGTGTCACAGCCCACATGACAGATCAAGCAGTTCTGGTGCTGGAAATCGGAAACGAGCGCCCCTATTTTGAAGCGGCATTCCCTTCGCTGGAAGTGGTCTGGCTGGAAACCAGCGCTGGCGAAGACCAGGTTTTGCTGGTGACGCGCGAAGTCCTTATTGTTTAGTTTAGAACCCGATGATTACTCTGAAAAACGTTACGCTGCGCCGCAGCGCCAAAGTGCTGCTCGACAGTGCGTCTGTCACCCTGAATCCAGGCGAGAAAGTGGGTCTGGTCGGCCGCAATGGCGCGGGCAAGTCATCGCTGTTTGCGCTGCTCAATGGCAACCTGCACGAAGACGCAGGTGAGTACTACATTCCGGCCCAGTGGCGCATGGGCCAGGTCGCACAAGATATGCCCGAGACCGACCAAAGCGCCACCGACTTCGTTGTTGAAGGCGACACGGTGCTGCAGGCCGCCCAGGCTGAAGTCACAGCTTCCGAAGCCACTGACGATTACGACCGCATGGCCCACGCCTACATGGCGCTACAGGACGCAGGCGCGCATGATGCGCCAGCCCGGGCGCAGGCGTTAATTCTCGGCCTGGGTTTCAAGACCACCGAACTCACTAATCCGGTGAACAGCTTCTCCGGCGGCTGGCGGATGCGTCTGCAACTCGCCCGCGCGCTGATGTGCCCGTCGGATTTGCTGCTGCTGGACGAGCCGACCAACCACCTGGACCTGGACGCACTGGTGTGGCTGGAAGCCTGGCTCAAACGCTACGAAGGCACCATGGTTGTGATCAGCCATGATCGCGAGTTTCTCGATGCGGTGACCAATGTCACGCTGCATATCGACGCGGGCAAGCTGGTGCGCTACGGTGGCAATTACAGCAAGTTTGAAGACATGCGCGCCGAGCAGATGGAGTTGCAGCAAAACGCATTTGCCAAACAGCAAGACAAGATTGCCCACCTGCAAAAGTTCATTGCCCGATTCAAGGCCAAAGCCAGCAAGGCCAAGCAGGCGCAAAGTCGTGTCAAGGCGCTGGACCGCATGGAGAAAATTGCACCGCTGCTGGCCGATGCAGAATTCAGTTTCGAGTTCAAAGAGCCCGCCAACCTGCCCAACCCGATGCTGTCGATGACGGGAGTCAGTTTTGGCTATCCTGCGCCGGAAAATGCCCCTGCAGGAACGCCGCCCACCGTGATTGTGCAAAACGTCAGTCGTTCAGTACTGGCGGGTCAGCGCATTGGCATTCTGGGCGCCAATGGCCAGGGTAAATCAACGCTGGTCAAGACTGTGGCCCGTGACCTGCAGCCTATTGGGGGCGACGTGACAGAAGGCAAAGGCCTGAACATCGGCTACTTTGCCCAGCAGGAACTGGATGTGCTGCGCCCCTCGGACACACCGCTGGAACACATGATCCGCCTAGTCAAGGAAATGACGACCGCCGGCAAGATCGCCGGCCAGGCCACACGCGAGCAGGACTTGAGAAGCTTCCTGGGCACCTTCAACTTTGGCGGAGACATGGTCAAGCAGGCCGTGGGAAGCATGAGTGGCGGTGAAAAAGCACGCCTGGTGCTGTGCATGATCGTCTGGCAGCGCCCTAACCTGCTGCTTCTGGACGAGCCCACCAATCACCTGGATCTGGCGACCCGCGAAGCTCTCGCGATGGCATTGAATGAATTTGAAGGCACCGTGATGCTGGTGAGCCACGATCGCGCCCTGCTCCGCTCTGTATGTGATGAGTTCTGGATGGTCTCTCGCGGCGGTGTGGCCCCATTTGATGGCGACCTGGACGACTATCAGCGTTATCTGCTGGACGAAGCCAAACGTCAGCGCGAGGAAATCAAGGAGGCATCCAGCAAACAGGCCAAGGCTGAAGCCAAAGCCACCAAGGACGCTGCCGCAATCGGCAAAAGCGTCAGCAAAATCAAGAGCTCACCTGCGCAGCGTGAGCTGACGCAGATTGAAGATCGCATGAAAACTTTGAATGCAGAAGGTGCCGCGCTGGAAAGCCGCCTCTCAGCGGCTATCTTGCCTGCTGAAATTGCCGACATGGGGAAACGCCTCAAGCAGATCAACGACGAGTTGCAAACCCTGGAAGAAAAGTGGCTGGCCCTGTCTAGCGAACTGGAAAGCCTGTCGGCCTGAACCAGAGTGCAGAGGGCTTTGGCTCGGCCTTGAAGTTTTACTGCTCAAGAAACCGCTGAGCATCCAGAGCAGCCATGCAGCCCGTTCCCGCACTGGTAATGGCCTGACGGTAAATGTGATCCTGCACATCCCCAGCTGCAAACACACCCGGCACACTGGTCTGTGTGGCCATGC
>JAKQJK010000350.1 GCA_029561195.1 Pseudomonadota bacterium
TGGCGAATGGCCACGACCGAAGGTTCGTCGAGCACGATGCCCTTGTCGCGCACAAAAATAAGGGTGTTGGCCGTACCCAGGTCAATGGCCAGGTCGGTAGAAAAATACCGACGGAATGCTCCAAACATCAGAAATCCTCTCGGGCATAACCCACGCTTCGGCAGGTCATCACCATATTTATCGATTCAAAAGCGTACTTTTTGCACCAAAATCTGCACTTTTGCAGAAGCTGCGCCAAAGGCGGGATAATACCCTATCCCCTGTGAATAACCCGACCGGCCAAGCCTCCCACGGCCTGCTTTACAACCGGTTGCAACTCAATTTTCGCCATGTCCCTGACCGCATCTGATATTTCGCGCATTGCCAATCTTGCGCGACTTGAACTCCAGCCGGCTGAAAGCGAGCGTCTGCTCGGCCAGTTGAATGGTTTTTTCGGAATTGTCGAGAAGATGCGCGCCGTGGACACCACAGGTATTGAGCCACTCGCCCATCCGGTTGCCACCATCTCCGACATCGCCCTTCGGCTGCGCGACGACAACGTCAGCGAACCCAACAACCGCGAGGCCAACCAGCGCAGTGCGCCAGCGGTGGAAAACGGACTGTTTCTGGTTCCCAAGGTGATTGAGTGAGCGCCATGACTTCGAGTATCACCACCACGCAGGACCTGCACGACCTGACCGTTGCCCAACTCGCCCGCCACCTCCGTGAGCGCAAGGTCTCCGCTGTTGAGACAGCCCAGCATTTTTTAAAGCGGGCCCAGGCCCACACATCACTGGGGTCGTTTGTTGACGTCAATGCTGACGTCACTTTGGCGCAGGCCCGCGCCGCTGACGAGCGAATCGCCTCCGGCAACCCTGGCGCGCTGGAAGGTGTGCCCATCGCCCACAAGGACATCTTCGTCACCAAGGACTTTTGCAGCACGGCAGGCTCAAAAATGCTGGCTGGCTATCGTTCACCGTTCGACGCCACAGTCGTGGCCAAACTGGCCGGACAAGGCATGGTGACACTGGGCAAGCTCAACTGCGACGAGTTCGCCATGGGCTCCAGCAACGAAAACTCTGCCGTGGCGCCCGTGGGCTTTTCACAGCCCCATCCTGTTGGCAACCCGTGGGACACCAGCCGCATACCTGGCGGGTCGTCGGGCGGGAGCGCGGCGGCAGTGGCAGCCCGGCTCACGCCCGTGGCTACCGGCACCGACACTGGCGGCTCCATTCGCCAGCCGGCTTCTTTTTGTGGCATCACAGGCATCAAACCCACGTATGGACGTGCCTCCCGCTACGGCATGGTCGCGTTTGCCTCCAGCCTCGATCAGGCGGGGCCGATGGCACGCACGGCCGAAGACTGCGCTTTCTTATTGAGTGCCATGTGCGGGCCGGATCCCGACCGCGATTCGACGTCACTGGATGTGCCTGCGGAAGATTTCACACGCTCACTGACTACCTCGCTGGAAGGCCTTCGAATCGGTGTGCCCAAGGAGTTTTTCTCTGAGGGGCTCGCTGGCGACGTGCGCACTGCAGTGGACGCCGCGTTGAACGAGTACGAAAAACTCGGCGCCAGACTGGTACCCATTTCACTGCCACGCACCGAGCTGTCGATACCGGTTTACTACATCATCGCGCCTGCAGAAGCGTCCAGCAATCTGAGCCGTTTTGACGGCGTGAAGTTTGGCTACCGCGCCGAAAAATACACCGACCTGGCCGACATGTACAAAAAGACCCGCGCCGAAGGTTTTGGCGACGAGGTCAAACGCCGCATCATGATCGGCGCCTATGTGCTTTCGCACGGTTATTACGACGCGTATTACCTGCAGGCGCAAAAAATCCGCCGCATGATTGCCGATGATTTTCAGCTGGCTTTCAAACAATGCGACGTGATTGCTGGGCCCGTGGCGCCAAGCGTTGCCTGGAAGCTGGGCGACCACGGCAATGACCCGCTGGCTGACTATCTGGCAGATATATTCACGCTGCCGGGTTCACTGGCGGGCCTGCCGGGCATGAGTATTCCGGCCGGTTTTGGTGAAGGCCACATGCCGGTTGGTTTACAGCTCATCGGCAACTACATGCAGGAAGCTCGCTTGCTGAACATCGCACACCGCTTTCAGCAGGCAACCGATTGGCATGTGCGCAAGCCGGAGGGCTTTTGACATGAGCGCGATCATGAACCCATTCGAAGCACAACAACAGGGCCGCCCGACCGGCCCGCTGGTGTCTGGCTATGAGGTCATCATCGGCTTTGAGACCCACGCCCAGCTCTCTACGCAGAGCAAGATTTTCAGCCGTGCCTCCACCGCTTTTGGTGCCGAGCCCAACACGCAGGCCTGCCCGGTGGACCTGGCCCTGCCGGGAACTTTACCTGTCATGAACAAGGGCGCGGTAGAGCGTGCCATCCAGTTTGGCTTGGCCATCGGTTCGCACATTGCGCCGCGCAGCATCTTCGCCCGCAAAAACTACTTTTATCCGGACCTCCCCAAGGGCTACCAGATCAGCCAGTTCGAGATTCCTGTGGTGCAAGGCGGCCAGGTGGAGTTTTTTCTTGGTGACGAAAAGAAAAACGTGCGCCTGGTGCGCGCCCATCTCGAAGAAGATGCGGGCAAGTCGCTACACGAAGATTTCGTGGGCCAGACCGGCATTGACCTGAACCGAGCGGGCACGCCGCTGCTGGAGATCGTGACTGAGCCCGACATGCGCTCCACTGCCGAGGCTGTGGCCTACGCCAAAGAGCTTCACAAGATCGTGACGTGGATCGGCATTTGCGATGGCAACATGCAAGAGGGCTCGTTCCGTTGCGATGCCAATGTGTCGGTTCGCAAACCAGGTGGCGAGCTGGGCACGCGCCGTGAAATTAAAAACCTGAACAGCTTCAAGTTCATGCAGCAGGCGATTGACTACGAGGTTCGCTGGCAGATTGAGCAGATTGAAGACGGCCACGCGATTCAGCAGGCCACCGTTTTGTTCAACCCGGATACCGGCGAAACACGGGCGATGCGAACCAAGGAAGACGCAGCCGATTACCGTTACTTCCCCGACCCGGATTTGCCGCCGCTGGTGATTGCGGATGAGTGGGTGGAGAAAGTTCGCGCCGAGATGACAGAGTTGCCACGTGTGATGGCGGCGCGCTTTGTGGCCGAGTACGGGCTTTCTGAATACGATGCAAACGCTTTAACTCAATCGAAAGCCGTAGCAACGTACTTTGGAACCACTGCGACGACCTGTGGGCATCCGAAACTGGCCGCAAACTGGACTCTCGGTGAGGTGTCCGCGCTAATGAATCGCCTTGAAGTCGATATCGACGACCCTGGGATACCTATTCCCACGGCCCTTGGTGAATTGCTGAGACGACTATCGATTGGCGAGTTGAACAGCAACACTGCCAAAATTGCCTTTGCAGAAATGTGCTTGCGGCTTCAAGATGGCATCGAGGATGTTGCAGCATATATTGACAAAATCATTGAGGACAAAGATCTCAAACCGATGAACGACTCCAGCGAGCTTGAGAAAATCGTTGATGACGTGCTGGCTGCCAACCCGAAAAACGTCGAGGAATTCAAGGCTGGCAACACCAAGGCGCTCAACGCGCTGGTGGGTCAGATCATGAAGGGCAGCAAGGGTAAAGCCAACCCGCAGCAAGTCAACGACCTGTTGCGCCAGAAGCTGGGCTAATCCAGAAGGGTCAGGGCGCTTTGGGTTTGGCAGCAGGAGCCTGCACCGTTGTCGGCCACATGGTCTTGAGCCGTATCAGCTCTTCATCAAAGCGGGCATTCACGCGTTTGATTTCGGCTTCCTGATCCACAATGAACCGCTTTTGAACGGCCAAGCTCTGCTCGTTGTCTTCTACCTGCCGCCGAACCGATGGTGGCGCCTTGCTGGGGTCCTTGGCGTAAAACTCCATCTCCGCGTCAATGTCCTTGCGCTGCCTGCGCAGCTCGACCATCCGGTTGTTGGCCGCCTGAATGACCACGCCAATCTGGCTTAAGGCTTCTGAACGCTCCTTGTCGTGCACGGCACGGGTCGGGTAACGCAACAGCAGCGCACGGTCACGGCGCCTTTCTTCGAGTTGCCGGGCTTTTTCTTCCAGCGCCAGCTTGTCTTTTTCTTCCTGCGCGGCCCGCTCCTGCGCGGTCAACGTGGGGCCAACTCTGGCCTTGACAGTGCCGCTGGGGTTAAGCACGTTTTGCTCACGGTCGGTGCACTCGGGAATCGGGCGGTCCGAACGCAGCTTGCGGCCCTTGGCGTCCGTGCACGTATAGATGCCGCCAACTGGCTGCTGCTGCGCGAATGCAGTTGACAGGCAAGCTGTCAACATCAGCAGCGCCACGCCGCCTGCACCCACCGCGACACCCCTGAATGTTCGAATCATGTTTGTTTAACTTTCGTCAACCCCGTATTTTTGGCGGTACAACAACACCCGCTGATGGTCCGCAGCCAGCCCCGCGCCGCTGTGGGACTGCAGATACTGCATTAAATCAGACAGCTTCGCAATACTGCAAACGGCCAACCCCAACTGGCGGTTGACGTATTGCACGGCGCTGTAGGGCACATCCGCACCGTTCTCGGTGGCTTTTTCTTGCCGGTCCAGCGCAATGACCACGGCATGGGGCGTGGCACCTGCCGCTTGAATGATGGCAATGGATTCCCGTGCCGCGGTCCCCGCGGACATCACATCGTCCACGATCAGCACGCGGCCCTTGAGTGGCGCGCCCACCAGAGTGCCGCCCTCTCCGTGGTCTTTAGCCTCCTTGCGGTTGTAGGCAAACGGCACGTTGCGCCCCAGGCGGGCCAGCTCCACCGCCAGCGCGGCGCCCAGCGGAATGCCCTTGTATGCGGGGCCAAAAATCATGTCGAATTCGATGCCGCTGTGCAACAGGCTCTGGGCATAGAATTGCGCGAGCCGGCCCAGTTTGGCACCGTCGTCAAACAGTCCGGCATTGAAGAAGTACGGAGAAAGCCGCCCGGCCTTGGTCTTAAACTCGCCAAACCGGAGCACACCGCAATCGACCGCAAATTGCACGAAATCCTGGGCCAGCTGTCCCTGCGGCTGCACCGCGTTCCCACCCTTGTTGTCAACCTCTGACATGGAGACGTCCTTGTTCAAATTAACCAGCCTCAACCTCAACGGCATCCGCTCCGCCACCAGCAAGGGGCTCGAAGCCTGGCTTGCGCAGGCCAAGCCGGATTGTATTTGCGTGCAGG
>JAKQJK010000352.1 GCA_029561195.1 Pseudomonadota bacterium
TGGGCAGGCAGTAGCCGCCATAGCCAAAGCTCGGGTTGTTGTAGTGGCTGCCGATGCGCGGGTCCATGCACACGCCGTCGATAATCTGGCGAGTATCCAGCCCGTGGGTGGCCGCATAGGTGTCCAGCTCGTTGAAGTAAGCCACCCGCATCGCCAGAAAGGTATTGGCAAAAAGCTTGATCGCCTCGGCCTCGGTGCTGTTGGTGAGCAGCACCGCCACATCCTGCTTGATGGCCCCCTGCCGCAACAGATCGGCAAACATCTGCGCCCGCGCCGACTGCTCGCCCACGATGATGCGGGAAGGGTGAAGATTGTCGTAAAGCGCACGGCCTTCCCGCAGAAACTCCGGGGAGAAGATGAGGTTGCGGCAACCCAGTTGCTCCCGAGTCTTCTCGGTGTAGCCCACCGGCACGGTGGACTTGATGACCATCAGCGCATCCGGATTGATCGCCATCACATCGCGGATCACCGACTCGATGGAACGGGTATTGAAGTAGTTGGTCTCGGGATCGTAATCGGTGGGTGTGGCAATCACCACCACCTCGGCACCCGCGTACGCGTCCTGCTTGTCCAGCGTCGCCCGGAAATTGAGCGGCTTGTTGCGCAGATAGTCCTCGATCTCCTTGTCCTCAATAGGCGACTGCTTTTGATTGAGCAGACTCACCTTCTCGGGAACAATATCCAGCGCCACCACTTCGTTGTGCTGCGCCAAGAGAATGGCGTTGGAAAGGCCTACGTACCCGGTGCCGGCAATAGCGATTTTCATATCAAATCCAATCAATTAGTGAACCTGCTGCATCCCGGACGAAAAAGGGAGCTTCAAAAACCCGGCTTTCGCTTCAGATCTTCTTGCCCAGCAAATAGTCCGCATAGGCTAACGCACCCTGTCCGCCAGATGCATACTAGCCTCAAACTCAAGGGACTTACGCGGCGTGCGATCAGGCTTTGTCGAATCAAAAACAATCGCACCCGAATAGCCGACTCCCGCCTTCCAAGCGGGGGCACTGATATTGGGCACAAGAGCAAAGACAGCATGAATAGCGATTTGAACACCGCCGCGAAACGTCAGAAGCCCTTACCAAGTCAAGCTTCAACGCCGCCCGATCTTACCAACTGCCGCGAACCTGTGGTCTACAGCCCGTACACGCCCAACCCGGCGCGTGACGGAATCCCCACTTCTGTCACAACTCGATGTCTGCTCGTCTGCGTACGCAACAGAACGTAACACCTTCCCTGATAGAATCTGGCCCGCATAAGCTTCTTACACAAGAAATCCATGGAAGTGATCGTACTGGCCGCTGGCCAAGGCAAGCGCATGCGTTCGGTGCTGCCCAAAGTGTTGCAGCCCCTTGCCGCCAAGCCCATGCTGGCCCACGTGCTGGATACCGCCCGCACCCTTGAAGCGCGGCGCATCGTGGTGGTGTATGGCCACGGTGGCGAG
>JAKQJK010000050.1 GCA_029561195.1 Pseudomonadota bacterium
CCATGCAACACCCATTCAAGAAACAAGCCACTTTTCCAATGGCAACAAATGACAGCCCTGGAGCCAATGCATCAAGCACATCCCACGGATTCTGCTTTATCATTTTTGAAAACAAATAGATAAGCGGTACTGATGGAAACAATCCGAAATACACGGTCAACCATTTGGGCTTTAGGACAAACGGGTTTATCTGGTGAGCGATAAAATGTTACGGACGCCTCTGCATGGCCGAAAACTGACGGCATTATTTGCCGGAAACTGACGAAGCCGCTGTCCGCATCGTCATCGTATCACAACAATTCCGCCTTCGGCGAGACAAATGCCGGCCACATCGCTGCCGCGATGGACCGGCATTTGTGTTGATTGGGCGCATTGGTCAGGCGACCTCACCATCTGCCACCAGCTTGACCATGTGGTCATCAATGATTCGCTTGCTGTTCTGGCAGCCATATAGCAGACAGTGCGTGCAAAGTTTGTTGACCAGTCTCACTGAACCACTGGTTATCTTGAAAAGCTCATCCAGCGCGGCGTCCGAGAAGATGTCCTTGTCCGTGCCGGCGTACTGTAGATGTCGGCGAACATACGTGGCAACCTGAGCCCGCTCAAGGGGATACAACTTGGATTGCAGGTCAATCCGCTGCCGGATGGCCGCATAGGACTGAAGCTGCAGCTTCTCCCACAGCTCTGTCTGCCCAACAAGGATGAGCGCCATGGGACTCATGGCATCCATTCGGAAATTGAGCAGGAAGCGAACTTCCTCGAGCATCTCCCGGTCCAGCAGATGCGCCTCGTCGACCACCACCACCGGCTGACGATGGTGAATCCCTCGCATGAGTTCAATTTCCCGGTGCAGTTGCCGTTTTGCGTCACCGCGGTAGAATCGGGCCTCGATACCAAGCTGCGTCAGCAAGCCCTTGTAGAAGTGCCTGGGCGTGAGCTTGGAGTCGGCGAGGTACATCAACGAGTATTCGCTCGGATCCAGTGAGTGCTCCAGACGGCGGACAAGCGTCGTCTTACCGGTGCCACAATCACCGGTCAGCACCATGAACAACTGTCGTCGCGCGGCATATTGCATTCGACCGAGCACATCCTCGACTTCCGAGGTCACCAACAGTTCTGTCACTGGGATGTCACGGCTGAAAGGTGTGGCTGTGAGGCCGTAGAACTCCTCAAACATGGCTGCCACCTCCAATGCCACGGTAGGAGACAGCCTTGTACTGACGTTGTTGACGTGCTGTGTGCTTCTTCTCGACTGCGTCCAACAACCGTGACCGTGTTGCCGGCTGGGGCGTCATCCTCTCCGGTAGTTTTGGGCGTGGTCCGGTTTTCTGGCCGATAACCAACTCCTTGGCCAGCCAAGGTTCATGACCCACGCACTCCAGCGTCAGCACGCTGGTATCTTCCGGGTCGTAGACAACTTGGATTGTGGAACCGACAAAGGAAAGGCCCGCCTCATACTTCTTGCCGGCAAAGTTGATGCACCCGGACTTGTCCACCTTGCGGTTCTCGCAGTGCAGAAAGGCGTTGGCCACGACGTCCGGTTCCAGGAAGCGCAGGGGTTTGGTGTCCTTCTGGAATGCCTGGTAAGGAGAGATACGCTTGCCTTCCTCCCCGAGGGCACTGTGCGGCCTGTTTTGGTAGCACTCTTCCAGCCAGATCTGGAACAGGTGATTGAGCGCATCCACTGTCTTGGGTGACTGCAGACGTCCTTCCGGGAGAAACTGGTCCACCGTGCGATTGAATCTCTCGATCTTGCCGGTTCCCTCTGGCGAGTATGGCCGAGCAAAAAGCAGACGCACAGCCAGTTTCGCGCATGCGCGCTCCATCCATTTGTTGCGAAATTGCTTGCCGTTGTCGAAGTACACAGCGTCCGGAAGGCCGAACTTGGAGACCGCTTGCCGAAAGCATTTCTGGACAATGACAGAATCCAACGTCGGGTAAAACTCGGCATGCAGGATGTAGCGGGTGGCGTCATCCAAAAAAGCGACCAGATACACTTGTTTGAGTTCACCATTGCGGCCAATGGGCAGAAAAGGACCATATTTGATATCCGCATGCCAAAGGCTGTTCCGGTTTCGGCGCTGGAATCGGCGGGCCGCCGTGCCGGATGACTGGTACATTTTCATGTGGCGGGCGCTGTAGCCGTTCTCCGCCAGGCGTTCCTGGAGGGTGGTCCGTTTGATTTGGCCGGGCAATGCCAACTGTTCCATCTCCAGGATGTCGATAATGGTGGACACGCTCCGTCCCGGCACCTCACGCCGGAGCAGAATGGCTTGCTGCAGCACTTCTTCCGGAATTGTGGCAGCCGCAGGTTGCGACTTTCGTGCCTTGGGGACAAGGCCTTGGTATCCCTCTGCACGATACTGTGCCAGATACCGGCGCAGCGTACGTTCCGACAGACCCGTCTGCTGCATGATTTGCTGACGGAGCTGCCGTTGTTGCGCGGCATCCAGCCCTTCCTGGAACAAGGGGGCCAGCACCTGGACGCGTTGGGCGGCGATTTCCTCTGCTTTTCGAGGGTCTTTCATGCCAATATCCTCCTCTGTGGTGGATTTTGACATGACTTTATCTCAGGACGTTCCGGCCACCAACGCCGAACGGGTCTGTACCCAAAGACCGGCGTTGACAAGGGTGCGGACAATT
>JAKQJK010000053.1 GCA_029561195.1 Pseudomonadota bacterium
TGTTGAGGCCGGCGAAATCATCCAGGAATTCCGTATCACGGCTGATGCTGCTGCCCAGTACAAAACGGGAGCAACTGTGCCTGTATCGGCTGTTTTCGCTGTCGGTCAAAAGGTGGATGTGCAGGGCACAACCATTGGTAAGGGCTACGCCGGAACCATCAAGCGTCACCACATGAGTTCGCAGCGGGCATCGCACGGTAACAGCCGTTCGCACAATGTCCCTGGCTCTATTGGTATGGCTCAGGATCCTGGTCGCGTGTTTCCTGGTAAGCGCATGACGGGTCACCTGGGTGACGACACGGTTACAACGCAAAACCTTGATGTGATTCGTATCGACGAAGCGCGTCAACTGCTGTTGATCAAGGGTGCGATTCCCGGTTCGGCAGGTGGTTTTGTAACTGTCCGCCCTGCCATCAAGGCCAAGGCTAAAGGCGATGCCGCGAAAGGAGCGAACTGATGCAGCTCGAACTCCTGAATGACCAGGGTCAGGCCACTTCCAAGTTTGAAGTGCCAGAGACCGTATTTGGTCGTGAATACAATGAAGATCTGGTCCACCAGATCGTGGTCGCTTTCCAGGCCAACGCGCGTCAGGGCACCCGTGCCCAGAAAGACCGCGAACAGGTCAAGCACTCGACCAAGAAGCCATTCAAGCAAAAGGGAACGGGCCGCGCCCGTGCTGGTATGACGTCCTCGCCGCTGTGGCGTGGAGGTGGCCGGATTTTCCCGAACATGCCTGACGAAAATTTCACTCAGAAAATCAACAAGAAGATGTACCGTGCCGGAATGGCATCCATCTTCTCGCAACTGGCGCGCGAAGGCCGTCTGGCTGTGGTTGATTCCATCAAGGTGGACTCTCCCAAAACCAAGCCGCTAGCAGCCAAGTTCAAGGCCATGAATCTGGAATCTGTATTGGTGATTGCCGACGAAGTCGACGAAAACCTGTACCTGGCTTCACGTAACCTGGTGAACATCCTGGTGGTTGAGCCCCGTTATGCCGATCCGGTGTCGCTGGTGCACTACCGCAAGGTGCTGGTGACCAAGGCTGCCATGGACAAACTCAAGGAGATGTTCGCATGAGCCACGGTCCCAATCTGTCCAAGTTTGAAGAAGGCCGTCTGATGCAGGTTCTGGTCGCTCCCATCGTGTCTGAAAAAGCCACAATGATTGCGGAGAAGAGCAATTCGGTGACCTTCAAGGTGCTGCAAGACGCAACCAAGTATGAAATCAAGGCCGCTGTGGAATTGATGTTCAAGGTTGAAGTCAAGGGCGTCTCGGTTGTCAACATCAAAGGCAAGACCAAGCGTTTTGGCAAGTCCACCGGTCGTCGCGATAACGTTCGCAAGGCCTATGTGACGCTGAAGCCCGGTCAAGAGCTGAACCTCGGTGGGGAGGCTGCGTAATCATGGCTGTTATCAAAATGAAACCAACCTCACCAGGCCGCCGTGGCGTGGTGAAGATTTCGCGTGACCATCTGTACAAGGGTGAGCCTTTTGCACCGTTGCTGGAACCCCAGTTTCAGCATGCGGGTCGCAACAACAATGGTCACATCACAACCCGTCACAAGGGTGGTGGTCACAAGCATCACTATCGTGTGGTTGACTTTGTGCGTAACAAAGATGCCATTCCGGCCAAAGTCGAGCGCATTGAGTACGATCCGAACCGTTCAGCGCATATCGCTCTGGTGTGTTATGCCGATGGTGAGCGTCGCTACATCATCGCGCCGCGCGGCCTGGAAGTCGGTGCAACTATCCTGAATGGCGCTGAGGCTCCAATCCGTGTGGGTAATACCTTGCCGATTCGCAACATTCCCGTGGGTTCCATCATTCACTGCATCGAGCTGCAGGTCGGCAAAGGCGCACAGGTAGTGCGTTCCGCTGGCGCATCAGCAACGCTGCTGGCGCGTGAAGGTACTTACGCTCAGGTTCGTATGCGCTCCGGTGAAGTCCGCAAGATTCACATCGACTGTCGCGCCACTATTGGCCAGGTCGCTAACGAAGAGCACAGCCTGCGCCGTTTGGGCAAAGCCGGTGTGAAGCGCTGGATGGGTATTCGCCCAACCGTTCGCGGTGTGGTGATGAACCCTGTTGACCACCCACACGGTGGTGGCGAGGGCAAGACCGGAGAAGGCCGTCACCCAGTCGATCCTTGGGGTAATCTGACCAAGGGTTACCGTACCCGTAACAACAAGCGCACGCAGGTCATGATCGTGTCGCGTCGCAAGAAGTAAGGGGAACGTAAATGACTCGCTCTCTCAAAAAAGGTC
>JAKQJK010000083.1 GCA_029561195.1 Pseudomonadota bacterium
TCGCCACCAATGCTGTTTTCGCTTTGCAGTTCTGGAGTCGAGACAAACTTTTCTACGCCATCAGCCCCCATCACGTAGCTGAAGTGAGTATTACGGAATTCCGCCGCGCCGATGCGCTTCTGCTGTTCCTTGACGCGACGCCTTGCCTCCATGGCGATATGGACGGCCCACTCGATGTCCTCATCGGCCGTCTCGCCTTCACCGGGATAGAGGAGCTTGAGCAATCCGCTCACCGTTTTATTTACCGCGTTGGTATCGCGCCCTGACAGAGCGCCACCGAAGAACACCCGGTTTTGCAGTACGCTCACTCGGCTTTGATTGCGAAGCTGGCTCCAACACTCGGACAAGAAATCACTCACCAGACCAAAGTGATTCGTCAACAGCTCCTTGCTGATTTTTGGAACATCCCAGCCGGGCAGAAAGGCGTGGATTCGGTCCATGAAAGCGGTGTCGTCTTTCATCTCGGGTGGCATGGGGCCAAACAGGTGTCCGATGCGCTGCTGATGTTCAACATCAACATCGAAGTTGCCAACCAGGACGATACTGCCATCGGCTCGGATGCTTTCCTTGCCACGACTGAATTCGCCGGACTCCATGTATCCCTTCATGATGTTCACGCCATCCTTCTGGTCGAAAGAGACGCCGGACACCTCATCGAAGCAGACCACATCGTATTGGCAGACCAATCCGCGCTGGCCGGTTGCGTTGTTGACGAACATCCGGGCAACCGTGGCCTTACCCCCGGAAATCAGATGCGCATACGGAGAAACCTGCTGGAAGAGATGGCTCTTGCCCGTTCCTCTGGGACCGAGTTCCACCAGGTTGTAGTTGCGCTCGACAAAAGGAACCATTCGCAGCATCAAGGCATCGCGTTGCCGCCGGGACAATCCGTTTGGCTCTATGCCGATGGATCGAAGCAGGAACTCCTTCCACTCGTCCGTCGTGAAGGACTTACGAGCCTCGGCCAGGATGTCGAGCACATCTCGTTTGGAGAGTTGGATTTCCCGGAGCGACTCGACACCGAATGGTCTACCTTTACTCTCCTGGGCGATAGCCGCATCGTAGTTCAGACTGATTTCGGCATAAAAGCCACCTGTCAGCATTCGCTCATGTTCATTCACCAGTTCCGGGCTAATGCGGACATCGGTCAGACGCAGACTGGGCAGTGTTGCGATGTAGGAGTCGGTCTTCGCATCCAGGCGAGCGGTGATGAGGTCGATGATTTTGACCTCGCCATTTTCCCTGGCCCGAGCCTTGAAAAGCTCTTCTTCCCCGGCTTTGACCGTTCGCGATTTGAGTTGCCGTTGGACGATCTCGAGACCCTCATCAATCTCGTCCTGCTCGGTGCTGGCGCAGTACCGGCCGAGCAAAAACTCGACCACATAGGTCGGCACTGGAAACTGGCGGCTAAACGTCCGGACCAGATCCTTCCGGACCAAGTACCCCTCTAGCGAGGAGGCCGCTTTTTTGTCGATCTGGTCCATTTCAATCATGTATTACCTCCACCAATTACTGTGGCGATTTGCGCAACCAGCGATCCATTGGCATCGATCAAGACCACTGTTGCTTCACGCCCCTCCATGTCCTCGTCCTCGACGACTACGGAGGCTGTTCCGTTGTCTTTGAGCGGTTTGCTGCCTACGACCACACTGGACAATGAATTGCCCGCTTGGCTACGAACATCAAGTGATAAACCCGAGAAGTTGCCATCCACGGCAACGGTACAGCGCAGACCCTTCCATACCACGTCAGTAAATTCGACAGATGCCGTAGCCTGGGCAGATTCGCCTCGCGTTACCGTCAATTGCAACGTCAGGCACTCTTGCAGGCTCAGGCCGCCATGGGTGTACTCCTCGCCCTTTTTAAAGCAGCTCACACCATCAGCGAGGGCAAAATACTGGTTTGGATTCCAGTACCATGGGTAAAGCCGCTCCTCGGAAGTGGCCCCGGGTTTTAATGAGGCGCATCGGCCCCACTTGTTATCGGCCAGGGCGCTGGGAAGGTCGATTTTTGGCAATCCCCCAGGCAGCAGCAACCAGCCATGGTCTGTCACAACACGAACACGCTTCCATCCTGCTGCCAAAAGCTCCGTGACCCGGTCTGTGATCTCCAGAATCAGGGCATCGATGTGTTTGGCAAGTTTCCACCCACGGTCGTGGCCTTCGTGGTCGATGTCTCCAAATTCGCACCAAGCCATACCCTGGCCATCGCCATCAGCAGAGCGCTCAAGGATCGACCATCCCGCGTCGGTCAATAGCTTCTTCAGGTGGTAGCCACCCTTTAATGACTGACCGGTGTCTGCGACAGACGGCTCAAAATCTGGACTGCCATCCTCACCGCGAATCCTGTCTCGTACCGGGGTTACCGCCGCCTTGCCGGTTGCCGTTACACTCGGCAGGGCCATCCAGACAGGTTCCTCGGAAATATCAAATCCACACGACTCTAAAGAGCCAACCAAACGCTTCCCAGCATCGAAACGGAGTCCGTCGACGAAGAGAACGCAGTCCCCGTGACTGAAAGGTGCTGCCTTTGCCGTCAGACAGGTGCCTCCCGGGTACGATGCACCATCTACCAATTTCTGGAGATAGCGGGCTGATTCTTCCACCCACGGCAGGTAAACAGATCGAATAGCGGTCGTCACGGCATCAAAGTCGGCAGAACTATCGACCTGGGCCAAAGCCCGGATCACTCCGTCATCGACCCGCCATCCGTGACTGCGATATCCCGCTGCGAGGTCGTCCACCGAACCTGCGGCAAGGCCACTTTTGGTGATCTCGGCAATGGTCGCCAGGTGTTCCACTGCGCAGGCCAAGGGGGCACCACCCAGTTCGGCCCAGACCAGAGATCGCCTGCGTCCGTGCTGTTTTTCCAGCTCCTTAATCTTCGCCCTCGCTTCGTGCGCGGGCGCTTTGGCAAGGGCCATCAAATCACGCTGAAGTTTTTTCTCCTGGTCGTCATTCCACTGAGGCCAGCCGTCGAAAGAACCGTCTCCCATGTGCCAGAAAATGGTGTCACTCGGCGGACGACATTTTCTGATTTGTGCCGGAATGTTGGGGTAGCGCTTTGGTGCCTCGCAGTAGCGCTCCCAAACGGCATGCCACGGACCTTCATGGTTTGCGAGCTTGGTGCTCCCGGCCAAAACGCCTTCGTTCTGGGGGTTGAAGGCCAGTTGAGACTTGCAGACCTCGACAAAGGCTTTCCATTCGTTCTCGCCCCGACTTGCCTGGAAGGCGTCCCCTTGGTCGAGCCACTGCAGCAGGTCGCGAATCGGGTCGCCTCCCGTCAACAGAGTGTTGAAGTAGTCCTTGTCCAGACGCTTGCCTTTCAGCAAGGAGACATCCTCATCGAGGAGCCGATACAACGCGAGCTGCATGGCGTTCTTTGCATCGTTGTCTTGGGCGACATCCAGCCCAAGCCCTCCCTGATCGGATTTCAGATAGGCCAGGATCGTCCAGTCTTTCGCATTGATTTGTGACCAGATCACGCCCCGGTATTGCAATTCAGCAAGCGGCTTCAGGTGATCCGGGCAACTTTCGACAGCCCGCAGATCCTGGCGGCTGACGCCCGGCAGATAAAAAATCGGCGTCCGATCCTTGGGCAGCGAAACATCCTGAGCTCGACCGGCAATCACGCAACGCAACCAGATGGCAGGCCCAATACGCTTTTCTGGCGCATAGTCGCCCAGGATCATGAGTTCGGGCAGTTCGGCCTGAAGAACGGGTATGACGGCTTCCCACTGACGGTCACGATCCGGCCACAGGATGCAGGCCGGTGCAACCTGAACCTCCGGGTTGAAGACGGCGGCATCGCGAACCGCTTTCAGGAGATGATCAAGCACTCTCATGCTTCACCACCAGAGTTATCCGCAGATTGCGCCGATTCACGCAGACTATTTTTCTCTAAATCTGTGCAATCTGTGTCATCTGCGGACAGATATTTACCCGCAGATGATTCCAGTTTTTGCAGATGGGGGCTGTATTCATTCATCAATCTGCGTCCTTCTGCGTTATCTGTGGATTCTTTTCCCGTGCGGCGCGTTTCTCGGCCAGGGTCAGGTGGTGGTCGTTGATGCGGTCGCCGTCAAAGATGTGATACCAGGGGGCGGATTGCACGTCTTTGCCACGATCTTTGTCCCACTTGATGTTGGGTTTGTCGCGCAGGATGCCGGCGTCTTTTTTGCCGACGTCGGGCACGCTCAGGAAGGGGCGGATGTTGAGGCGCACGCCGTCGTTGAGATCGGGGTGCCAGCCGATGGGCTGTTGTTCCAACGGTTTCCAGCGCACGAAGATGTCGTAGGGGGCTTCGCCTTCGAGGATCAGCTCCAGGCGTTTTTTCAGCACTTCAGCAGCGGCGAGTTTTTCCTGGGCGCCGTCTACGCCGCTTTCGGCATCGCGCTTCTGGCGGCTGATCCAGTCGCCGAGGTAGGTGTAGATCAGGGCTTCCAGCGTCTTGTAGTCGAGCTTGTGGTAGTTGACGAGGGCGGCGAAGCCGTCGCGCAGGCCGTCCCAGATGTGCCAGATGAAGGGGCGGTGGTGGAAGAGCTTGCAGTGCTGGGTGAAGAACTTGTCGCGCAGCCAGGTTTCCAGCGACTTGCCGGCGTGGTCGGCGGCGGTCAGCAACTGGGCGAGAACGTCGTTGCTCCAGGCATCGCCGTAGGCTGCGGCCAGCAGATTGAGCAGGCGGTCGCTGGCGGCGGCTTCGCGGCCCACGGGCGGGATGCAGACGATGCCGTCCTGGTCGGCGTGACTGGCGAGCGACTGGCTGCGGGCAATCCATTCACGCGCCTCATCCGCCAGTTCCATGTCCGCATCGCTCTCCGCCGGCCAGCGGTAGCCCAGCAGGCGGGCGACGGCGACTTGCAGCACCGTGGCATCGGTGCGCAGCGGGCCGTGGGCGGTGCACTTTTTATCTTCATCCCAGATGACCGAGCCGCAGGGGTGGCCGTGGAACAGCCACTGCGTGGGGTCGTCGGAATAGGGTTGGGGCAGGCCGTGGGGATAGCGCTCGGCGGCGACTTGTTGCCAGTGGTCGAGGTCGAAGGGGACTTTGACCAGGGTGGCGTTGGTGACATTCAGCTTTTGGTCAATGCGGCGAACGGCTTCGTTGTATTCGGGGGAGGAGCAGAAGCACCAGATGGCGGGGAGGTGGGATTCTTCGTTTGGGATTATTACAGCCGTATTATTATCAAAAGCGAATTTGTTGTACCATGTGACTGGCAATTCACGCATTTGGCTTACTAAAATGCCATTTTTGTTCCAAGCACCAGTTCCGTCTTTCCTAGCGCCTTGAAGCTCGTCGATAGTCCCCTGCCCATTTTCCCATCTTAGAAGTGTTTCATTGCCACCAAATACTTGAGTATCCTTGACTGTGCTTTGAAAAGGAATCCATATTGAACACCAATTAATTACCTCCCAAAAATATAGCTTCATTCGTGGCATATCGCCAGAAGTTAGGCCATGAAAACTATACGAGATAGTTTCGAGTAAATCCCCTTTGGAATCTTCATCCAACGCCACCCGCGCATCCGGATTCCCCAACTGTCCCTGCTGGCTGACCGCCGCCAATGCCCCCTCGCGCAGCAGGCGGGCTTTTTCCTCGGGGTTTTTGGGGGCGCTGGCATCCACGCCATGCAGTTGAAAATCCGCTGCGGCCTGGGCGCGGGTTTGGGTTAGCAAAATGATGAACGCACCGGCGGCCTGTGGGCTATCAAAACCGCCTTCCCCCAGCCGCGCTAGCAGGTTCCATTGCACGCGCTGGAGCAGCGATTCGCGCTGCTTTTTGTAGCTGGTCAAAAACAGCCAGTTCTGCGGCATGACGATTTGCACCACGCCGGCCGCTTGGCACAGCTCCAGGCAGCGTTCCAGAAACACGTTGGCCAGGTCGTTCTTGGCCTCGGGGTAATGGGTTTCGCAGAAGGTTTTCAGCGCCTCGCTTTGCTTGCCGCGGGCGAGATAGGGCACGTTGGTGATGACCAGGTGGTAGCGCCCCGCCAGCAGGCGCGCCGCTTCCACAAGGCCCTGGGCGCTGAGGGCCTGGTCCCAGCGGGTTTCCTCTTCGCTGCGTTTGGCTGCGGCCTCGCGTGCCAGCGCCGCGCCCAGAAAGTCGCCCAGTTCCTGATAGCCGGCACCCAGCAGATCGCCTTGGGTTTTGTCCGGTGACAGCAGGCTGCCGAGCAAGGGGGCCTGGGCAAAGAGCTGATGCAGCCGCGCCAGCCCCTCGCGCAAATGCGCGGCATTGGGGGCATCGGCGGGCACCAGGGCCTGCCAGTCCTGCGCCTTGGCCGCCACCTGCAAACCGCAGCAGGCGATGTGGGGCGCGGGGATTTCGCGCACACCCAGCGGCTGGCCGCGCTCGTCGGGGTAGCGCCAGGCTTCCAGCGCCACGGCAAACACGGCGATTTCCACGCAGCGCGGGTCCAGCTCCAGCCCGTGGAGGTTCTCGGCCAGCACGCGGTCCACCGCTTCCCTGGCGCTCAGGCCCTCGGCCGCCATGCGCATGGGCACCAGCATCAGGAAGGCGGCCACCAGAAAGTGGCCCGAGCCGCAGCAGGGGTCGAGCAGTTTGAAGTCGGCCAGTGAGTCGGGCCAGCCCTCGAAGCTGCCGGCAGCGGGCGTGCCGTCCTCCAGGGTGCGGAAGTAGTCGAGGTTCACAGGACATGGCTTAGCCGGGTGCCGCGTGGCCCACCAGGCGCCGAGCGAGTTGTGCAGCAGGAAGGCCACCATGTAGGGCTCGGTGAATAGCTGGGTGACGGCGGGCAGCTCGTCGGCGCCGATCTTCACTTCGGACTGGTTGATGCGCTCCTTGTTGTCGGCCTGCCAGAACTGGTACACCCAGCCCAGGCTGTCGCTGGCCTGAAAAACATCGGCCGGCAGCGCGGCCAGCAACTGCTCCAGCTCGCTTTGGTGCTCGGGTGCAAAGCCCAGCTCGAACACCGGCGAGCCGGGCTTGAACACCTGCGGCAGCATGCGGGCGGCCAGCGTGCCGGCCAGCTCCCAGCCGCTTTTGGCGCCTTCGTCGGAGGCCAGCTCGTCGCACTCTTCCAGGGTGACGGCCACGCCGTCGTACATCAGCAGGTTGTTGTCGGCCAGAAAGCGGGCGAACAGCATGCGGTGCCAGTGCTGGTAGGCCACCTCCTGGGTGAGGTGGTCCATGGTCTGCACCTTGCCGCCGTTCAAGGAATCGCCCAGTTGCCGGCCGTGGGCGCGCAGGCGGCGGCGCAGCTCACGGTCCTGTTCGCTCAGGTGAGCAAAGGGCGCGGCCTCACCCACACCAAGCTGTTCCAGCGCGGCAGGGGCGGCGTCCTCGGCAATATCACGCGCATCCTTGATGGTGCGTTCGAGTCGGTTTCTTAATGTTTTGTCGAGCGGCTGCATGCGTTATTTCCCCTGAAGGCTGCTTATCGAATTACTATCGGCCCGTTTTGCAGGGCGGCCTTGAGTTGTTGTTTCACGTCGTCGACCCAGGCATCGATCTCCTCGTCGGTTTTCAGGGTGCGGCGCGGCACCTGAATGAACTGAGCCTGGGGTTCACACAGTTCGGCGGCACCG
>JAKQJK010000091.1 GCA_029561195.1 Pseudomonadota bacterium
CGCGATCAGTGAGCCCCAGCTATGGCCGACCAGGGCTGCACGCTTCACACCGGCTGCATCCAGCAGCGCACCCACAAAGGCTGCCGCTTCCTCCACCGATGAAGGGGCTTCGCCCGCGCTGCGGCAGTGGCCGGGCAAATCCACAGCCAGCACATTCCAGCCGTGGTTAGCCAGGTAGCGGGTCTGCAATATCCACACACTGTGGTCATGCAGCACGCCGTGGATGAACACGACTGTGGGTTTGGCGGCGTCAAAAGACTTGCCACCGGTGTAGCAATAGGTGGTGTGACCGTTAACCTGCAGTTCCATCATGCCCCCGCTTTCTCGCCAGCCTTTTCAGCGGCCTTTAGCGCACGCTTCAGGTCGTCGATCAGGTCATCCGCGTCTTCCAGCCCGATGCTCAAGCGGATCGTGCCCTGCGTGATGCCACCGGCAGCCAGTGCCTCATCCGTCATACGAAAGTGGGTGGTCGTCGCCGGATGAATCACCAGGCTGCGGCAGTCGCCCACATTAGCCAGATGACTGAACACCTTGAGCGTCTCAATGAACTTTTTCCCCTGCTCTCGATTGCCCTTCATATCAAAGCTGAAGACCGAACCTGCCCCGCGTGGCAACAGTTTTTGCGCCAGTGCATGGCTGGGGTGTGACTCCAGCAACGGGTGCCCCACGCGCGATATAAATGGCTGGGTGGCGAGGAACTCCACCACCTTTTGCGTGTTGTGCATGTGCCGCTCCATGCGCAGCGAGAGCGTTTCGATCCCCTGCAAAATCAGCCAGCTTGAATGCGGGCTCAAGCAGGCGCCAAAGTCGCGCAGGCCTTCGCGCCGTGCCCGCAGCAGGAATGCGCCCACCGTGGATTCCTCAGTGAACACCATGTTGTGAAAACCTTCATACGGCGTTGCCAGTTCGGCAAATTTGCCGGAAGTCGCATGCGCGCGGGCCCAGTCGAAACTGCCTGCGTCTACCACGACGCCGCCAATCACCGTGCCATGGCCGCTCAAAAATTTGGTCGCTGAGTGATAAACCAGATCGGCGCCGTGTTCAAACGGCTTCATCAGCCACGGTGAGGTGAGTGTCGAGTCGACAAGTAACGGCACGCCGGCTTCATGGGCAATCGCGCTGATGGTGGGAATGTCCAGCACATCCAGCCCCGGGTTGCCCACGGTCTCCCCAAAGAAAAGCTTGGTATTTGGCCGCACGGCCGCGCGCCAGCCATCCACATCACCGGGCTTCACAAATGTGGTGTCGATACCGAAGCGACGCATCGTGTAGTGCAGCAGGTTTTGCGAGCCGCCATACAGCGCTGTGGACGCCACGATGTGCGAGCCCGCACCCATCAGCGTGGCAATGCACAGGTGCAGCGCGGCCTGGCCGCTGGCAGTCGTGATGGCGCCAATGCCACCTTCTAGCGCAGCCACGCGTTGTTCCAGCACGGCATTGGTAGGGTTGCTGATGCGCGAATACACATGGCCAGCACGCTCCAGGTTGAACAGGGCCGCCGCATGGTCGCTGGACTCGAATACAAACGAGGTGGTCAGGTGGATGGGTACCGCTCTGGCACCGGTGGTGGGGTCGGGGGCTGCACCGGCGTGAAGCGCCAGGGTGTCAAAACCAGGATCAGAGTAACCAGGCATAAGCACTTTCCGGGTTGTTGGCGTAGCCGGGTATAACTGACTTGACCCGGATGCCGGTAAGGGGTTGAATGACGGTATTGTGGGCTATATTCAAAGCGTGCCGAGCCGCAAGTAAAGTCACCCATTCGATCAGGAGAACATCATGAAAGTCAGCGATATTCTGCGTGTCAAAGGCAACACCTTGTATACCGCCAACCCGGAAGAGGCCTTGTCCCGGGCGCTGGACCTCATGGCCGAAAAAGATATTGGCTCGCTAGTCGTCATGGATCATGGCGATCTGGTGGGAATGCTCACTTTCCGTGAAGTGATTCAGACGGTGGTGAAAAATGGTGGCACCATCGGCACTACCGTCGTGCGAACCGCCATGGATGACGCGCCTTTAACCTGTTCTGCGGAAACCGAACTCGACGAAGTACGCCGCATGATGCTGGAGCGTCACGCCCGCTACATGCCGGTGATGGACAGAAAAATGCTGATGGGCGTGATCAGTTTCTACGACGTGGCCAAAGCTGTGGTGGACAGCCAGAACTTTGAGAACAAAATGCTCAAGGCCTACATCCGTGACTGGCCTGCGGGCGAAGAGACCGAGCAGGGCTGACGTAGGTTAAAGCCGGAAAGTGTTAACTGTCTAGCTTCCAGAGGGCGGGAAATCGCCCAGCGACGCATATTGGGTAATGTTTCCAGTCAGCTCACTGTATCGGGACTGAACCAGCGGCATGATGGCCTGGTACACAACCCGAAGTACCGTAACTTCAGCTCGGTCAGAGTTCATCTTCTCGACGAAGGTGTCGTATTCCAGGTATTTGCGCACAATCTGAACGGCAAGCTGTGTTGCTTCCACGCCAACCCAATCGAGAAACTCGGGTGGAACGCGGTTGTCGTTTTTTCTGATCAGCTTGTTCACCAGCGAGTCCAGAGCCTCAATAGCTAAAACCTCCGCACGATGAGCAGGGTCTCTGCTGGTGGCGGGCAGTGTTCCAAATGAGCGAGTGGTGCGACGTCGTTCCATGTTATTTTCCGGATGGTAACCGGGTTCCAGTGAGCAGTTTTGATAAAACAGGCTGCACTGTAAATGCCCTTTCTAGAGTGTTCAATCAAATAACCGAACGATCGTGCTTAAAACGGACAGATAAATGTAAATCATGCGGCGGACCGGGTCAACGCTCTGAAGAACGAGGGCCACCTCACCCCATGCTGGCGTGAATCATTTCCCGCACGCGTGGGTAAATCTGCTGGTTCCACTTGCGGCCACTGAACACGCCGTAGTGCCCAACACCTGTCTGGACGTGGTGGGTTTTCATGTAGGGGCGGATGCTGCTGCACAGGTCCTGCGCTGCTACTGTCTGACCGACCGAGCAGATGTCGTCACGCTCGCCTTCAACTGTCATCAAGGCGGTGCGGCGGATGGCTGCAGGGTTCACCACGCGGCCCCGGTACGCTAGCTTGCCTAGTGGCAGGTCGTAGGTCTGAAACACTTTTTCCACGGTTTCCAGGTAGAACTCGGCAGGTAAATCATTCACCGCCAGGTACTCGTCGTAGAAGACGCGGATGACATTGGCTTTTTCAAGGTCGCCATCCACCAGATGTTGATACAGGTCCTTGAACGACTGTTTGTGCCGGTCCAGGTTCATGCTCAAAAATGCACTGAGCTGCACAAAACCTGGGTACACGCGGCGCATGTAACCAGCATGCGGCATGGGCACGTGGCTGATCAGGTTTTTCTCAAACCACTCAATCGGCTTACTGGTGGCCAGCGTGTTCACGCCCGTCGGGTTGACGCGACAGTCTACTGGGCCTGCCATCAAGGTGAGGCTGCGCGGCTGGGCCGGGTTGTCGTCTTCGGCCATGATGGCCGTGGCGGCCAGCGCGGCCACACAAGGCTGACACACGGCCACCACGTGGGTGCCGGGGCCAATGGCCTCGGTGAACCGGATCATGTGGTCGATGTAGTCGTCCAGTGCGAAGGGCCCGTGCTTGAGCGACACGTCACGGGCGTTGTGCCAGTCGGTGATATACACGTCGTGGTCTTGTAGCAACGTGCGCACGGTTTCCCGAAGTAGCGTGGCGAAATGGCCTGATAGCGGTGCGACCAACAACACGGGCGGTTGAAAAGGCAGGTCGGCAGGGGATTCTTTTTTGAACCGCAATAGTGTGCCAAACGGCAGGTCGAGGACTTTATCTTCGGTCACGACTAGCTCGTGTTCCCCCACTTTGACCGAGGTGATGCCGTAGGCGGGCCGCGAGTGGGTCAGCCGCAAGCGCGAAAACACCTCCATGGAGGCGGACAGTTTGCGCAGGAAATTGCCTTCGGTCTTGCTGAACCAGAGGTTTGCGCTGCTGCTTTGCGCTAAGAGTCGCAAGGGCGACATCAGGTCGGACTGGGATTGATAGGCCTGATACAGCATGGTGTTCCTGACGTGATACGGATATCACTTCAACAGGCAAGTTACGGGCCAGCCCGGCTCAGGCATGAGTGGGTTGGCACAACCCTTGCGGGTAAGCGGCATTACTTTCCGGTTTGAGGAGTAGCCCGTGGCCAAAAATGTCCTGACGATCAGCAGCAAAAATTACGGCGCGTGGTCCCTGCGCGGCTGGCTGCTGGCCAGGCTGGCCGGGCTGGAATTCACCGAAAAAGTCATCTCGCCCGATGACCCGGCCATGAAGGCCGAGATGTTGCTGCTCTCCAGCAGCATGTTGGTGCCTTCGCTGCAACACAACGGCATCAAGGTGTGGGACACGCTGGCCATTGCCGAGTACCTCAACGAGATCAAGCCCAAGGCCCAGTTGTTGCCGACCGACATCAAGGCACGGGCGCATTGCCGCGCCATTTGTGGCGAGATGCATTCGGGGTTTGCGTCCATGCGGTCTTCGCTGCCAATGAACATCAAGGCGCGTTTTCCAGCATTCAAGGTATGGTCCCGGGCACAGGGTGATATTGACCGGGTGCTGGAGATCTGGAAGGAGTGCCTCGCCACCTATGGCGGACCGTATCTGTTCGGCAAACAACCCACGGTGGCCGATGCCATGTATGCGCCTGTGGTCACGCGTTTTCTCACTTACGACGTGGCCATCGACAAGGCCAGCGCGGGCTACTGCAAACGCATCATGGAGTTACCCGCCATGAAGGAATGGATTGCAGCCGCGAAAGCCGAGCCCGACGAAATCGACGAGCTGGACGCTGAGTTTTAACGTCCCCGTTTCGTCAGGTTTTCCAGGGGGTAGGTGCGGGAATGGCGCACACCGGCTCCACATCCACTGACTTGAAATCAGCCGGCCCCACGATCTCCAGGTATTCCATGTCGGGTGAGTAGTCGAACAGGTAGTGGCGAATGCCGGGGCGCTGATGCACCACATCGCCAGCTTCCACCAGCGTCTCCTTGTCTTCGTACATGAAGCGTGCCCAGCCCTTGGTCATTATCACAATCTGGAAATCTGCCTCATGACGGTGCCAGCCGGTGCCTGTTTCTGGTGCCATGTTTGCCTTCACAAGGTGCGCAATCACCTTGCCGTGCGTGGCCTCGGCAACACCCAGATCGCGGTAGAGAAAAAAGTCGCGCAGGCCACCCGATACAAATTCGGTATCGCCCGGTTTGACGTGAGAGAACTTGGTGGTCGTGCGGTCCAGCATGGGGTGCTCCTTCTAAAAGAAAGTGAATTGGTGCAACGCAACAACTAGCAGGAAACGTTCCAGCGAAAACGCGGAATGGCCGCATTTTTTCGGTGCGCGGGCATCGTCTGGGATAATCGCGTGCATGAGCGGCAACACCTTTGGCAACCTATTCGCAGTCACCAATTTCGGTGAATCCCACGGCCCGGCTATTGGCTGCGTGATTGACGGTTGTCCGCCGGGCATGGCCCTGAGCGAATCCGACATTCAGCCCGATCTGGACCGCCGCCGACCCGGCACCTCCAAATTCGTGACCCAGCGCAACGAGCCCGATGCGGTCGAGATCCTGTCTGGTGTGTACGAGGGCAAGACCACCGGCACACCCATCTGTCTGCTGATCAAGAACACTGACCAGCGCAGCAAGGACTACGGCAACATCCTGCAGACCTTCCGTCCCGGCCATGCTGATTACACCTACTTCCAGAAATACGGCATTCGGGACCCGCGTGGCGGTGGCCGCTCCAGCGCGCGCCTGACCGCGCCCATGGTGGCCGCCGGTGCTGTGGCCAAGAAGTGGCTGGCCGAACACTATGGCACCGTGTTTCGCGGCTGCATGACCCAAATGGGCGATGTGCCCATTGGTTTCCAGTCGTGGGACCACGTGCCCAACAACCCGTTTTTTGCGCCGTTAGCTGATGTGTCGGCGCTGGAAACGTATATGGAGACACTGCGCAAGGCCGGGGACTCGTGCGGTGCACGCATCCGTGTGATGGCCTCCAATGTGCCCGTGGGCCTGGGTGAGCCGCTGTTTGACAAGATGGACGCTGATATTGCCTACGCGATGATGGGCATTAACGCGGTGAAGGGTGTCGAGATTGGCGCCGGTTTTTCCAGCATC
>JAKQJK010000103.1 GCA_029561195.1 Pseudomonadota bacterium
AAGTCGACGTACACGACTTTGCCTTTGTAGTCACTGAGCTTCACGGCACCTTTGCCTCCGGGCAAGTCAAAGTCAGGGGCTGGCTGACCTACTTCTACAGCAAGGGCTGGGAGACCTAGCATGGCTGTCAATGCAAATGCGGCTACTCTTCCATAGGTTTTCTTCATGAGCTTAAGCTGGATGGGTTGGACAATGAGTTGCAGATAGATTTTATTCAACATGGGATAATTTCCCATAATGTTGTTTTGACTATGACGCCAGTTTAAAGTGGCAACCCATTTCTCGGGAAATTATCCCGTAAATATTTGTAACTTCTCGATGTTTCTAGAGCACTTTTTCATAATTTCTGGGTCCTTCTGCTATCTTCTGACCCACCTTCTTCACCATGACAGTGAAAACTCCAAGTGCCGTTGAGCCAATTGCCACAATAGGTAGCCTGCCAGAACCCACTTTGGCCGAACACGCCGTCTCGGTTGTGTTGCAACCGCTTGCACGGTTGATGATTGATCACGGCTTGCAACTCCCTTCCATGTTGGAATTGCTTAAGAAAGCTCTGGTGAGCGAGGCAATTAATTCCTTCAGCATTTCCGACAAAGGAAGCTCTGACACCCGTATTGCGCTGCTGACGGGTGTGCATCGTAAAGACGTCAAACGATTGCGTGAAGCACCTTCGGCTCGGGAGGCTACCGTGCATATGATGCCTGTAGCGTCTTCAGTTGTGGCTCGCTGGATCAGTGAACCCAGATTTTTGAATGCTGATCAGACAGCTCGCCCCTTGGCTAGAACTCCTGGCCGGGGAAAACCCGGAGAACCCGACTTCACAGCACTGGTCGCCGAAGTCAGCCGTGACGTTGGTGCCAGGGCAGTTCTGGATGAACTGGAACGTCTAGGCGCCGTAGAGTCGCGCGAGGACGGCTATGTGGAGTTGTTAACAAATGCATTTGTGCCCCAGGAAGGACTTGGCGAGTCGTTTCACTTTCTGGCAACCAACGTAAGTGACCATCTTGCTACTGCTGTGCACAACCTGGCGCCCACCCGGCGCAATTCATTGATGCTGGAGCAAAGTGCATTTTCGAGCGACCTCTCCGCTGAGCAGGCGGAGCAACTGCAAAAATTGGCTCGACGGCTTTGGGCCAACGCTTTGCGACAATTTTTGCAAACGGCAACAGTAGCCGAACAACGCAGCCAAGGCGCCACGGGTCTTAAGCACAACATAAGATTTGGAGTGTATTTTCACTCTGCTGAGCAGCAGGTTCCCTTGCCAACGGGTAAGGTGAAAAAAACAACCCCCGCCAAAGCAGTGAAGAGGAAATCAATATGAACACCAGTCAAAAACTGCCCAGGCGAAGTTTCCTGGCCCTTGCGGCGTGGTCTTTGGCCTCTTGCGGCGGGGGATCTGGGGGATTCGCAGGGTTGCCAGGCACCGGTGGCACGGGCATTACATCTTTTGGATCCATTTCCGGATTTGGAAGCGTTATCGTCAACAGTATCAAGTTTGACGATCTGCAGGCGTCCATACAGATAAATGGCGAATCTGCCATGTCCACGGACTTGCGCTTAGGCATGGTCGCCAATGTGCAAGGTATTCGGGGTACCACCACTTCGCTGGGTACTGCCAGCAGCATCAAGGTGTGGTCTGTCGCTCAAGGGGCCGTTTCACAAGTTTCTGCTGGCCAGTTCAAACTGGCTGGCATGACGTTGCTAACCAACGGTGCCACTGCTTTTGATGGCCTCAGTTCTGCCGCTGCACTGGCGCCTGGCGTACAGGTAACCGTTTGGGGTTTGCAAACGACCGCGGACGCCAGCAACTGGACTGCAACGCGCGTAGCCGTATCGTCTGCGTCATCGGTTGTCTGTAGCGGTTTGGTTCATGTAGCCAACTCGCAAATTTCAATCAACGGATTGATTCTGACTGGATCACTTACCGACAGTTTGAAGGCTGGTCAATTAGTACGGATTCAAGGCACACTGTCTTTAGACGGTACCAGTTTGCTGGTAACCCGCGTCAAGGTACTCGATACAGATATCCAGTTCAACGAAGGGGAAGCCGAGGTTGAGGGACTGATAACCTCGTTGTTGTCTGCGACTCGTTTCCAGTTGGGCAGTATTGAAGTAGATACCAGTGCCGCCAGCTTCGAGCCGCTCAATTTACAGTTGGTTGTCGGAACACGTGTTGAAGTTCACGGCAGTTGGCAGGCAGGTGTGCTGAAGGCTTACAGAGTAGAAACTGAGGATGAAGAGTCACTGGACCAAGTTGAAATCGAGGCCCAAATCACTGAGTTCACCAGTCTGTCAAATTTTGTAGTTCGAAGCCAGCGATGCGATGCGTCAGGTGTGACAGTAGTCAAGAACGGGGCATTGTCAGATATCAAGCTGGGAGCTAAAGTCCACCTGAAAGGCACAAAGATGGGTGACGTCGTGAAGGTCACGCAACTCAGTCTGGACGACTGAACTTCTTATTAAATTGAGATCAACACAATTTCCTTCGGCATGGCCCTCGGCAAAATTTTGCCATGTGGCACCGTCAGGCAGGCACTCCCGACCCACGAATTGCAGCCTTTGTAGGCTGGAAGACTCTTTAAATGGGCGAGCGATACGCCGACGTAGCACCTGAAGACTGCGAGTCGGCACGATAAAGCACTGCGATGCTAGGCTCGAAAAAAAATGGAAACAGACCATGCCAGACTGATTAGCTCCAGAATGAGTGGTGGGTCCTGACAGATTCGAACTGTCGACCTACGGATTAAGAGAGCAGGAAATCACCTGTTTTCAACGTCCTGCCCACGGCTTACAGACACACGCACCACGTAACCGGGTGCCATGCGTAGCCCAAAAAAGCTGTCAGAAGCTACGAAAAGGCTACGTTATGTCTGGACATGATCTACTACCGTCTAATGCCGAGGTTACTGCGCTACTAGCGCGCATTCCGGCCTGGTTGGGGCCATTTATCAATTGGGGAACACACTTTGCGCGACAAAATGCGTCTTGGCTGCCGCGCCCACTTCGCATGGCACCATTGCAATTTGCCACCTGCCTCCTGACCCTGTATGTGAGAAAGTTGCTTTAAAAGCCAACACCTAGCTTGTCCACAAAATCCACAGGCCGAAGGCCCGGCGACCCCCCTGCGTTTCACACGCAGGAGGGGTGGGAGCCGGGGTACCTGTGGAGGCTTGTGGTCAAGCCGTTTACCATAGGGCCAGTTCGGCTTTGCCGCGATAGCAGACATTCAACCAATCCCATGTATCCTTGACTCGTCACGCAAATAAGAAGCCTGCAATGCGCAATCGACCATAAGCGAACACGATGCGAAAGTGACGTTGCCAGGCACTTGGAGCAATTGGGAGGAATCTATGAATCTGCGCTTACTAGCTATCGCGGCATTGGCTGTCGCCGTGGTCGTCGCTTGCATACCCGAGTACACATTCTACAAACCAGAGAATTTTCGACAGGCTTGCAAAGATGCGCATACTCGCTTTTACAGACCGCCATCATCTCCGGTCCGGTCCGTACTTTGGAAGCAAGAGCCCGAGCAGGCACGTAGTGTCACTTTCCACGGCTATGTCATTGATGGCAACCAGCGGCTGAAATGGGCCGGTACGGTCACTGACGGCTGGCAGCCTTTTCTGTCGTACCACGTGCCAGTTTACAAACCATTTCAGCAGTCATATAAAGAACGTGAAGCCGGAATTCCTGCATCGGGGTTTTCTCGAGACTACAGAAATGAAGTTGGGACATTCATTGTCCCTGCATCCTTCGACGTGCAAGTGACGTACACGATAGGGCCTGAATCTTCATTAAATGGGGCCGGTCGGTCGATGCCCATGGCGAAGCACTCACTTGAAGTTACTGACCTTCGAACTGGCGAGCGACTGGCCGAAATGATTTACGTAATTGATAGGGCACGAAGCCTTGCTTGCGGCGAGAACATCCCGGGACAAGTGAATATGGATGTCTTCGTTCTTCAAGCAACGAATCTCATTCAGAACGTAGTTCAGCATCCAAAGAGTTGGGTCGCGCCGAAGATTCAATATGAACCCTAATTCCAACGGCTTCTAATGTCTGCTGAGGGCTCCAGACATTCGCCTATGACCGCATTCAGCCCGTTGCTGACATGCAGCACAGCACTTGACAGTAATTCCGTCAATTGAGTACATTTCCTCTACGCGACAGCCTTAAATTATCAAAGGCAAAATTCTGGTCCCGCGTGGACCGCCCTTTAAGAGGGTTACGGCAACTAGCTGGTTGATGCCGTAGGAGCCATACACACACATACAGACGCAACCGCATCTGTCGCGAATTCCCAACCTATGGAGTTCGTATGTGTGTTGCACCTTCGGGGGCAGAGCCGCCCCAGTTTTCTCATCGTTCTAAGACACCTGGCACGCTAAAGGCGCTGGAGGGGCCCCCTCTTGGGGGGTACGCCAGCGCCGCAGGCGCGGGGCTTGTCCCATCTAATACAACTGCTCAGCATGTTGTAAATCTCTCACCGTCAGCGGTGGCTGAGCGCCGAGTCGACCGCCTTAAACGGTCCGTCTGGGCTTCCGGTCACCTTCATGGCATGGCCGAAAAAGGCTTCCGTCCTGGCGTTCCGTGGTTCGTCACTTTGACTTACGCCAAAGCGGAGGATTGGCACAAAACCCACCTTTCTGCTGCGGTCAAACGCTTTCGAAACTGGTGCCGATCACATCGCGTGCCCTGCCGATACACGTGGGTTGGTGAAATTCAACCAAAGCGACTTGAACGGACAGGTGATGCAGTCGTCCATTACCACTTGCTCGCATGGCTGCCCGTAGGGATGCGGATGCCGTTCTGGGACAAAGACGCCAAACTCGCCAGCGGCAAAGTAACAACTGCGTTTTGGACACACGGCATGGCGCAGACAGAGATCGCCAAAAGCGGCGTCGGCTATCTCATGAAGTACCTCTCCAAACTTGGAGAACTCACAAGATTTCCAAAAGGCCTTCGCCTGTACGGGGTTGGTGGTCTTTGTGATTTGGGACGCAAGGTCCGCGCTTGGTACAACCTCCCCGAATGGGTGAAACGCTCATACGGTGTCGGTGAAGTTTTCAGAAAGAGTTCGTCGCTCATTGCTCGTGCAACTGGAGAAATTCTTGAACCGGCTTACAAGGTCTCCCGAATCCCATCGGGACTGCTCCTAACAGCGCTGCGAGAGCTACCACCACGATTTCATGATGGCGCCTATTCGAGCTGGCCTGCGGCATGAACTCGCGCACTCTCGATGTCATTGAAGCGGCCCAGCTGCTTCGAATTCATCCACAAACACTCAAGACACGTGCCCGCGCCGGTTTGATACCTGGCTGCAAGGTGGGCAAGTCGTGGGTTTTCGTGGAATCCCTTTTGATCGAGTACTTGGTGGCACAATCGTTCTCGCGTGTGTCTGTAGCCGGTACTCAGGAAAGAACTGAATGTCGCTCTACAGAAGAAAAGACTCCCCGTACTGGTGGGTCAAACTTTCGCCAATCCGTGGCGAATCAGGCCCTCTACAGGTCAGTACTGGGACTGCCGAAAAGCGTAAAGCTGCCGAATTCCACGACCGGCTGAAGGTTGAACGCTGGGAGCAAGACAAGCTCGGCGCAAAGCCTCGGCGGACGTGGGAAGAAGCCGTTTTGAAATTCCTTGGGGAAACCACCCACAAGCGGACGCATAGCCGCGACAAGTCCATTCTTCGCTGGCTGGACTCCGTCTTGGGTGGCAAGTACCTTGACGAGATCGACCGGACTTTGATCGACCATATCAAGTCGTCACGAGCCAAGATAGCCACTCAAAGCACAGCTAATCGTTACTTGGCTGTCATTCGCACGGTGTTGCGCAAAGCCTGCCACGAGTGGGAATGGGTTGACCGGGTGCCCAAAGTCTCCCTTTTCCGGGAGAAAGACGGCCGGATTCGATCGCTGTCCCCTTGCGAATTCTCGAAGCTCCACTCGGAGCTACCGCCGCACCTGGCTGATATGGCGCTGTTTTCCGTCGCTACTGGTTTGCGTCAGGCCAATGTGAGCCAGTTGGAATGGACACAGGTGAACCTTGATCTGAACCACGCAATCATCCCCCCTGAAAAGCACAAAAACGGCAGGCCACATCCCGTTCCGCTGAATGAGGCTGCATTGGAGGTGCTCAAAAGAAAGGCCGGCGAGCACCCAACTCACGTTTTCACGTTCCGGGGTAAGCCCGTCACTCAGGTATCAACCAAGGCATGGCGGGATGCCCTAAAACGGGCTGGAATCGATAATTTCCGCTGGCATGACCTCAGGCACACGTTTGCCACGTGGCACCGTCAGGCAGGCACGCCGACCCACGAATTGCAGCGTTTGGGGGGCTGGAAGACACTTTCGATGGTCGAGAGGTACGCTCACGTAGCGCCCGAAGGCTTGCAAATTGCTGCAAGTCGGCTCGATAATGCACTCCGAAGCTACGCTATGGCTACGCTCGAAGAAAAGGGAAACAGACCATGACAGCCTGTTTCCCTCTGGAACGAGTGGTGGGTCCTGACAGATTCGAACTGTCGACCTACGGATTAAGAGTCCGCTGCTCTACCAACTGAGCTAAGAACCCACTATCTGAAAGAGAAATGGCCCGCACGGTTGTGCGGGCCATTTAAAAATTGGTGGGATGTGCGGGGGTCGAACCCACGACAAACGGATTAAAAGTCCGCTGCTCTACCAACTGAGCTAACATCCCCTCACGGCCTCACAGCATGACCTGCTACCCCGATTGCAGCCTGATGTTTACCATGCTGCAAAGCCTTAAATTATAGCGTTATTTTTGAGATGCCTTTAGACTGACTTGAAATTTTATCTAATAGCCACCCAGCCGCACACTGACCAAACGTGGCGGTCACGCTGACAACAGATCCATATCCATGGCAATTGAGTGAACCGTCACCCTCCACGGCACAAGAGGCGTCTGGCGGCATGACCGCTTCACGACTGAAAACACAGGACACACCGATCACTTTGCCTTCACGCGCCGCACCAAACTCTTTTCGTAGGCGATACCGCATTTGCGCCAGCAGCGGATCATGTGTTGTTCGGCTCAGATCCTCGATATCAACCAAGTGCGCCAGCCTCTTGCCACCAGCTGCGCCAACGGAGATAAATAACTTGTCTGTTCGCATAGCCCACGCGGCCATGGCCACCTTCGCCTTGACTTGATCGCAGGCATCAATAATGCCATCCACCCCCTGAGGCAGCAGGCCAGGCCAGTTGTCAGGTTCGACAAACTCTTCGATACAGATAACTCGGCAGTCAGGGTTAATTTGTGCGATGCGGTCTCGCATCGCCAGCACCTTGGCCTGACCCAGCGTAGATTCAAGCGCATGTACCTGTCTATTGATATTCGATTCGGAAACGTGGTCGAGATCGATCAGGGTTAACTGGTTGACGCCACTGCGGGCCAATGCTTCAGCAGCCCAGGAACCTACACCTCCAACGCCCACCACGGCTACGTGCGCAGAACGTATGGCAAGGGCGCCCGACATGCCGTACAGGCGCTCCAGTCCACCAAAACGTCGATTAATAACCTCCGTCATGAATCAGGCAACCTGTTCCAGCCGCCATATTTGGTACTTCAAACCAGCCACAGCCCCTGCAGATATTGCGGAAACAGCTACAAAACTAGTAGCATGCAGAGTCGAAATGCCGCTCAACCCCTGACCCACGGTGCACCCCAGTGCCGTGACACCACCAATCCCCATCAGGATGGCCCCAACCAAATGGTTCGCCAAATCCTCAATTCCGCCAAAGCCTTCCCAGCGAAATGTTTTAGTACTGATCGCACTGGCGGCAGAGCCCGCAATGACACCCAATACCGAAACGACCGAGAAAGTCAGCACCTTGCTCTTGTCACTGAACAACATTAACCAATCCAGGGTGTAAGCGATGGGCGCAACAAAGCTCATCGCTTCTATTTTTCCGGTGTTAGTTGTCAGATAGACTTCTTCAAGTGTTTCTGGATGCTCAGCCAAGTGGCCCATGTGACCACTAATCCACCACATGGCCACGACTACCAATCCCAGTCCCAGCCCAGCGAGCAGATTGTCAATACGAATGAAATCTCTCCCGAGCAAAGCCCAGATCACCAGAAAACCACCTAAAACGACGGACGCAAGAAGTCCGGCGACAACTGGCGCGATACCGAACCATGCCGCGAGACCGTGCGCCAACGTAGCATTAAACGGAAACTCCACTGCGATCTGGTCAACCGTTGCAACCCGCAAAACCGCGGTCACTCCTTTGAGAGTGGCAAAACCGGTGACGCCCATCACGATCATTACTACCAGAGACTTGAGGCTGCCGCCGCCAATTCGCGCGAGTGTCTTGCTACCACAACCGGACGCCAACACCATGCCAAATCCGAACAAGCCACCCCCTACAAGAGCCGACAACCAAAGCCAGCGATTTGACGCGTACAGTGTTTTTGCAGGATCGATTTGACCTGTATAGGCTAGAGTGGCAAACCCGATCATCGTCACACCCACGGCCAAACCCCATTGCCTCATGCGAGTCCAGTCCTGCATGTTGACAACGTCACTGACTGCACCCATGGTACAAAAATGCGTTCGCTGGACGATCACACCGAACACGACAGACAGAGCAAATGACCACAACAACACCTGGTTGCTGAGGGAGGAAAGTTCGGAGGATTGCATTGCCCGATTTTACGGGCATCCCGTCACTTGAGGCGGCTCAAGCGCTCTTTGGCGGTTGCCGCTGCTTCAGACTGCGGATACGCTTTTATCAGGTCACCCAAGGTTTTTCTTGCCGACTTGACATCCTTGAGCTCGATCTGACAGTTTGCTAACGAGAGGGCTGCTTCAGGTGCACGCAAATGATCAGGAGCCAACGAAATTACTTCGCGGAAGTTGACAATAGCCTCTTTGTAGTCTCGGGTTGCATACTGCGCATTGCCAAGCCAGAACAGTGCAGACGGTGCATGGCCTCCACGAGGAAATCGCTGCAAAAAACCCACGAATGCCGTCTGAGCGGTAGCAAAATCACCTTTGCGGAATACGGCCAGAGCTTCGTCATATTCGCGCTTCTCGGCAGGGTCAGCCATGAAATCACGCCCATCAACTGTGACCTTCACCGGCTCCAGTTTTCGCAAGCGCTCCTCCATCCCTTGATCAGCGTCTTTCTGCATACGCTGGAGTTCAGAGACTTCCCGGGCAAGGCGTTCATTCAGCCCACGCTGGTTAGCCAAATCGGCGCGTAATATCTCAATCTGGTTTTGCAATTCAATCAAACTGCGACGCACCTGCGCGCTATCTTCACTGGTCTTGCGCCCCTCCTCCGCCAGCCGCGTATTCAGCCTCTGCTCAGACTCAACACGCGAGGCCTCAATGCGCTGACGCAAATCCAGAATGGCTTTGCGAGCCTCATCATCATCGAACAGGCCAGCCTGGGAAACACTAAACCCAAAACTGGCCAGCAACAGGATGACAAAACGGGCAGAGAAACTCATCTCAACGGTACGAAATCTCAGCCCGGCGATTCCTGGCCAATGCGGCCTCGTCGCTGCCCTGTGCGGCCGGCTTTTCTTTGCCAAAACTCACGGCTTCAATCTGCCCATCGGCGACACCCAACAAGCCCATCGCTTTGCGAACGGCCTCAGCGCGTTTTTGCCCCAAAGCAAGGTTGTACTCACGACCGCCGCGCTCATCGGTATGACCCTCAATCGCGACCTTGCGGTTCTTGTCGGCCTTGATAACGCGCGAATGCGCTTCAATAATCGCTTGATATTCGGGCTTGACGACAAAGCTATCGTAGTCAAAGTAAACGACACGTGGTCCAGCAGCATTAATTGCGTCTTGACCGGCCTTGTTCAGATCAATACCCGTCACCGCGCTTTTTGCCGCATTTTGACCATCGACCCCTGACTGAGACGTCGGCGTACCAGACTTATCCTCGACGGGAACATTGTCTAGCTTGACAGAGGACCCGCACCCGGCCATCACAGCGGCAACGCCTGCGACCAACAAAATTCTTCGCATCAATTCACTCCTGAAAGATCATGGTTTTTGAAACGGACCCCAATCGGGTTCACGGATATCGCCGCCCTGGCCGCCCAATCGGGCCTTGATTTTCCCATCCAGAGTAGTCGTCATTAACGCCTCTTTGCCCTGTTGCTGGGTAGCGTAAACAATCAGGCGGCCATTGGGTGCAAAACTCGGGCTTTCATCAGCGGTGGTATCAGTTATCGCTGCTGTCAGGCCGGTCCCAAGCTCCATAACGTGAAGCTTGAATGCGCCATTGACGCGTGAAATATAGGCCAACCAACGCCCATCTGGGCTAATGGCTGGTGAAATGTTGTAACCACCGGTAAACGTCACGCGCTCAACATTGCCACCTGCCGCTGCGGTTTTGTATATCTGGGGTGCGCCTCCCCTGTCGCTGACAAAGAAAATAGTTTTCCCGTCGGGGGAGTAAGCAGGTTCTGTATCAATGCCGCTTGACTGGATGAGTCGGCGCGGTTCACCACCGTTGGCGTCAATGGTATATAGCTGCGAGCCCCCGTCACGGCTGAGCGTCACCGCCAGTGTACGGCCGTCCGGTGCCCACACCGGGGCGCTGTTGGAGCCCCGGAAGTTAGCAATCAAGCGACGTTTACCGCTGGCCACATCGTGCGCATAGACAACTGGCTTGCGTGATTCAAACGATACATAGGCCAATTGGGCGCCGCTGGGTGACCAGGCTGGCGAAATGATAGGCTCAGGGCTGGTGAGCGCGGTTTGGGCATTTTCACCGTCTGAATCTGCGACCCAGAGGTTGTAGCGCTGTGCCGCCTTGGTAATGTAGGCAACGCGAGTTGAAAAAATACCCTTCTCGCCTGTGAGCTTCTCGTAAATGATGTCCGAGATACGATGGGCAGCCAATCGTAGGTCACCTTGGGGAACAGGGAAACTTTGCCCACCCAGATCCTGGCCTTGTGCCTTGACAACATCCCACAACCGGAAACGCACGTCATATCGGCCATCAACCAGACGGGTAACACTGCCCGTCACCAGTGAATCGGCCCCTTTTTGCCGCCACACAGAAGCATCCAGCCGCGCCACTTCGTCGATAACCGAAGTCGTAGCATCTATATTGCGAAATTGCCCGCTGCGTTCCAGATCTGCCCGAATGATGGCTGCAATCTTTTGAGGAGCTGTGTCATCACCGCGGAAAGTTGCGATGGCAATCGGCAACTGGGTCAGGCCAACACCCGACACCTCCACGCGAAACTGCGCCCAAGCAGACAGACTGGAAACCAGCACAACGCCCATCAACAAACGTTTCAGGTTTCTGACTGACAGGTGGGATAAACGACTAATCATCTTGACTGAAAAACCTCGCTGATAAAAATCAGATTGAAACCAGTTAAGCAGGAGCGTAACACGTGACCAACCATACTCCGCTCCGAACATGTCCGTGGTCAACCGTGTGGACGAACACACGATAATAGGCCAATTCAAAATCCGATCAGGACTCATGCTGAAAGTTCCATCTACGTTACCGGCAAGCCTGTTCCAGAGAATGGCGCGCCTGTGGCCTTATTTTGGACGCCCTGCATCTGTGTGGGCTTTGGCCGTAGCGGGAACCCTCGTCATGGCGCTGACCGAACCGCTTATCCCCGCGCTGTTGCAACCGCTGCTGGACCGCGGATTCCAGCAAGGTTCGTTGCAGCTTTGGGTCGTTCCAGCATCACTGATCTTACTGTTTGCAGTGCGCGGCATCAGCAGCTTTGTGACGCAACTGGCCATGACCCGGATCAGCAGCCAGGGCCTTCTGGTCCTTCGCAAGGCAATGTTCGAGAAATTGCTGGGTGCCCGCATGTCGCTATTCGCCGACAAGAATTCCAGCGCGCTGGCCAACACCATCGTTTACGAAGTTCAAACCGGTTCGGGGCTGATGGTCAGCGCACTGATGGTAACGGCCCGTAGCTCGTTAACGCTGATGGCGCTGGTAGGCTACCTGATGTATCTGAACTGGAAGCTCACGCTGATCGTTGCGTGTCTTTTTCCGGCGGTGGCTTATGTGATGCGGACCCTGTCGAAGCGACTGTTCCGGGTAACCCGCGATAGCCAGAATGCCACCGACCAGCTGGCCTATGTGGTTGAAGAAAATGTGCTGGCTCATCGAGACATACGGCTCCATGCTGCGCAGACCTCTCAGGCCATCCGCTTCTTCCAGCTTGGAGAAGTGCTGCGGCGTCTATCCATGAAATCCACCGCGGCTTCAGCGGCAATGACCCCGCTCACCCAACTGCTGGCTGCTGTTGCCTTATCTGCCGTGCTCACCGTGGCACTCATACAGAGTGCCGACCGTGCCACCTCGGTTGGGAGTTTCGTGGCCTTCGTCACTGCCATGCTGATGCTGATTGCCCCTCTGAAGCAACTTTCAGAGGTAGCCAACACCCTCACGCGTGGCCTGGCAGCCATGGAGCGTGGACTGGATTTGATGTCTCTCACACCGGACGAGTCTGGCGGCAACTTCGCAACTGCCAGAGCCCGTGGAGACATCCATTTCGAGCTGGTTTCCGTCACCTATGGTGATAGCCCTGCACCGGCTCTGGACAAGGTATCACTGGATGTCAAGGCAGGTGAGACCGTTGCGCTTGTGGGCTCATCGGGGTCAGGCAAGAGCACATTGGTGAATCTTTTGCCAAGGTTTGTAGATCTCAATTCGGGAACCATCAAACTGGATGGGCATGACCTGCGGGAATGGGACCTCGTCTCCCTTCGATTACAGTTTGCACTTGTCAGCCAGCATGTACTCATGCTCAATGACTCCATCGCGGCAAACATCGCGCTGGGGCAAATGATTGATCGCGACAAGGTAAAGCACTGTCTGGACGCTGCCAACCTGGGCAGCTTTATTGGCGAACTTCCAAAGGGCATGGATACCTTGGTAGGTCACAACGCAATGCAGTTATCTGGCGGACAGCGCCAGCGCCTGGCTATTGCCCGGGCGCTTTATAAGGACGCACCCATACTGATTCTGGACGAAGCCACGTCCGCACTGGATACAGAATCGGAACGCTCAGTTCAGGAGGCCCTTGCCAGACTGATGCAGCAACGCACAACATTGGTCATCGCACATCGTCTTTCGACCGTACAGCATGCCGACCGCATCGTTGTGATGGAGGCTGGGCGCGTTGTAGAGATGGGCACGCACATCGAACTAATTGAATTGGACGGAGCGTATTCCCGCCTCTACCGCCTGGGCTTGCCCTCCAGCGGCTAACGCCGACCTGCCATCAGCTACAGCAACACAATGTCGTATTGATCCTGGCCCATGGCACCCTCACTCTGCAGAGAAACGGGCTTGCCGATGAATTCGCTCAGACCAGCCAGATGCTGGCTTTCCTCATCCAGAAAAAGTTCAATGACTTTCGGTGACGCTACTACCCGAAACTCTTTGGGATCGAACTGTCGCGCCTCACGCAGAATTTCCCGAAAAATATCGTAGGCCACGCTGCGGGCAGTTTTCACGATGCCTTTGCCTTCACAGGCGGCACAGGGTTCGCACAGCATATGCGCCAGCGACTCCCTGGTACGTTTACGCGTCATCTCCACCAGACCAAGTTGTGAAAATCCGCCCGCCATGGTTTTCACGCGGTCACGCGCGAGTTGCTTGCGAAACTCAGCCAACACCGATTCGCGGTGGTCCTCGCGGCCCATATCAATGAAATCAACAATGATGATGCCGCCCAGATTGCGCAAACGCAATTGCCGCGCAATTGTCTGAGCGGCTTCCAGATTGGTCCGAAAGATGGTGTCGTCAAAATTACGCGCGCCAACGAACCCCCCGGTGTTGACATCTACCGTTGTCAGCGCTTCCGTTTGGTCAACGATCAGATATCCGCCTGATTTCAGTTCAACACGCCGTCCCAGCGCTTTGGCAATATCATCATCGATTGAATACAGGTCAAAAATGGGCCGCTCGCCTTTGTAAAGCTGCAGTTTTGCGGCAGCAGCAGGCATGAATTCCATGCCAAAACTCTGGAGCGCTTCAAACTGTTCGCGTGAATCGACTTTGATCGATTGGGTGGATTCGCCTGCGAGGTCACGCAGAACTCGTTGCAGCAAACTCAAGTCCTGATGCAGGATAGATAACGGTGGCAGCCGGACCGATGCGTCCTTGATCCGGGCCCAAGCCTTGCGCAGGTAACTCAGGTCATCGGAAAGTTCGGCATCGCTGGCATCTTCACCATTGGTGCGCAAGATGAACCCGCCCCCCTCGGAGCCGGCTAGTTGCTGTAGTCGCGCCCGAAGTTCATCACGCTGGCTGGACGGAATCTTCTGCGACACGCCAATGTGGTCATCCTGCGGCAAAAACACCAGAAAACGTCCCGCGATACTGATTTGTGTCGACAAGCGTGCGCCTTTGGTCCCTATAGGATCCTTGATCACCTGCACTGTCAACGCTTGACCCTCAAATACCTGCCGTTCAATAGGAATCTGCGGTTGGGTATTCCGGGCAATGCCGGGCGGTTCCCCGTCCGGCTGTCGGTGCCACACATCGGCCACATGCAAAAACGCGGCACGTTCCAGACCAATATCGATGAAGGCCGACTGCATACCCGGCAACACACGAACTACTTTGCCCAGGTACACATTGCCAACCAATCCACGCTCCAGCGTTCGCTCGACGTGCAGCTCTTGCAACGAGCCGTTTTCAACGACGGCAACTCGGGTTTCCTGGGGTGACCAGTTGATGAGAATGTCTTCTTGCATGGTGTGTGTAGTGTGAAAACGAACCCGTCAGGGCTTGAAGCCGAAGCGGGCCAATAACTGTGCCGTCTCAAACATTGGTAACCCCATGATGCCAGAGTAGCTGCCGGCAATCGTTGAAATAAACGCAGCTGCCCGGCCCTGCACCGCGTAGGCACCCGCCTTGCCCATCGGTTCTCCGGATGCCACATATTCGCGAATCTGGTGCGCCCCCGTCGAGGAGAAAGTCACCCGCGACACGCTCAGCGACTGTTCACGCCGCTTTCCCTGCCCCATCGCGACAGCAGTCAGGACGCGATGCGTTTTGCCTGACAGTTCAGCCAGCATGCGCTGCGCATCAGCTGCATCTGCCGGTTTGCCGTAAATCGTTCTTCCCAGGGCCACCGTGGTGTCGGCGCACAGCACAGGCGCAACTGGCAGCCCGCGACGTTTGAGGCGTTTCAACGCGGCTTCAAGTTTCAGCCGTGTTACGCGCTGCACATAGCTGGCAGGCGCTTCATTCGGCAAAATCACTTCCAAGCTTTCCGCGTCTTCCATGGCGTCGGCCAGCAGCAGTTCGTACCGGATGCCAAGCTGCTCCAGCAGTTGACCACGGCGCGGGCTTTGGGAGGCGAGATAGATAAAGTCGCTCACACGAATTACTCGCGGTGATAGGGGTGATTGGCATTGATCGACCAGGCCCGGTAAAGCTGCTCGACAAGCAGTACGCGCGCAAAGGCGTGCGGCAGGGTCATGTCAGAAAGGCGGATGCGCTCGTGCGCCGCACTTCTGAAAGCCGGGTCCAGCCCGTCAGGCCCACCAATGACCAAGGCCACGTCGTCACTCTCCAGTTGCCAGGTTTTCAGGCGCTTGGCGAGTCCGGCAGTTGTGAGTGTCTCGCCCCGTTCGTCTAGCGCGACGATGCGGGACCCTTTGGCAATGGCACCTTCGATCCGCGCCCGTTCTGCGGCATGGAGCGTTTCCAGCGTTTTGGAGCCCCGTGGCTCGGTCTTGACGGTCTTCAGCTCCACGCGGAGCTCATGAGGGAACCGCTTGGCATAGTCGTCCCAGGCGGTTTGGGCCCAGTCGGGAACACGCTGGCCAACCGCAACTATGACCAGCTTCACAGCCAGTACATCAGGCTTTGCGGGAAGCCGCTTTTTTGGCAGGCGCTTTTTTTGCTGGCGCCTTGGCGGCAGTCTTGGCAGCTGATTTTGCCGGGGCTTTCACCACCACGGTTTTCACTGGAGCCCGTGTGCTTTTGGCTGGTGCTTTGGTAACAGTTGTTTTAGTTGCTGGCTTGACGCCCGTCTTGGCCGCAGGTTTACGGGTTTTGGGCTTGGGTGGGTTCAATTCCAGCGCCCCCTTCTTGGCAGCACTGGATCGCTTGATATTGGGCAATCCTCTGGCGGCAGGGGCTGCGGGGGCCGACTCGGCTTTCACCAGCGGTTTGGCCGTGCCAAACTTGAGACGTACCGGCTTTTCGCCCCACAGCTCTTCCAAATGGTAATAGGTGCGAAAGTTGGGCTGCATGATGTGCACCACGGCCTGCCCGCAGTCCACGATGATCCACTCCCCATTGCCCTCGCCTTCCATGCGAGGCTTGGCAAACCCGGCGTCACGCACGGCATCGCGCACACTGGTCGCCAGCGCCTTGGTTTGTCGGTTCGACGTGCCGGAGGCGACGATGACCCGCTCAAAGAGGGCCGAGAGGTGTTCCGTGTCAAAGACCTGGATGTCTTGCGCCTTCACGTCCTCCAGACCATCCACGATGGCCCGCTGAAGTTTCTGGATATCTTTTTTGGCAACGGTTTCAGTAGTCATCAGGCAGTTAAGTAGAGGTGATGTTGATCAATATAACGCGCAACCGGCTCGCCAACCAGAGGGACAACGCCCTGATGGCTGGCAATCCGGGACCGGATATCGGTTGCGCTGACGGAAAGCAGGGGCATCTGCAACATGCAAAAACGTGATTTCCACGCTTTTGGGGCAATAAATTGGCCCTCAGCCCTAGCGGAATATGTGCGAGTAGCTACACAAATTATAGCAAGTTTGGGGATCTCCTCCCATTCGTGCCAAGTGGTCAATGCGCGAGCCTGATCTTCGCCGATCACCAGGAACAATTCTGCTCCGGGTTGTTCCAGGTGAATCTCACGCAGCGAGTCCACCGTGTAGCTCGGGCCGTTGCGCCGGGTTTCCCGTGTATCCAGCACCACACGCTCCAGGCCAGCGAATGCCAGATTGGCCATGGCCAGCCGATGCTCAACGGGGCTCAGCGTGCGGGTTTTGTGCCAGGCATGGCCGGTCGGCAGTACCCGCAGCTCGTCCAGCGCCAGTTGGCTTACAGCGGCGTTCACCAGCGCCACATGGGCAACGTGCGGTGGATCAAAAGCGCCGCCGAACAGGCCCACCCGGCGAGGAGCTGCCGAGATAGTCACACCCAATCCCGGCGCGGCAAGAACCGGGTGTACAGCTCAGCTTCAGGTGAACCGGTGTCTGGCACGTTCTGGTACGACCAGCTTGCCAGCGGTGGCATTGAGAGCAGGATGGATTCGGTTCGCCCACCTGACTGAAGCCCGAAATGGGTGCCACGATCCCACACCAGGTTGAATTCAACGTAGCGCCCGCGACGGTACAGCTGGAAATTGCGCTCACGCTCTCCGTAAACCGTGTCTCTTCTGCGATTCAGAATGGGCAGGTAAGCGTCCAGGAAGGCATCACCGACCGAGCGCACCATCGCAAAACCACCTTCAAAACCCAGCTCGGAAAAATCATCGAAGAACACACCGCCAATGCCGCGCGGCTCCTGGCGATGCTTCAGGTAGAAATACTCGTCACACCAGGTTTTGAAACGAGGGTATTTGTCAGCACCCGATGGGTCCAGCGCAGCCTTGCAGGTGGCGTGGAAATGCTTCGCGTCGTCTTCAAATCCATAAAACGGGGTGAGATCCATGCCACCACCAAACCAGCAGACCTCGCGTCCCTGCTGGTCGGTTGCCGCCAGCATGCGCACATTCATGTGCACGGTCGGCACGTACGGGTTGCGGGGATGAAACACCAGCGACACACCCATGGCCTCAAACGGCGCTCCCTGAAGCTCTGGGCGGTGCTGGGTAGCCGAGGGGGGCAACTTGGGGCCCGTAACATGCGAAAAGCCACACCCTGCCCGCTCAAATACGGGGCCGTCTTCCAGAATCAGTGTGATGCCGTTGCCCTGTAAGGCCTCGCCGGGGCCTTTGGTCCACGCATCTACTCGAAAGTCAGTTCCATCAGCGTGCGCAATCGCTGCCGTGATGCGGCTTTGCAAACCAACAAGGTATTCGCGGACCAGCGGAACGCGGGACTGTTGAGTCTGCTGACTGGCGGTAAGGGTCATTTCTTCTTCACAATCGTTTCTGTACGAGGTACTGACGCATCCAGTAGCCGAATGGGTGACGTATTGCCGGGGACTCGACCTTCCACGCCGTCGTAAGCCTGGGCAATACGAAAGAAATCGATGGCCGGGTCACCCGACAACTTGATGAAGTCCCGAACCACCACCTTGCGCTGACCATAGTCCAGACGAACCAGACCCACCGGCACACCCGCCTGCACCGCCGCATGATAGAACCCGCTGCGCCAGCCCGGGTTGGCCTTTCTGGAACCCTCTGGCGCCAAGCCTAACCAGAAGTACTGCCCAGTTTCGCGCCTGTCGCGCATCAACTGCGCCATTTGCCCGACCACCCCATTTGGAGAAGACCGGTCTACGGGAACGCCACCCACCCACCGCAGCCAGCGCCCGAAAAGCGGAATCTTGAACAAGGTGGATTTTCCCCAGAATTGCACCTGAACACCCAGCGACCATTTGGCCAGGATCATGACGATGAAGTCCCAGTTGCTGGTGTGGGGATACACCACCAGAACGCCCTGTGGAACGGGTAAACCATCAAATTCCACCTTCCAGCCGAACAGCGCCAGAATCCATCGGGCCAGCGCGCTGCCCTGAAACTGAAGCGTAAACGGTCGCGCGAAATCCGTCATCAGCTCTTGATTGCCCGAAACCCGATGTCGGTGCGGAACTGCATGCCGTCAAATGTAATGCCCTGCGCATATTCGTAGGCCCGGTGCTGCGCCTGCTTTACACTGTCCGCAAGGGCCGTAACGCACAACACGCGCCCGCCGGAGGTAACGATCTTGCCGTCTTTCATCGCTGTTCCTGCATGAAACACCATGGCATCGTCAGCTTCCTTCGGCAGCCCGTTGATCACATCGCCCGAGCGAGGCGCGGCCGGATACCCGGCGGCGGCCATAACCACACCTAGCGCTGTGCGCCGGTCCCACTTCAATTCCACCGAGTCCAGTCGGCCCTGTGGCCCCGTTTCGGTGGCGGCCCACAACACATCAACCAGATCGGTTTTAAGGCGCATCAGAATCGGTTGCGTCTCGGGGTCACCCATGCGGCAATTGAACTCCAGCGTCTTGATGTGGCCTTGGGCATCAATCATCAGACCCGCATACAAAAACCCGGTGAACGGGTTGCCGTCTTGCTCCATACCCTTGATCGTCGGCAAAATCACTTCGCGCATCGCACGGGCATGCACCTCGGGTGTGACCACCGGCGCAGGTGAATAGGCCCCCATGCCCCCGGTGTTGGGGCCTTCATCGCCGTCCAGCAGTCGTTTGTGATCCTGACTGGTAGCCAGCGCCAGCGCGTTCTTTCCGTCGCACATGACGATGAAGCTGGCTTCTTCGCCCTGCAGAAATTCCTCGATCACTACACGTGCACCACCGGCGTTGTGGGAAACGCCCAGCTTGTTGTCCACCAGCATGAAGTCGACAGCGTCATGCGCCTCGGCCTCCGTCATGGCCACTACCACACCCTTGCCCGCTGCCAGGCCGTCGGCCTTCACCACAATCGGCGCACCTTTTTGGGTGACGTAGGTGTGTGCAGCCTGTGCATCCGAGAACACCTCGTATTCCGCCGTGGGAATGGCGTGGCGTTTCATGAAAGACTTGGAAAACGCTTTGGAGCTTTCAAGCTGGGCCGCCGCCTTAGTCGGACCAAACACCCGCAAACCGTGTGCACGGAATTCATCCACCACGCCAGCCGCCAACGGTGCTTCGGGCCCCACCACGGTCAGTTCAATCTTGTTCGCCTGCGCCCAGGTGCGCAGCTCCACCACACCCGACACATTGACGTTCTTCAGGCGTATATCCTGCGCCGTGCCACCGTTACCCGGCGCCACATAAACCATCTGCACCCGTGGCGACTGGGCCAGTTTCCAGGCCAATGCGTGTTCGCGGCCACCGCCGCCGATAACCAATATATTCATAGCGCAGCGTTGTGATAGACCGCCTGGACGTCATCCAGGTCTTCCAGAACGTCCAGCAGCTTCTGCATGCGGGCCGCATCGTCGCCTTCCAGATCGATGGTGTTTTCAGCACGCATTGTCACTTCAGCGATCTCGGGTTTGAATCCGGCCACCTCCAGCGCGGCCTTGACCTTCTCAAAGTCCGCGTAATCAGTCAGCACCTCAATGGCGCCATCGTCATCGGTGATGACGTCCTCGGCACCGGCTTCCAGAGCTGCATCCATCAGGGCATCTTCATTCGTGCCAGGGGCAAATACCAGCTGGCCGCAGTGCTTGAACTGAAACGCTACCGAACCTTCGGTGCCCATGTTGCCTCCGTGTTTGCTGAACGCGTGCCGCACATCGGCCACGGTACGCACCCGGTTGTCCGTCATCGTGTCCACCATGATTGCTGCGCCGCCAATGCCGTAGCCTTCGTAGCGGATTTCTTCGTAATTCACGCCTTCTGCGTTACCCGTAGCCTTATCAATGTTGTATTTCACCCGATCGGCGGGCATATTGGCCGCTTTGGCCTTGTCCACAGCCAGGCGCAGGCGCGGGTTGGCGCTCAGGTCACCGCCACCGGCACGGGCTGCCACGGTGATTTCGCGGATGATGCGGGTCCATATCTTGCCCCGCTTTTCGTCCTGCCGCCCCTTGCGGTGCTGAATATTGGCCCATTTGCTATGTCCTGCCACGCGAAATCCTTCAAAAATTCGTTACGCTATCGCTAGATTGTACTTTTCGAGAGTCTTATGGCCGACCCCATCCTGATTGCCCAACACGACACCACCCAGTGCTTCCTGCGGCCAGACAAGGCCAACCGGCACGGATTGATCACGGGTGCCACCGGCACCGGCAAAACCATCACCCTGCAAACCATGGCCGAGGGGTTCTCTCGCATCGGTGTGCCGGTGTTCATGGCCGACGTCAAGGGCGACCTCACCGGCATCTCTCAAGCCGGGGTTTTATCGGAAAAATTGGGCAAAGTCATCAAGGAACGTGCGCTGGCAGCTCCTGTGTTTGTAGCGTTCCCCGTGACTTTATGGGACGTCTATGGTGAGCAGGGCCATCCGGTCCGCGCCACCGTCAGCGATCTGGGTCCGCTGCTGCTGGCCCGCATGCTCAACCTGAACGAAACCCAGGCGGGTGTGCTGCAACTGGTCTTCAAGATTGCCGACGACGACGGCCTTTTGCTGCTGGACATGAAAGACCTGCGCGCCATGTGTCAGCTGGTGGGTGACAACGCGTCAGATTTCACCACCGAATACGGCAATATCAGCGCCGCCAGCATTGGGGCTATTCAGCGTGGGCTGATGCAGATCGAAGCTCAGGGCGGGGACAAGTTCTTTGGTGAGCCCATGCTCAACATTGAAGACTTCATGCAGACCGATGCCAGCGGGCGTGGCCTCATCAACGTGTTGGCCGCCGACAAGCTGATGAACTCGCCGCGCATGTACGCCACGTTTTTGCTTTGGATGCTGAGCGAGCTGTTTGAGAACCTGCCCGAGGTGGGTGATCTGGACAAACCCAAAATCGTCTTTTTCTTTGACGAAGCGCACCTGCTGTTCACCGATGCGCCCAAGGCGCTGCTGGAACGCATCGAACTGGTGGTGCGTTTGGTGCGCAGCAAGGGCGTGGGCGTGTATTTCGTGACGCAAAACGCGCTGGATGTGCCAGATTCGGTGCTCGCGCAACTAGGCAACCGCGTGCAGCATGCCCTGCGCGCCTTTACGCCGCGTGACCAGAAAGCAGTCAAGTCGGCTGCTGAAACGATGCGGCAAAACCCGAAATTCAGCATCGAAACGGCGATCACCGAGCTGGCCGTGGGCGAAGCGCTGGTGAGTTTTCTGGACGAGAAAGGCCGCCCTGGCGTCACCGAGCGGGTCTATGTGCTGCCACCCTGCAGCCAGATTGGCCCGATAAAGCCCGAGCAGCGAAAGGTCCTGATTGCCGATTCGATCGTCGCTGGCATTTACGAAAAGGTGGCTGATCGCGAATCGGCCTTCGAAGCCATCAAGGGACGTACGCAGGCTCATATGGCAGACGAAGCCACTGCCAAAGAGAGCGTGGACAAGATGTCCAAAACAGTGGCCAAAGACAAGGAAACTGAAGCTGGCGGTGGCATTCTGGATAGCCTGGGCAGCCTGTTGGGTGGCGGCGCGCGCCGCACCCGGGCCAGCGCAGGCGAACAGATGTTCAAAAGCGCTGCCAGCGCCATCGGGCGCGAAGTCGGCAGACAAGTGATTCGCGGGGTGCTGGGCGGCATCTTCGGCGGACGCAGGTAAGCCCATCCAGCCTGAACTGAACAACGCAACGGAAACACCATGACCAAGACTACTAACACATCCCGACTTCCTGATAGCCAGGTCCACCTGCTGGACCACCCGCTGGTGCAGCACAAGCTCACGCTGATGCGAAAAAAAGACGCCAGCACCAACAGCTTTCGCCGCTTGCTCAACGAGCTGAGCATGTTGATGGCCTATGAGGTCACACGTGACATGGCCACGCAGGACGTTGAAATCGAGACGCCGCTGGAAAAGATGACGGCCAAGATGATTGATGGCAAAAAGCTGGTTCTGGTGTCCATCCTGCGCGCCGGCACCGGCATTCTGGACGGCATGCTGAGCGTGGTGCCAGGCGCACGCGTGGGACATATCGGTCTGTACCGCGATCCCAAAACGCTGCAGGCGGTTGAGTACTACTTCAAGATGCCTCAAGAGATGACCGAGCGCGACGTGATCATTGTGGACCCCATGCTTGCCACCGGCAATTCGGCGGTTGCGGCGATTGCACGCATCAAAACCCTCAAACCAAAATCCATCAAGTTCGTGTGTTTGCTGACCTGCCCCGAAGGCATTGCCACCATGAAGGCTGCCCACCCAGACGTGCCCATCTACACTGCCGCGATTGACCGGCAGTTGAACGACCACGGCTACATCCTGCCGGGCTTGGGCGACGCGGGCGACCGGATTTTCGGGACTCAGTGAGCCGCGGCCCTGCCTCGGGCGACGTTCACCGGAATCAGTGCCAGCAGGCCGAAGACGAATAACACTGCCGTGGACAAGATCGCCACCCTTTGATTGCCGCCAGTCGCCCAGGTGATGGCGCCATAGGTCAGCGGGCCGATGATGCTGGCCAGGCGGGTGGCAAAGGTCCACAGCCCGTAAAACTCGGCGAGTTGTTTCTCCGGCGCAAACAGGCCCACCATCGCGCGGCCCGCCGACTGCGATGACCCCATACACGCCCCCGCAACGGCCGCTGCCCACCAGAAGTGCCCCTTGGTAACACTCAGCGCAGCAATCACACAGGTTGCAATCCAGCCCACCAGCGTGATTGCCAGGGCTGTCTTGTGGCCGATGCGGTCCTGAAAAAACCCGAAGCCAAACGCTCCGGCTGCCGCCGCGAGGTTGAGCACAAAGATCAGCACCATGGTCTCTGAAGGCTGGAAGCCAATCACCTGCTCGGCATAAATGGCTGCCAGTGTGATGGCTACCGCTACGCCACCCTGATAAAACACGGCGCAAACCAGCAGCCATGTGAAATCGCGGTAACTGCGCGCATGCGACAGGGTATCTGCCAACTGCTTTAGCGAGGCCTTCAATCCACTTTGTCGCAGAGCCTGCGGCTGTGGCACGGCCCGTTCCTTCAGCAGGATAAAAGTCACCCAGGCGGCCGCCCCGTAAATGGCCGCTGTTACCGCCATGGTGACCGGCACAAACTCAGCGGCTTTCATGCCCTGCTTTTGCGCCCACAACACATAAGCCAGGCAAATACCAAGTGCCAGCATGCCGCCAAAGTAGCCAAAGCTCCAGCCCCACCCGGACACCGTGCCCAACGCGTCCTTGCGTGCCAGTTCCGGCAAAAAAGCCGCTGAGAGCGACTCGCCATAGCTGTAAAAGGCATTGGAGAAAATGATCAACACCATTGCCAGCGCCACCTGTCCCGGCCCCACCCACGCCAGCGCCGCTGTGGATGCGACACACCCCGCTGTGGTCAGCAACAAATAACGCTTTTTTGCGGCGCGCAGGTCAGCCAGCGCGCCGATGGATGGCATGGTCAACATCACGATGGCATACGAAATGGAGAGGCTGAGCGTCCAGGCAAACGTGGCCCACTCGGCCTTACCCGCTACTGCCCCCACAAAATAAGCGGAGAACACTGCCGTCAGCACCACCGTGGTGTAGCCCGAGTTGGCAAAGTCGTACATCGCCCAGCCAAACACTTCGCGCTTTTTAACGCCGGGGTTTAGCACCTGCTCAGACCAGATTGCCATGGAAGTGTTCCTTTATCGACGCCGGGCCGACCGCACGCCATCCAGCTCTGCCACCGTACCCAGCACCTTGTTCAGCCGCCCGGAATCGGTCACCTCCACCGTGAACGTCATCCAGGCCGTACCCTTGACAGATTGGGTCTGAACACCAATCACGTTCATCTTTTCCTTTGTGAAAATTTCGGAAATGTCGCGCAGCAAACCCTGCCGATCTGCCGCCTGAATGGCCACGTCCACGGGGTACACCGCGGAACCTTCCCCTTTGGCATCCGCCTTGGCCTGCCCCCATTGCACGTCAATCACGCGGTCGCCATTGCGGGCAATCAGCTCGGCCAGGTTGGAGCAGTCGGTGCGGTGCACGCTCACGCCTTTGCCCCGGGTCACAAAACCGCTGATGGCATCGGGCGGTGCAGGTTTGCAGCACTTGGCCAGCTGGGTCATCAATGAATCGACCCCCACCACCAGCACACCGCCGCCCGCACCCTTGTCGGCCACGCGCGGCTTCTTGAGCAACACCGTGTCTTCCTGCGGTTGCACGGGCTCAGGCGGGCGCAGCACCATCTCGATGTTGCGCAGCGAAAACTCGTCCTTGCCCACGACAGCAAACAGATCGTCGGCTGAATTGAAGCCCAGTTTGGAGGCCAGGTCTTCCAGATTGATCGCGGTTTTGCCTTCGCGCTGCAGCAGTTTTTCAACCGCTTCACGGCCCCGAGCCACGGTTTCATGGCTGGCCAGCGCGTTGAACCACGCCCGCACTTTGGCTTTTGCCCGGTGGCTGGTGAGAAAACCCAGCTCGGGGTTCAGCCAGTCGCGCGACGGGCCACCTTCCTTGGCTACCGTCACTTCCACCGTCTGACCGTTTTTGAGCGGCGTATTTAGCGGCACCATCACGCCGTCAACCCGGGCGCCCCGACAGCGGTGGCCCAGGTTGGTGTGCACGCTGTAGGCAAAGTCCACGGCCGTCGCGCCTTGCGGTAGCTCCACGATGGCGGCGTCCGGCGTCAGTACATAAATCTGGTCGTCAAACACGCCACCGTGTTCGCCGGACAGGTCGCGCTCCCACGCCAGCAGCTGGCGCAGCACGGCGATCTTGGCATCGTATTCGCCAGCAGCCGTCACGCCCGCATAACCCTTGACGCCCGCCTCCTTGTACGCCCAGTGCGCTGCCACGCCATGCTCGGCATGGTCATGCATGGCCTGCGTGCGGATTTGCACCTCAATCGGCTGGCCGGATTCATCGCGCACGATCGTGTGCAGCGACTGGTAGCCGTTGGCCTTGGGCTTGGCGATGTAGTCGTCAAACTCTTCGGTGACGGGCAGGAAATGGTTGTGCACCCAGCTCAAAGCCGCATAACAGTCCGGGACGGATGCCACCACCACGCGTAGCGCACGGATGTCATACACCTGCTCAAACCCCAGCGACTTGCCACGCATCTTTTTGACGATGCTGTAGATGTGTTTCGGGCGGCCCTGCACGGTTGCGTTGACGCCCTCCTTCTTCAGCTCCTGCTGCAACTGCGTGCGCAGTCGCTCGACATACGCCTCGCGCTCCACACGTTTCTGGTCCAGCAGACCGGCCACCTGTCTGTAGATGTCTGGCTCCAGAAAGCGGAACGATAAATCCTCCAGCTCCCATTTGATTTCCCAGATTCCCAGCCGGTTGGCCAGCGGTGCAAACACCTGCAGCGACTCACCCGCCAGCGTGGGCGGCACGGGCAGCTTGGTCTGGGCAAAGTGCCGCAGCGTTTGCAGCCGGGACGCCAGACGCAGCATCACCACGCGCAGGTCGCGCGAAAACGCAAGCAGCATCTTTCGCACATTCTCGGTTTGTGCAGCAGCCGTTTGCGCCATGGGAATGGGCGTGGCAGCCCGGTTGACCGCCCCTTGCGCAATGCGCGCCTGGCGCTGCACCTTGACCAGTTTGGTGGTCTCCATGGCCAGCGCGGCGAAGTTGTCGCCAAAGGCCTTGGCAATGACCTCCTGCGGCTTGTTCAGATGGTCGCACGCATAGACCAGGTAGCTGGCGGCTTGCATTGCCTCGGAGCCGCCAATGGACTTGAGAATGGCCGCCACCGCGTCGGCATGGGCCAGGATGTTTTCACCCGTGTCCAGCGTCTCGCCCACCAGCAACGGCTCGGCAAACGCGCGAGCGCGGGCTAGCGCATTCACCTCGGCAGGCAGACTCTGCGCAGTCGCTGCGAGCAATTGGGGTAAGGGAGCCGCACTGTTCGGCTCTGGCGTGAGGCTTTTCATCCGGACGACAGCACGCTCAAACAATCGGCCCCAGCCAGGGCGCCAGCAGAAACGACGCCACCACCTCCACCTGATCGTCCGCAATAAACGTGGGCGCATGGCCAACACCGTCAAACTCGACCAGTTTCGCTTTGGGGCCGCGCTGTGTCATGGCAAAAGCCGTTTGGGGCGACAGCAGATCAGATTGTGCGCCACGCACGAGCAGCGTGGACGCCTTGATGTTGTCATACAGCTTCCAGAGCAGTTGTTCACCCTGCGCCGCGGACTCCTGGGTGGCAGCGCCAAAAGGAATGGCAATAGCGGGGTCGTAATGTAGGGCATAACCGCCCTGCGCGTCCGTCATGGCTTTGAGCATGGGGCGCGACAGCGCCAACCACTGCTCGCGTGTGTGGGGGCCAAAACTGCTGGAAATGGCCCACATGGCCTGCGCGGCTTCTTCCACCGACGCAAAACGCCCGCTCTTGCCCAGGTATTGACCGATGCGCTGTATGGCTTCCCACTGGATAGCAGGGCCCACATCGTTCAGCACCAGGCGGCTCACCGGCACGGGCAGCGGCAAATCGGGCTGACCGCAAATCACCATACCAATCAGCCCACCCATGCTGGTGCCCACCCAGTCCAGCCGGGTTGGGGCCAGTTTGGCAAGCAGCGCCAGCATGTCGCCCGCGTAGTTGGGCACCTGGTAACCCGTCGGGTCTTTCAGCCAGTCACTTTTTCCCCGGCCCACCACATCCGGGCACACCACGCGAACGGGGTGGTCCGCCCTTTTGCACAGCGCTTGGGCCAGCACGTCAAAGTCGCGGCCCTGCCGGCTCAGGCCGTGCACACACACGATCACGTGGCCACTGGTGGGGTCTCCCCACTCCCAATAGGCCATACGGTGCCCGCCGCTTGCGTCGGGGCAGGATACGTCGTTCAGCGTAGGTTCAGACATGGGTGGTGAAATGAAAGGCTTGATAATGAATTGTCATGCTCCCTGCATCCTAATTCATACCCCAACCTCTTTTTTAATCCACCATCTGGAAACCACCATGCTCAAAGGAAAAACTGCACTCGTCACCGGCTCCACCAGCGGCATTGGCCTGGGCATTGCCAAAGCCCTGGCCAAACAAGGCGCCAACATCGTTTTGAACGGTTTTGGCGATGTAGAAGGTCCCAAAGCCGAAATTGCCGCGGTGGCCGCGCCCGGCGTCAAGGTGGGCTACCACGGCGCCGACATGAGCAAGGCATCAGAAATCGCCGACATGATGGCCTATGCCGCCGCAACATTCGGGCGGGTGGACATTCTGGTGAACAACGCCGGCATCCAGCACGTGGCCAAAATTGAAGACTTCCCCATCGAAAAGTGGGACGCCATCATCGCCATCAACCTCTCCAGCGCCTTCCACGCCACGCGCCTGGCGCTGCCCGCCATGAAAGCCGCAGACGGGGGCAAAGGCTGGGGCCGCATCATCAACGTAGCATCCGCTCACGGCCTGGTGGGCTCGCCAGAAAAATCAGCCTACGTGGCGGCCAAACACGGCGTGGTGGGCCTTACCAAGGTGACCGCGCTGGAAAACGCCACCACCGGCGTGACTTGCAACGCTATCTGCCCCGGCTGGGTTCTGACCCCGCTGGTGCAAAAACAGGTGGACGCCAAAGCCACTGCGCAAGGCATCACCAACGAAGCAGCCACCAGACAACTGCTGGGCGAAAAAGAACCCTCCATGCAGTTCACCACCCCCGAAGAGCTGGGCGAACTGGCCGTGTTCTTCTGCTCCCCCGCCGGGAACAACGTCCGCGGTGTGGCGTGGAACATGGATGGCGGGTGGGTGGCTCAGTAAAGCAATAAAACTGGCCATTTTAGGGGAGGGTAAATTGGCCTCTAGCCCTCTGCAGATATGCGTGAGCAGCTACTGATAATATAGCATGACACCTATTTAGCCCGCGGCGGATCACGCACATCCTTGTGCTCCTGGAACTCCACGTTAAAGAGTTCGCCGCCAGCGCCGCCGATGCGCTCTACCTTGCGGATGTACACGCTCTGCACAATGTCACGGGTGTTGGCATCAATGTAGATTTGCCCGCGCGGGCTCTCGAAAATCTGGCCTTTCATGGCGGCCAGCAGGGCGTCACCGCCACCCTTGCCGCCGGTCTTCTTGAGCGCATCGTAGATCACTCGCATGCCATCGTAGGCAAACACGGCCACTGCGTTGGGTCGCAGGTTGTTATTGGCCTTTTTGAACTCG
>JAKQJK010000161.1 GCA_029561195.1 Pseudomonadota bacterium
GCCACAAACGCATCTGACATGGCGATATTCAGGCGAGCAAACGTTTCTGCCGCGGTGGCCAGATTAGCCTTTCGCGCCTTGAGGATGTCGTTCGCTATGTAAACCCAGTGTCCCGCCGGTGTGGGTGTTTTCCCCGCATCATCTGCCCAGTAAAGCGCAAACTGGCGTTGTTCCTGAGTGGCGGCGGTGCTGATCTTGTATACCTCCAGCCCGTCCTTGTAAAAGGCTGAATTGGTTTCTTCCGAGTATTCCGGCGGCGGCGGCGCAGGGCAATCCGCTGCGGTCTTCATGACGAATGGGCGATTCTCTCCCCAATAGGGCAACAGCGGCGGGGCAAACGCTGGTGGTGTAGCCGACCATTTTCCTGTGCCACTGGGCGGCACATAGTTGGCTCGGCTGCGACGGATTGGACCCCAAGCCTCGTGGCCACCATCGGTGCGTGCCCAAGTCATGATGGCCATCCCCATCAACTTGCCAAAGGTCTCCGATCGGTTAGTAATCTCGGGAGTGACAACGTTAGGGTCAAAGTCTTGCGTGTATTTAAGAGGCAGGCTGCGCTCAAGTAAATCGATGCGCGCCTTATTCTCGGCTGTTGCGTTGCTGAACATCATGCGCGTCATGGTGGCCAACGACGCATTGGCTACAGTCGGCCAGTGAAGCGGCTCATCGGGTTGCGCCCATGGCAGCGAACTGAGTTCGTTCAACTGTCCTGCCAGGCTCTGGTAGCCGGGCATGCCCGGCACAACAGCTTCGTACAAAGTCAGGCCCATGTAGCCCAGCGCCCGAGAAGCTACTGGCGGGCTAAAACCAGGGGTCTGCTGGATCAGCTGCAGCGCCAGAAAATACCAGTCGTACACCACACCGGAACTGTAAGCTGATGCGGGTTTCGCAACCACCGGTGTTTGAGCCTGCACCGATGGTAAGTACACAGATGTTGCGAGTGCCAGAAACACACAGGGGACCTGAAAACAACCACGCAGCGCCCGTCGCATCCAGGCCTGAGCTGACTGATTGGACAAATGCCAGGCCGATTTCTTCATGGTGCCCTCCAGGCAATAACGCCACTTTCCTTGTCAAAGGTGTAGAACTTGTCAATTTGAACGGCTTGCCATGGGCCCCAGCCAGCACCCGGCCATTGGATGCGCACCTTGGCTTCCTTGACGTCACCCAACCCAAAATGCATCCAGCCGAGATGGCCGCTGGCGTGTCCACCACCAATGGTGAGTTCTTGACGGATGATTCTTCCGCCCATATCAACCTCGACCCAAGCGCCCACAGCGTCTCGATTCCCGGAGTTTTGCTTCAAACGCAGCTGCAGCCAATGCCCCATAGCTTGCGGCTTGTCCGGCGTTCCGGCACCTAAATTGCGCCACAGTTGGGCTCTGTCCCAACGGTTGACAACCAGCATGTCCAGCAGGCCATCACCATTGAGGTCCGCAAGCATGCCGCCTCGCCCTCGCCGAAAGCTGGCCACACCGGCCTGCTGTCCCACTTCAGCGAAACGTCCATCAACTTGCTGCAGCAACAGATTGTTGGGGTCCAGAGTAGCAAAGTCAGGCATGGTGGAGACGTTGCCTTTGACAACAAACAGGTCCGTCATACCATCGTTGTTCAGATCAGAAAACTGGGCATGCCAGGCCGTGGAAGGATGGATGTCTCCACCCACGTAAGGCCTGTGCGCAGTGATACCTCGCTTGTAGGCCTGATCGATGAATTTTGGCTTGGATGCTCCACCATCAAGCTTCTGAAACTTATTGTCTGCCATGCTTGTGAGAAACACTTCAGGATACCCGTCGCCATCCACATCATGGCTGGCGATACCCATACCCCAGATTTGCAGGCGTTTCCAGCCGTCGGTCTCGTTATATTGGGCTGCCGGTTGCCCGGGAGACACTCGCCAGAGCTGCTCTTGGCCGTCTTTGTAATACTCCCGGTCATTGCTGACACGCAAGGACTGCTCCCCGCTACGGTTCCAGTCTGTGAATAGCATGGACAGGGCGCAGTAGCCCGGCTTGAGGAATTCAGGCGCTGCAAATTTCTTGCCACTTGCGTCAGGTCGCAGCAGGATGCCTGGCGTACAGGTTCCCCATGGGAAATCAGGCTTGCTGCGATCGTAGTAGGTACCAAACGCCAAGGTGGGCCAGTTTTGACCCTTTTCCCAGGTGGCGGAAAACGCGGTATGCCAGTCGTTGTTGTTAGGAATGTTCCACTTGGCATTGGCGCGCTCGAACTTGCAAGCCCCTAAGCCTCGGAACACTTCCACTTCTCCAACACGCAAGACCACCAGATCAGCATTGCCGTCGCCATCAATGTCCAGCGGGTAAGCGCCAGTGGCATTGGTCAGTTCCAAGCCGGAGCGCTCTTCCAATAGTTTGATGGGACCACCGCGGGCGCTGCGATTGCGATAGAACTTGGCCTTGTTAACACCTCCGGTTACATAGATCTCCGCCAAACCATCGTTGTCACAATCGAACGTAGCAACCCCGCCACCCACCATGTATTCGTCCTGTCCTTCAAAGCGGCTTTGAAATCCTGCGATGTCGGTCTCTTCCACAAAACGCGGTATCGCTGGAATCGGGGCAATTGGAGGCTCCGCCGCCTCTGCGGATTGCAAAGCCAGCATGCTGGCCAGAAATAGTGAAGTGTTCTTGAGCATGGCGAATCTCAGATGTTGACCCAACCACCGGATTTCTCGGACTCGAAGAGTGCATCAATGACACGCATGTTGGCAATCGCATCTTCCACACCGTAGGGCAGTGCGATTTCACCTCGGATCGCACGTGAAAATGCGTCTCCCTGCAACGTATACATGTTGCACGCAGGCAGAGTTTGAGCTGCAATAGACGCACCATCCAGCGATGAGCCGTCGTCCGAAAAGACTTTGGTCTCGCCACCCAACGGTGCATTGAAAGGGATCTGGATTTCAATTCTTCTCTTTGTCCCGCAAACCTGCACCCGCTGATAAACAACGGATTGGGTAGAGACCGTGAAATTCAAATGCCGTCCACTCCCAAAATCGAGCATGGCGCTGACAGTGCGGTCCGTCTTGAAGTCGGGATCGCGATCTACCAGTGACGTCACGCGCACGGGTTCGCAGCCAAACAAAAAGCGGCCAGTGACAATGGGGTAGCAGCCGATGTCGTACAGGGCACCGCCACCGATGTCCACGTTGTTTCGGATGTTATTGACGTCCCGGTTGAAGTAAGCAAAGTACGCCTGAATCACACGCAGGTCGCCCAACTCCCCATTGCGCACGCGCTCACGAACCTGCAACCACTGCGGGTGAAAGCGCACCATGAAAGCTTCCATGATGTGTACTTTGTCGGAGACTTCGCGCAACTGCGCCGCCTGGGTTGCCGTAAGAGCAATCGGCTTTTCGCACAACACGTGCTTACCTGCGCGCGCAGCCAGCAGCGTTAGCGGCACGTGCTGGTCGTTGGGCAACGGGTTGTATATCGCTTCAATTTCAGGATCAGCAATCAGCTCCTCGTAGCTGCCATAGGCCTTTTCAATGCCAAGCTTGTCGGCCATGGCACGTCCTTTTGCGAGAGAACGTGACGCAATTGCGCGAATATCACAGCAGTCACCCTTTTGCATCGCAGGAATGACCTTTTCCCAACCAATCTTGGCGGTGCTTAGCACCCCCCAAACTACTTTTTTCATGGTCATTCCTTTGAAGGCATTCTTGGTCAGATGAATGAGTTGAGCAGATTTTCCAGATTCTCTTGACGGCCAGATACGGGTCGTGTGTCCGTGTTGTTCTGCAGCACACGAGCAGCCACAGCTTCCAGACTCATCTTTCCGCCCAACAAGTCATTGCCGAAACTTGATTGCCAGCCCGCGTAGCGTTCCTGGGTGCTTTTTGCAAAACGACCGTCCAGAATCATTTTTTCTGCGATCAACAGGGCGCGTGCGGACACATCCATGCCACCGATGTGACCATAGAACATATCTTCAGGGTCGATCGACTGGCGACGAACCTTGCTATCAAAGTTCAGACCACCGGTCGTGAATCCGCCTGCTTGCAGGATCAGATACATACACAGTGCCGTCTCAGGAATATTGTTGGGGAACTGATCGGTGTCCCATTGGCACTGCATATCGCCCCGGTTCATGTCGATTGAGCCGAAGATTCCCAGATCTATAGCGGTTGCGATTTCATGCTCGAAGCTGTGGCCAGCCAGCGTGGCATGGTTGCCTTCAATATTGACCTTGATTTCCTTTTCCAGACCATGCTTGAGCAGGAAGCCGTAAACCGTAGCGACATCAAAATCATACTGATGTTTGGTCGGCTCACGTGGCTTGGGTTCCAGCAAGATGGCTCCCTTGAATCCGATCTTGTGTTTGTAATCCACCACCATGTTCAGAAAACGCCCCAACTGATCTAGCTCCTGTCCCATGTTGGTGTTCAGCAAAGTCTCGTAGCCTTCACGGCCACCCCACAACACATAATTTTCACCGCCCAGTTTCAGAGTGGCGTCCATCGCCTCTTTAACCTGCAACGCACCCAATGCAAAAATTTCAGGATCAGGATTGGTTGCCGCGCCTGACATAAAGCGCCGGTGACTGAACAGATTTGCCGTACCCCATAGAAGTTTCATGCCGGTGGCTTGTTGCTTGGCCGCCAGCACGTCGACCATGGCGTGCAGGTTGGATACGCTTTCACGCGGCGTAGCGCCTTCCGGTGCCACATCGCGGTCATGAAAGCAGTAGTACGGGGCGCCCAGCTTCTGAAAGAATTCGAACGCGGCATCGGCTTTCGCGCGTGCTGCAGCCATCGGGTCGGCCATGTGTTGCCAAGGTCGTTCAAAAGTGCCGTCGTAACCAAATGGATCGAAGCCGTTCCAGCTAAAGCTGTGCCAGTAGCAGACGGCGAAGCGCAGGTGATCCTCCATGCGTTTTCCCATAACGACACGGTTGCGGTCGTACCACTTGAAAGCAAGTGGATTTTTGGATTCGGCGCCTTCATAACGAATGGGCGCGATAGCGTTGAAGTAAGTGCTCATGTTTTTCCTTGAAATGGAGAGGATTAGTGAATGGCGCGTACAGCGGGGTACAGCGCCCGGAAACGTTCGTATCGCGGTCCAAGCAGCGACTTTTCTTGTGCGTCAGGGCTATAAATCCTGGTCACCTCTGGCGCAATACATACCGACTCAATTGAGGCACCGGTTGCCAGCCAGGCCAACCGGGCTGCGCCTAAAGCACCGCCCGCAGCAGAACCTTCATGGGTAACGATCTCGACGTCCAGAATGGTAGCTAGCTGCTGCGCCCAAAGCTCGCTGCGTGCGCCACCACCAACCAGGGAGAGGCGCTGAACAGAGCTGCCAGCCGCTTTCAATGCGCGCAAGCCGTCAGCCAAGCCAAAACTGACACCTTCCACAACCGCATAAGCCAGGGTCGCCGCATCGGTATCGTGGCTGAGTTCATGAAAACTGCCCCGAATATTGGCATCGTTGTGTGGTGTGCGTTCGCCACTGAGATAGGGCAAAAACAACGGGGAACTGGCACGCTGCTTGAAAGTCAAATTCTTGGCTTTTGCCTCCAGCGCAGCTTCAGATTCGGCTCCCAGCAAATGGGTAACCCACTGTAGCGAACTTGCAGCAGACAGCATAACGCTCATCTGGTGCCAGCGATTCGATACGGCATGGCAAAACGCATGCGCAGCACTGGCGGCATTCGGTTGGTAGCTGGGCGTAACGACAAAGAGCACGCCGCTTGTACCCAAGGACAGGAACCCCTCGCCTGCGTTGACCGCACCCATGCCTATGGCGCTGGCAGCGTTATCGCCAGCACCTCCTGCCACAACGATACCCGCGGAAAGGCCCAATTTTTTCGCCGCCTGAACCGACAAAACGCCGCTGACTTCATCGCCTTCGACCAACCGCGGCATCTGACTGACATCAAGTCCCGTGAGACTCAGCAAAGCTGCTGACCATTCGCGCTTCTCTACGTCCAGCCACATCGTGCCACTGGCATCAGACATGTCCGAGACGTGTTCACCTGTGAGGAGCAGACGGACATAGTCCTTGGGAAGCAGAACCTTGGCAATTTTTTCAAAGACTGCGGGTTCGTGCGCTGCCACCCATCTCAATTTGGGCGCCGTGAAGCCAGGCATGGCCAAGCTACCCGCGATTTGGGGCAGGTCGGGCAACTCGATCATCATCTTCTCGCACTCAGACGAGGACCTGGTGTCGTTCCATAAAATGGCTGGACGCAATATCGCATTGCTTTTGTCCAGCAAGACGGCACCATGCATCTGGCCCGAAAGGCCGATGGCTTTAACTGCAGCATACTCACGTGGATGCTTTTGCTGAAGATCCGCCAAGGCGCTTTGCGTAGCCTGCCACCAGTGTGCAGGCTCCTGCTCACTGTGGCCGGGGAAAGGCCGGGATACTTGCAGCGCCGACCCGGCAACTCCAACCACGCGATGCCCATCGTCAAGCAGAAGTGCCTTGACCTCTGACGTACCCAAATCAATGCCAAGAAACATCACTCGCTCCGTTTAACTGTTCATCAGCCACCTTGCTCTGCGTGGCCCTTTCTTGTTTACTCAGACCGGACACGGGTTTCAAAGTATTTGCACCAGCAAATACCGGAGCACCAACGGGTATGGGTCTTAAAAACCGATGCAACACCAATGCGGCAGCACCTACCGCTGCGGCCAGCAAACCATACCGGGCGGCTCGAACTACTGGAACGGGCACGCCCGCGCGTTGGGCATAGCCAGAAAGCGTCTGTATGGCATTACCGATCAGATCAGGATTGTTGATGCAGGACTTGCCACCCAGTACGATGGTTCGCGGGTTAAACATAACGTCCAGGTTCTGTATGAGGACACCCAGGAACTGGCCCGCCCGATCAACGCGGGCTTGACTATTCAAAGCTCGTGAGCCAATGAACGTTTCGGCACAACCCCGGCGTCCGCACGAGCACAATGGTCCCTCAATTTGCATGATGGTATGGCCGATTTCACCTGCCATGCCGATGGCACCTGTAAACAGTCGGTCATTCAGCACAATGCCTGCGCCCACGCCGACATCGCAGTTGATGAATATCAAGGGATCCTCGCCCTCGTTGGTGGTGAATTCATACTCACTCAAGGCAGCTGCATCAGCGTCGTTTTGCAGATGGATACTGGTTGATGGCACGCCCGCATCGGCAAAGGCTGTTGAAATCATCTCCAAGAACTTCACGCCGCGCCATCCCAGGTTAGGCGCAAAGCGAACAATGCCCGAGTCATCATTGATGGCGCCAGGTAAACAGACGCCCACACCGGACAACACGAGCTTGTCGTCCTGTAATTCCCGACATAGCCCACTCACCATACGCGTTGTCTGCTTGCACACACGATCCGGCTGGGTACTCTCCAGCGGGACTTCCGCTCGGGAAATGACGACACCGGTCAATGACACACAAACGATGCGCAGAAATTCGACCGCGATCTCTACGCCGATCAGTACCCGTATGTCGGTATTCAGACGCAATGGGGTTGAAGGGCGGCCCATTCCATCCGCGGCCACTGGCGCACTGGCCTCATTGAGCCAGTTCTCATCGAGTAATTCACGCACCAGTGCGCTGACCGTGGATTTGGTTAAACCACTTTGCTGAGAGAGTCGAGCACGGGACAACCCAGGCTGCGCACGCAACAACCGCAGCAATACGCTACGGTTGATGCGTTTGAGCAGTTGTTGATCACCCGTGGTTCTCATGCCACTTAACGGGCTGGCCGTTCGGTCTGCGTTTTGCCTGTAGGCTGTTTGCCCAAAATGATCATGCCTAACACTTCGTCTTCCGTCACGTCTTGCGTCCTATATGTGCCCACCAGTTTGCCGTTTTTCATCACGGACAAGCGGTCACTGAGTGCGAATACGTCGTGCATGTCATGGCTGATCAGGAAAATGCCCACACCTTCAGCCTTGAGCTGCTGGATCAAGTTGCCAACCATGGCCGTTTCCTCAGGCCCCAAAGCTGCAGTGGGCTCATCCATGATGAGAATCTGCGCATTGAAATAGATGGCCCGCGAAATGGCCACCACCTGCCGTTGACCACCTGACAGGCGGCGCACGGGAATGCGCACATTGGTGAAGTTCTTGTTCAGCCGGTGGAACACCTTGCGCGCTTCGGCGTCCATGCGGTGGTCATCCAGCGTGCGCCATTTGGTCAGCAGCTCACGGCCCAAAAACAGATTGGCTACCGAGTCGAGGTTGTCAGCCAGTGCCAGGGTTTGGTAGATGGATTCAATGCCCAGGTTTTGCGCATCTGCTGGCGTGCGCACATGCACTTTTTCACCGGAGATCACCACATCACCACTGTCAATGGGATAGGCACCGGCCAGCATTTTCATCAGCGTGGATTTGCCTGCACCGTTGTGACCCAGTACAGCCACCACTTCGCCTGGGTACAGATTCAAGCTGACGTCGTCAACGGCGTGCACGCCACCAAAGGCCTTCTTGATGTTGCGTAGCTCGACCAGGCATTTGGATGGATCAACGGCTCGTTTGGCGGAGGCCACTGCTGCAGTATTGGATGAGGTATTCACAGCACGTCTCCTGTCCATTTGCGATAGGCCACGTCAAAAACGACAGCAGCAATCAAGACCTGCCCGATGATGATGTAGCGGGTACCAATCGAGATATCCAGCAGCAGCATGCCGCTATCAATGGATTGCATGATCAATGCGCCCAAAACAGAGCCGATGATGGTGCCACTACCCCCTGCAAGAGCGGTGCCCCCGATGACAGTCGCTGCAATGACGAGCAGTTCCAGGTTGTTGCCAAGTGAATTGGTGCCTGCGTTGAGTCGGGAGATAGCGACGATAGCCGCGATGGTCGTCAGCACAGCAAGTAGCAGGAACAAGAGGATGGTGACCTTGCGCACGGGAATACCGACCAGAGCCGCAGCGTCCGGATTGCCTCCCATCGCAAAAATGTATCGACCAAAGCGGGTTTTATGGACCAGAAATGAAATGACCAGAGCTACAGCACCCCAAATCAACACGGGGATGGGAATACCTTGGGGTTCCGGCTTGTTGGGGATTTGATAAGCATTCATGACCGCCACAAATGCGAGAACAATAGCAATTGGAATCAAGACAATAACGGTGTCAACCAATGCCGAATTTGTTGGAACGCCATAAGCCTTCTTTGCGCGCCGTTTGGCCACCATCGAGACTATCAATCCAACACATAAGACGGCACCAATGATCCAACTTGCCTGGGTACCGATGCCGCCATTAAAGCCACCGCCAAGTTTGAGGAAGAAAGGGTCTGACAGGGGTTGGGTTTTTCCGTCCGCTACCAGATAGGCCGCACCACGGAATGACATCAGACCGCCGAGTGTGACGACAAAGGCCGGCACTCCGACAAATGCCACGAGGGCGCCCTGATACACGGCAGCAGCAATCGCCGCCGCAAGGCCAGCAAGACTGGCTGCTTGCCAGGACCAGTTCTCGGTGTACATCAAATAGGCAATCAAAACACCTACGAAGCCCAAAACTGACCCTACAGAAAGATCAATGTGCCGCGTCACGATGATCAGCACCATGATCGTCGCGAGAATGCCCACAACAGCCGTCTGCTGAGCTATGTTGTACAGGTTTTCCGCCGACAGAAAAATGCCGTCAGAAAGAATATTGAAAACCAGTGCGATGACCACCAGTACGCCGGACATCAGCACCATACGCCAGTCCACCTGCGCGCGCTTAATCGATTGCATCATCGTATCCATCGATTTCTCCTAAAGCCACAAACGACACCGCGGGCCCGAAGCCCGCGGCGTATTACTCAAAAACCGTCAGGTCGGTCGCTTATTTGCAGGCGGCGACTTTAGCTGCATCGACGCCTTTGCACAGAGCGTCTTTCTTGATGTAGCCAGCTTTCAAAACCACATCCAGATTGTCTTTCGTCACAGGAATTGGCTTCAGGAAGATGGACTTCAGGGTCATCTTCTTCGGACCGCCAGCCCAGTCTGCAGCGCCGGTCACTGCCTTGCCAGCGCCCAGTTCCACAGCGGCCTTGGCAGCAGCGGTACCGAGATCAGCAGAGTTCTTCCAGACGGACACGGTTTGTGTACCCAATGCCACACGGTTCAGAGCAGCGTGGTCACCGTCCTGGCCAGAAACTGGAATACCTTGCAGCCCCTTGGCGGTCAATGCAGCCACCACACCGCCGGCCATACCGTCGTTCTGGGCAACTACAGCGTCAACCTTGTTACCGTTCTTGGTCAGAATCTGCTCCATGTTTTTCTGGGCGTTTTGTGGGTTCCAGCCAGCTGTGAACTCTTCGCCAACAATCTTGACATCACCGCTCTTGATGGCTGCATCCAGCACTTCGCCTTGGCCTTCGCGCAGGAAACCAGCGTTGTTGTCGCCTGGGTCACCCTTGATGATGGCGTAGTTGCCCTTTGGCTTCACAGCAAGAATGGCGCGTGCAGTCATGCGGCCGACTTCCTTGTTGTCGAAAGTGATGTACGTCACGCCAGGAGCTTCGAACAGGCGGTCATAAGCGATGACGGGAATCTTTTGCTGAGCAGCCTTGTTCACGGCCGGCAGGATCGCGTCCTTGTCCTTGCCCAAGATGATCAGGACTTTGGCGCCTTTGGCGATCAGGCCATCGATGTCAGCCAGTTGCTTTTCGGAAGATGCACCTGCGTCCGACATGATGTACTTGGCGCCGGACTTGGCGAGTTCAGCCTTGATGGCGGCTTCGTCAGTTTTCCAGCGCTCTTCCTGGAACGCGTCGTAGCTCACGCCCACAACCAATTGAGCGAATGATGAACCCGCGGCCATGGCCAAAGCCAATGCGGTCAGGTGACGTTTGAATTGCATACTTGTCTCCAGTTAAAAAGCCCAGAATGGGCATCGAGTTAGTTATCCGCTGCGAGTTGCAGCCTTCCCACAACGTTTAGTTTCTGCCGTGGTTGACTGTTTCCTGCCGGTCCAAAAAATGCTTGGGTTTCTTACCCCGCACTATTTAGTTCGGACGGAAAACCAAGTATCACAGGAATGACCCCAACCCGGTATTGGGGGAAACGCTAAGGTCAAAAAAGACGGTCAACAGCCTCTACCCGCGCAGCGTGAATCAGTTGACCAATCTTCGGGCCAGTAGCCCCCGCCAATATTGCGCCATTTGCTATCAAGTCAGTAGCAACTGTTTGTGCAGCGGAAAATGCTGACAGCAACCGCTGCTGCGGTAGGTAGGGTTTATCGGGAGAGGGGTTACCGACCTGCGCCAGACATGCACTAGCCAAAAGAATGTCTTTCAGGCGGGCCGGTTTGCGAAAAGCATCGCAACGCTCCAGCAAATCTACCAACGCATTGGCATCGAAATCCAGACATTTATCGATCGCCGAACTTTCGCGCACAACCACTTCGGCAAGCTCTTTGCAATCTGAAGGTGCGCGCAGGCGTTCCGACAGGTCTTTGATCCATGTTGAGTTGGAAGTCGGGGTGCCTGGGGGGCGAAGGCTCGCGCACAGACAGGCGAAACCAACAGACAGAGGCGCTTGCCGGCTCACA
>JAKQJK010000162.1 GCA_029561195.1 Pseudomonadota bacterium
GGGGGGAATGTGGATGGGGCGGTGTTTGCCAAAGTGCTTGCCGGTTAGTGATCCGCCTTCAGCTTTTCTGCTATTAATTCAGTAGCTTCTCACGCATATTTGACGGGGGCTAGAGGCCTAAAAGGCACGTAGCTTTTGGCAAATGTGCCCTGGACAATGACTGCAGCGGGGTTGGTGATGACAGCTCTGCGGGCGGAAGTAGTCATTGCAGTAGACCGTTTGGCGGTAGCCGTACCACAGCGACTTTATCGATTTAGATATACCTGTACAGTTGATCAATCGACAAAGCTAAGTGTTTGATGGGTATGAGAAATCTCAAAAATTCATTGTTACGGTTCATGCTCGAACCACAGCAACGCTAACCCTTATGCGTGATTGGGCCTTCAGCGGCGGAGCTAAGATTGAACGGGCTAAAGAACACGTGGCGGATTTTGAACGTGCGAGCCGAGCATTTCTAGACGCCCACAGGTATTCAGCAGTCAGTCGATATGATCCAAAGCGGAAGGAGTTGGCGTTTTTCGTTGAGGGGACCCACATTGTCCCTGCACGTCTTGCATCAATTACCGCCGACGCCATCCACAACCTCCGCGCGTCGCTCGACATCCTTTGGCATCAAGCATGGTCCAAGGGAAACTCGGGCAAACGGAAGCAATACTTTCCGCTGGTTCGGAATGCCCGCGAACTGGAGGCCCGATTCAAGACTATCAAGCAGACTGAGCAGAAGGCAGCAGTTGACATCCTCCGCGCGATCAAGCCTTTTGAGTTGTGGAACAAACTATTGGCTCTCAATGAGATTGACGCCAGAGACAAGCATGAGTTACCAGTCTTGGCTGCGGCGACCTATAAGCAGGTCATCATGAAATTGCCACCTGACGTACTTTTTCAAGGGAAGACAGGTCTCCAAGTAGTCGCGCAAATCGGCTCTGGTTTTCTCTTCCTGGAGTGCGGCACGCAACTTCCTATTGTCACAGCCATCGAAACGGATACAGGGCCGGTAACCCATATGGAGTGCGACTTGACTGCAGACATTGCGTTCGGCCCAGGTGAATTCCTTGAAGGTGAGCTTGTTCTCAAAACACTCCGCGAGTCAGTGGAGATCATTGATGACATTGCTCAAGCTTTCCTTACTGTCGGCCTTATTCGGTGAGCCAAACCTTGAGCGACTGCTGTTGGGTGAAGTTAACGACTGCAAAGCGTCTGGTCCCGACCAGCATGTTGGCCATACAGACAAGCACCGATTCAATTTTCAGCGTCTCCAAAGCGGACACCTAGGAACGACCGCATCTGGGCGCATTCCTGAAGTTCGACTAATCCTGCCGAGAGTCCGCTTTCGCCCGCATTGCGGCCTTCCGCTCTCCATAGAATTCAAACCCACCGCAGATCACTTCTGCCGCAGCGCCGTAACTTCAATCTCGATCTTCATGCGCGGGTCCAGCAAGCTGGCTGAAATCATCATGGCTGCTGGGCGGACATCGCCAAAATACTTGCGCAAAACCGCCCAGCACTGCTCAAACTCTGAACCATTGGGCAGTACATAGGTCACGCGGACGACGTCGTTCAAACTGGAGTTGGCCTGCTTGAGCGCAGACTCGATGTTTTTCAAGCACTGCTCAGTTTGCTCAAGCAGATCGTCCGCGATGGACATGGTGGCGTAATCAAAACCCGTCGTGCCGGACACAAAAATCCAGTCGCCCGCCACCACAGCCCGCGAATAGCCAATCTGCGCTTCAAACGTGGAGCCGGAGCTGATTCGTTCCCTGTTCATTGCCGAACTCCGGTGAATGAGTTAAAACACAAACGCTACAAAATAAATAGCTATTCACGAATATTGGACGAGGGCTAGAGGCCGATTTGGCAACTACTCACACCGGCCAGCGGTCCTGCGGTAGCGTCTCGCCATGTGGCACTTGATCCAGAGCAGCGTCAAATTTGGCCTTGCTGCTTTTTTGGGCACGGGCATCCAGGTATTCCAGTGTTGCCAATGCAGCCAGTTTTTCAGCCACTGCCGTGCTGACAAATTGGTTAATGGATAGTTTGTCTTTTTTTGCCCAGTCTTTGAGACGGTCATGGGTGGAATCAGGGATGCGCAGGCTCAGTGTGCTCATGATGTTGCTCCAATTTGCATTAAGAAATCAGCAGGCCATAAAGCCTGGATGCCAAAACGTCCGATACCTTCAAAATCCCTGGTGCTAAAGGTCACGATATGTGTGGCCTCGGCGGCCACGGCGGCTTCCAGTACCAAATCGTCTTTCGGGTCACGCAAGTAGGGTCGCCACATAAAGTGAACCTGGTGATGGCTGGCAATAGCGCAAAAGTAATCCAGAACCGCCTGGGCACTCATTGCATCAATACCAAGGTGCTCACGCTGAATGACGTCTTCGTACTCAAACACCAGTGGCACTGTAATACCCACTTCAAACAGGCCAGAATCAATCAAAGACAATAGTTTTAACGAAGCCCCGTCGCGCGAGCGAAGTGCCGCAACGAGGACATTGGTATCGATTATGACTCGAAATTTACTCACGTTGGTATCATATACGATACCAATTGGCGTCAAGCCACCTAAAACGGCATCTTCGGCATGCCCTTCATGCCGCCCATGCGTTTCATCATCTTCATCATGCCGCCGCCCTTCATCTTTTTCATCATGTCCTGCATTTGCTCAAACTCCTTGAGCATTCGATTCACTTCCTGAACCTGCACACCCGCACCAGCGGCGATGCGGCGTTTGCGGGTGGCTTTGATGAGGTCGGGCTTGCGCCGCTCCAGCGGGGTCATGCTATGGATGATGCCTTCCTTGCGCTTGATGTCTTTCTCGGCACGGTCCATGTCCACCTGCCCGGCTTTGGCGGCCATGGCGGCAGGCAGTTTGTCCATCAGGCTGGACAGGCCGCCCATCTGTTTCATTTGCTGTATCTGGCCCAGAAAATCGTTCAGATCAAACCCGGCACCGCTCTTGACCTTGGCTGCCAGCTTTTGTGCTGCATCCATGTCCACACCGGCGGTGACCTGCTCCACCAGCGCCAGAATGTCGCCCATGCCCAGAATGCGCCCAGCGTGGCGCTCGGCGTCAAACACCTCCAGGCCGTCGATCTTTTCACTGGTGCCGGAAAATTTGATGGGCACGCCGGTGACCTGGCGCACGGACAATGCCGCACCGCCGCGTGAGTCGCCGTCGGTCTTGGTCAGGATGATGCCGGTCAGCGGCAGGGCTTCCTTGAAGGCCCGTGCCGTGTTGACCGCGTCCTGGCCCTGCATGGCGTCCACCACAAACAGCGTTTCCACCGGATTCAGTGCGGCGTGCAGCGCCTTGATCTCCTGCATCAGCGCTTCATCAATGGCCAGTCGGCCGGCGGTATCGACCAGCAGCACGTCAAAGTAATGTTTACGGGCGTAGTCCAGTGCAGCATTGGCAATATCAACCGGCTTCTGGTCTGGTGAGCTGGGGAACCATTCGGCCCCGGCCTGCGCGGTAACAGTCTTGAGCTGCTCGATGGCCGCGGGGCGGTACACGTCGCCCGAAACTGTTAGCACCTTTTTCTTGCGCTTGTCGATCAGGTGTTTGGCCAGTTTGGCCGTGGTGGTGGTTTTGCCCGCGCCCTGCAAACCCGCCATCAGGATGACGGCAGGTGGTTGCGCCGCCAGATTGATATCGCTAACACCCTCGCCCATGGTGGCGGCGAGCTCCCGGTTCACAATGCTCACCAGCACCTGGCCAGGCTGCAGTGAGCCCAACACCTCGGCGCCCAGGGCTTTTTCCTTGACGCGCGCAACAAAGTCGCGCACCACAGGCAAGGCAACGTCGGCCTCCAGCAGGGCCATGCGCACTTCGCGCAGCATGTCGGCCACGTTGGATTCGGTGATGCGGGCTTGCCCGCGGATTTCCTTGACGAGGCGGCTGAGTTTGTCGGTAAGGGCTGATGCCATGGGAGAAAGACCCGCTGGGGGAACCTAAGTTGTATGCCAGATGAATTTGGCAATGGGCAAGACGCTAAACTGTACCCATGATTCTAGCCAGTGCCGCACCTATCAGTATGCCTTTGGCCATTGCGGCAGCACTCGCCTATCTGGTTCCAGCAGTGGCATCTTCCCGCTTGAGCCAACCTGTCGCCAGAGGGGTTTTTCTACTGGCATGGCTGTGTCACGCCGCAGTATTGGCGTTTGGCCTCCTGCTGGGTGTGCCTCATTTTGGGTTCGGACCAGCGCTGTCGGTAACGGCCTGGCTGGTCGCTGCTGTGTACATGATCGAAAGCCGGGTCTTCCCGCAGCTTCAGACGCGATGGGCACTTTGTGCGCTGGGCGCTGCAGCCGTGTTGCTGGCACTCGTTTTCCCTGGCAATGCACTGCATCCAGCAACGTCGCCCTGGTTGCCGCTGCACTGGGCTTTGGGAATTGCGTCTTATGGTCTTTTTGGTGCGGCTGTGGCACATGCATGGTTCATGAAGCGAACTGAAGACCGCATTCGTCTGGCAGCAGACCCGCACAGTGGCATGCCGCTGCTGACCATTGAACGCCTGACATTCCGCTTTGTCGCAGGCGGATTCATCCTGCTGTCTGCATCTCTGCTGGTAGCAATTTTGCTGGGTGACTCGCTCTATGGAGCGTCTACAGGATGGAAATGGAATCACAAATCCATATTTTCCGTCTTGTCCTGGCTCACCTTCGCCGTGCTGCTGATCGGTCGATCGCAGTGGGGCTGGCGCGGGAAGCGTGCTGCCCGGGTTTTGTATATCGGTGCGGGATTGCTGCTGCTGGCTTATGTCGGCTCGCGCTTTGTGCTTGAAGTGGTTCTGGGGCGCGCATCTTGAAATACCTGCTCGTATTGGTAGTGGTGTTGTTCGGAATTGGTCTTTGGCGTTCCAATCGCCTGCCCAAACAGGAAGGCAAGCGCCCCGGCCCGGCACCTGATTCCCCACAAGACATGATTCAATGTCAGCTGTGTTCGCTTCATGTTCCCAGAGGGGATGCGGTGGAGGGTCGCCTCGGTCTGTATTGCGGGAACGATCACCGTCACCGCGCGGAGGACTGAATGGCCCGGCAAGCGGTGGAAGGCCACTCGTGGTTCGGCCCCTCGATTCTAGATATGGGGACGTCGGAACGGGTGGAGAGGCCCAACGAAATGGAGCGGTTGTGGCGTGGCTGCATGACAGCGAGGGTCACCATTGCCGTGGTATTGCTGTTGCTGCAGCTGGTTGTTATGGCGCTGTCGCCGACACACAGCCTATCGCTTATTCTGATCTGCGTGGGGTATCTGGCGGCCACTTTGGCTGTGCGGATACTGTTCAAGCGGCGCCAGCTTGGTCAGACCTTAGGCTGGCACTGGCTGGCGATTATCGGCGTGGACCTTGGCGTGTTTGCCGTGCTGCAGTTCATGCAAAACGCCACGGTCAACTATTCACCCTTGTTTGGTTTACCCGTGCTGGTTGCGGCAGTTCTGGGCTCGCTGTTACTGGCTTTGGGGACCGCCGCAAGCGTGACGCTTATTCTGCTGGGCAACGCGGCGTGGGTGGCATTGCAGCCCCCTGCGGACGTAGCCGCCTTGCTGGCACAGGCCGCATTGACCAGCGCGGGCTGCTTTGCAATCGCGCTGCTGGCCAACCAGATTGCCACCCGCCTGGCCAACGAAGAATTGCGCTCCCGGCGCAGCCAGCTTGCTGCAAGGGTACAACGACAAGTCAATGAGCTGGTAATCGAAACACTGACAGATGGTGTGCTGGTAGCCGACCCCAAAGGGCTGGTTCGCTCGGCCAATCCAGCGGCGCGTTACCTGCTGGGATCCGAGCGTGCTTTGCGGGCAACGTCATTTGAGTTGACTGCAGAAGCAGGATGGCGGCCGTTGACAGAAATGATGCGAACGAGTTTTGCGCGCAAGGCGCCCCAACAAGCCGAGGTGACCATTCGCCACCCAGGTCAGGGACCGCGGCGCATTCTGGCACGCACACGATTGACCCCCACGATGGGCGGCAGTTCAGAAAGCCTGTGCGTGATTTTTCTGCAGGACCAGCGGGAATCAGAAGCCAAAATGCGAACCGAGAAACTGGCGAGCATGGGCCGCATGTCTGCCGCCGTGGCACACGAAATCCGCAACCCGCTGGCGGCCATTGTGCAGGCGAACGCGTTGCTGGAAGAGGATATTGCCGATCCCAAGCAGCGTCAGCTAATCCAGATCGTGCGCCAGAACGCAAAGCGTCTGGAGCGCACGGTCGATGAAATTCTGAATTTGGCGCGGGTGAAATCCCAGGGTCAACAGATGCAGTCGCCCAGCCTGTTACTGGATAGCGCTGCAGCCCGGGTTTGCAGTGATTGGGCGCAACAGTCGTTTTCCACAATGCTGCTGAAATTACAGACTTCGCTGGAAAATACCAGCGTGGCTTTTGATCCCGAGCATCTTCGCCGTGTCATGGTGAACCTGCTGGACAACGCGAAACGCTACGCATCAGACAAGGACGAAGCCATCGTGGTGTCTACGCGTGCAGCGCCATCCGGCCAGGCAGTATTGAGTATCTGGAGCGATGGCGACCAGATGGATCAGTCCGTTGAACGCAATTTATTTGAACCATTTTTCTCATCGGAGAGCCGCTCCAGCGGACTGGGTCTGTATATCTGCCGGGAACTATGTGAAGGGCATGGCGCCACCATCGCTTACCAGCGATCACGCCGATGGGCACGAGAACAGGAACTTGAAGGCAACGAATTTTTCGTGACGTTCCGCCCATCCCGGCGTGAGTCTGATGGTTCGGGTAAGTCTGACAAAATGCCTCTCGAATCATGAGCATCAAAGACTTACCGCCCAACGCAAGCATCCTGGTTGTAGATGATGAGCCAGACCTGCGGACGTTATATGAATTGACGCTCCTGCGCGAAGGCTACAAGATTGAAACGGCAGGTACGGTAGAAGAGGCTCGCCAGCAACTGGCTGAGCGCACGTTCGACGTACTCATCACTGACATGCGCCTGCCTGACGGGCTTGGCACATCGCTGCTCAAGGACATCCGCGAACAGGGACGAATGGAGCGTTGTGTCGTCATCACCGCATACGGATCTGCAGAAAATGCCGTTGAGTCCCTGAAAGCAGGTGCATTCGATTACCTCACCAAACCAGTGGATCTGAAGCAGTTTAGGCTAGTTATAGCTTCCGCTGTGCGGGATGTAAAGCCTTCACCTAAGAACGGCTCCAGCCAATCTTTGCGCGCTACGGCAGAGGTACCGCCACAGCGGCTGACTAACGCCCAAGTCAGCCTGCAACGCATGGTGGGGGAGTCATCGGCCATGCGGCAGGTAAAGGAGCGCATCGCGAAAGTGGCGCGTAGCATGGCGCCGGTTTTGATACGGGGTGAGTCTGGTACTGGCAAGGAACTCGCCGCTGGCGCGCTGCACGGGAACAGCCAGCGAGCTGATGGGCCTTTAGTGGCCGTGAATTGCAGTGCCATCCCGGAAAACCTGTTGGAAGCCGAGTTTTTTGGGGCCAAAAAAGGCTCCTACACCGGTGCGACCCAGGATCGGGACGGGTTTTTTCAGGCCGCACGAGGCGGCACCCTGTTTCTGGATGAAATTGGTGACCTTCCACTGGCCATGCAGTCCAAACTGCTGCGCGCCATTCAGGAACGCAGTGTGAGGGCCATTGGCGCTACGCAGGAGGAAACAGTTGATGTGCGGATCGTCAGCGCCACCCATAAAGATCTGGCTGCAGAAGTTGAAGCTGGCAGGTTCCGTCAGGATCTTTTCTATCGGCTGAATGTCATCGAGATCAATATCCCACCTCTGCGGGAAAGGCTGGAAGATCTGCCGGCTCTGTGTATGGCACTGCTCAACCGCATCGCCGACGAAGCGGGTATCGATGTGCCGGTATTATCTTCAGCACTGCTGGCGCAGGTGTCGCGACACCCCTTGCGCGGAAACGTTCGGGAACTGGAAAACCTGCTCCATCGTGCCGTGGCACTCGGCGACACCGAGAACCTGCAAATTGACGAAGAGGTCATCAGACCCACGGCCCATCGGGACGTAGAGCCTGAAATGTCGGAGCGCCAGGGTGACGAACCCGACACTATCCCCAGCGATTTGCAGCACCATCTGGATCGGCAGGAGCGGGAAATATTGATTAAGGCCCTGGAGGATTCCGGCTACAACCGCACTGCGGCCGCTTCACGGCTTGGTTTGAGCCTGCGGCAGATGCGGTATCGCATCGCCAGGCTGAATATCGATATGCCGCAGGGGTCCGACTCTGCGGAAGAACCCAAGCAAAGTGGTTAACTCCAGTTCGCCCCTCTGGACAGACGGCTGGTACCGATTTGCACATCGGCTGCCCTCACCGAATTTCGGGACACGACCAGAATCTGCCCTGGTTGATCTGATCGTGATTCACTCTATCAGCCTGCCACCGGGTCAGTATGGCGGCAACGAAGTTCAGGCGCTATTTACAAACACGCTCGACTGGGCTGCGCATCCTTACTTCCAGACCATCCGCGGCATGGAAGTGTCGTCCCACTTCTACATACGGCGCAACGGCGACCTCTGGCAGTTCGTCAGCTGCAATGATCGTGCCTGGCATGCAGGGAAGTCTTGCTACCGAGGGCGTGACAACTGCAACGATGATTCAATTGGCATCGAACTGGAAGGCCTTGAAGGGGATTGCTTTGAAGTGCCCCAATATGAGGCGCTCGCCAGTCTGTGTTCTGCAATTCCGTTGCAATACCCCATTCGTTATATTGCCGGACATGAGCACATCGCTCCACAAAGAAAAATCGATCCTGGTTCGGGTTTTAACTGGGCACATTTGCAACAGTCGCTTGGGTGGGATGATCAGTATTTTCCCTAGCCTGGCCTGCTCACGCCCGCGGTGGCGAATCATCCCCTCTCACTGTTGTTTGATCAAAAACTGAAGCCACATGTGCATATCCCGGGGAAACCTTCTGCGAACCCGCTTGATTAAAGGGTTTGGTCAATGAGTCTCTGATTTGGCAACGTTCAGCGCCTGATTTCCATTACAAATCAAGATGCCGGAGGGTTACTTTTTACCCTTCATTTCAATCGATTTGAACTCGGGTAAGGCAACCACGCGATACACTACCGGTAGTGGCTTGCCATATGACCGGACCCCAGATATAGTGTGCGATGCGCTCATCGACGTCCAACAGAATAACTCCGCCAACCATGGTCGCGAGACCGAAAAAAACATTGCTCATATTGAGGAAATAATGCAAATCGTCACCAATACGCCTGCCTCACTTCACACCAGCGTTCTCGCTCTTCATGGCTCTGACATGGGTGCCACAACCACCGTACAGACATTCCAGCAGTACCAGATCATTCGCCGCAATGGCGCCGTTGTGCCGTTTGAACCCAACAAGATTGCCGTCGCCATGATGAAGGCGTTCCTGGCTGTGCATGGAACGCAAGGCGCAGCCTCGGCCAGTGTTCGCGAGATGGTTGATGGCCTGACACAAGCCGTTATTCGCGCGCTGATGCGCTCACGTCCTGGTGGCGGCACGTTTCACATAGAAGACGTTCAGGACCAGGTCGAACTGGGCTTGATGCGCGGTGGTCACCATGAAATTGCCCGCGCCTACGTTCTCTATCGTGAAAAGCGGACTCAGGAACGCGCACGTAAGACCACTCAGGAAGCGCCATCTGCACCGGTCCTGCACGCAATCGACAACGGTCAACGCATCGTTCTGGATCTCAATCGCCTGCAAAAGATCATTCAGGACGCTTGCTCTGGTTTGGGTGCCGAAATCAAGCCTGATCCGATCATGGCGGAAACCATGCGCAACCTATACGACGGCGTACCCATGGACGAGGTTTACAAAGCCTCTGTTCTGGCAGCACGCACGCTGATCGAAAAGGATCCGGATTACACCTTTGCTACCGCACGCCTGCTCTTTCATACGATTGCCAAGGAAGTGTTGGGCAAAGATGTGGACCAGGCCGAGATGGGGCCAGCCTACATTGAGTATTTCCCGCAATTCATCAAGCGCGGTGTGGACGCCGAGTTGCTGGATGAAAAGCTGCAGCAGTTTGACCTGAAGCGCCTGGGCGCTGCGTTGAAGCCTGAGCGGGATCTGAAATTTGATTACCTTGGTCTGCAGACGCTGTATGACCGCTACTTCCTGCACATCGGCAAGACTCGCATTGAAATGCCCCAGGCCTTCTTCATGCGGGTTGCAATGGGTCTGTCACTCAATGAGATCGACCGTGAAGCGCGTGCCATCGAATTTTACGAAGTGCTGTCCAGTTTCGACTTCATGTCTAGCACACCAACCCTGTTCAACAGCGGCACGCTGCGTTCGCAGCTCTCCAGCTGCTACCTGACGACCGTGCCAGATGATCTGGATGGCATCTACGAGTCCATCAAGGAAAACGCCCTGCTTTCCAAATTTGCCGGTGGCTTGGGTAATGACTGGACGCGTGTTCGCGCATTGGGCTCACACATCAAGGGGACCAATGGTGAATCACAGGGCGTGGTGCCATTTTTGAAAGTCGTCAATGACACGGCCGTCGCCGTGAACCAGGGTGGCAAGCGCAAAGGGGCCGTCTGCACTTATCTGGAAACCTGGCACCTGGATATTGAAGAATTTCTGGAGTTGCGCAAGAACACTGGTGATGATCGACGCCGTACCCATGACATGAATACAGCGAACTGGATCCCGGATCTGTTCATGCGCAGGGTCATGGAAAAAGGTCAGTGGACTCTTTTCTCACCCTCCAATGTGCCGGATCTGCACGACAAGTTCGGGGCTGATTTCGAAAAAGCCTATGTTGCTTATGAAGAGAAAGCAGCACGAGGCGAAATCAAGCCGGCGCGGACGTTGCCTGCAGCTGACCTGTGGCGCAAGATGCTTACCATGCTGTTCGAGACCGGCCATCCATGGATTACGTTCAAGGATGCATGCAATGTGCGCTCGCCACAGCAACATGCCGGAGTCATTCACTCCTCCAACCTGTGCACGGAAATCACGCTGAATACCAGCGATACGGAAACTGCAGTCTGCAAC
>JAKQJK010000167.1 GCA_029561195.1 Pseudomonadota bacterium
TCGGCACGGCATTGTCACGGTAACGATTGAAGCTGGTAAAGTCGATCGATGCAGACATCCAAGCCCCTTTACCACCGCCATCGTTTTCCAGACGCCGTCATCAGTCGCGCGGTGCGCTGGTATTTCCGATTTCAGTTGAGCTTGAGGGATATCGAAGAGCTGCTCTTCGAGCGCGGCGTGGTCGTCAGCTACGAAACGATCCGGCGGTGGTGTGACAAGTTCGGCGCGCACTTTACCCATCGGGTAAAGCAGGCCAGGCCTGCTCCCGGCGCAACGTGGCATCTCGACGAGGTCTTCGTCAATGTCGGCGGTGAGCCTTATCTGCTGTGGCGCGCCATCGACCAGCATGGTGCTGAGCTCGATATCCTGCTGCAGAAACGCCGCGACAAGGCGGCAGCCAAGCGCTTCTTCCAGCGTCTGCTGGCCCAATATCCAAATGGCCCGCGTAAGATCGTCACCGACCAGCTACGCAGCTATCCGGCGGCGAAAGTCGAGATTCCCGAACTGGCTGACGTCAAGCATGTGTTCGTCAAAGCTGCAGCCCGGGTCAACAACCGGGCCGAGAATAGTCATCAGCCAACACGCGAACGCGAACGGCGCATGAAAGGCTTTCGCTCGCCAGGACGAACGCAAACATTCCTGTCCAGCTTCGGACCGATCCGACAGCATTTCGCCATCAAGCGCCACCAACTCGGCGCTGTGCGCTATCGTAATCAACTCGCCAGACGCTTCGCTATCTGGCATCTCGTCACTGGCGTTACCCAAAATCCGTCTACCGCAGTCTGAGCACCATTTCACCAGCTCTCACTTCGCCAATACGGCGTTAAGTTGACAAGGCCGGTTGACGGCTACGCCAATCGACTTGCGTCCATTGGCCGACGTGGATGCCCACACGCGATGCTGCAGGCCGCCATGGTGTTCGAGCAGGTACTCCCTGACGGCGCGAGATTCAAGGACTTTTGGCGTGAGTACCTGCATCTGATGCGAGCTTACGCACTGTGGATTCCACTTGCATCATCCAACGGGCGAACGGAACGCGCGAATGTGGGAAGGGCCGTGGCCGAGTACATCGGGATTTGTGCACGACATCGCTGGCTGATTGAAGAAGACTTTTCCTTCGTGTCCGAATTCCTCGTGGCCGGGGACCAGTTCCAGTACGAGGGATACCCACAGGCTCTTTCACAGTTCAATCTTCCGGAGCAGCTCGCCTTGAGGGCCGTTGCCCTGTAGCCAACGCCCGAAGGACTCACGTGAAGGATGCCGTACTTGGCGAGCGCCCCGGCGGCTTGCCAGTACTGAGCAGTTGGCCGAGGTGCAACTGCAGGAGGCGCGGGCTTCACAGCGGGGGCTTGCGCGATAGAGTTGGTAGCGGGGCAGTCCGGTCCAGTTCGGTCGCTACATGCGCTTTGCAAAACGTCTAGGGAGACGGCTGCGGCTTTCAGTTCGGGCGCAGTAGCCAGGTTGTCTTGGTGGTCATGTGTGTTCTACGTTGCGCGTTTTCTACGGAAGCGCGGTGATCTGAGTGGGAGGCCTGCTCTCGTCAAAGACAGCAAACAGGTCGACATCAGACAGGCGATATTGACCTCCTGGGCCGCCCAACACGCTGTACTCCCCGCTCGGACCGATGCACACGGCAAACAGCGCGTCTTCTTGGCCTTGTCCGTAGTACTTGGAACTTGGACGGATGCGGGCCAGCAGTTTCTGACCCTGATGGGTCAACTCAGCCTGCCTTGCGGCAGTGGCCGCGAAGTCTCTGCGCAGTTGTTCCCTGTCAATGGTCCGCAGGGGCGTCGGTTTCAATTCGGATGACATCATGGTTCCTTTTCACTATGGTCGCGCGGTGTCACTCGGGACGCGCCTGCCCAAGGCCAACAACGCGTTCTATTCTTTTGGCGACCTAGGGCGTGTTAACACTAATGGACGGACTGTGTATCAAGGCCGATACTTGCTCGCATGGAAATCACGCCCGAGCAGTTCGCACGTATTGAACATTGCCTTCCCACCCAACGCGGCAACGTCAGCATGACCAATCTTCAAG
>JAKQJK010000174.1 GCA_029561195.1 Pseudomonadota bacterium
GTTCATGCCCGAATTCATTTTCAGAAATACGCGGTGTGGCACATTCGTCTTGTGCGTAGCCAGCATGTCGATCTGCTCATCGCAATGCACGGTATGCCAGAGGTCCAGCCGGGAGCACAGCTCCAGGTCCCGCTGCTCGAACACCCCTTCGAGCAGCAGGATGGGGCCGCGCCAGCCCAGCGCACGCACGCGCTCGGCCTCCTGCAAATCCAGTAGCGCAAAGCCATCTGCCCCGCGCAGGCCTTCAAAGGCCCGCTCAATGCCGTGGCCATAGGCGTTTGCTTTGACCACCGCCCATACGCGGGCGTCCGGGGCGGCAGCCCGTGCCCGTGCCAGGTTGTGGCGCAGGGCGTCGGTGTGGATGGTGGCTTGAATTGGACGGGGCATGGTGGATTTGTCAAGGCGGTAAACAGGCAGACTGTAAACAGAATTGGGCACCTCTGTCCGTGATATAACCAGCCGACGTTGGAGCCCAGATCAAATACCCACGGCGTTGACCCTGTCAGCGACCCCACTACTACTGAATGAAACGCGGCTTTTACACGATCATGTCGGCGCAGTTTTTCAGCTCGCTGGCAGACAACGCCCTGTTTGTGGGGGCGGTACAGCTATTGAGAACCAGCGGCGCCCCCGAATGGCAGCAAGCCGCATTGGTGCCGATGTTTGCCCTGTTTTATGTGATCCTGGCGCCATTCGTGGGTGCATTCGCCGACTCCATGCCCAAGGGCCGCGTCATGCTGTTCAGCAATTTCATCAAGATTTTTGGCTGTCTGATGATGCTGTTTGGCACCCACCCGTTGATGGCCTATGCCATCGTGGGCCTCGGAGCAGCCGCCTACTCCCCCGCCAAATACGGCATCCTCACCGAGCTATTGCCCGCCTCGCAACTGGTCAAAGCCAATGGCTGGATTGAAGGGTTGACTATCGCATCCATCATTCTGGGCGTCCTGCTGGGTGGCCAGCTGGTGGGTTACTACCTGTCCACCCGGCTGCTGGCGCTTGACTTTCCGCTGGTCAATACCGGCATCGATTCCGCGCCTGAAGCCGCCATCAGCGTGCTGATTTTTGTCTATCTGCTGGCGGCCTGGTTCAATACCCACATTCCCGACACCGGCGTCGAGATGCGGCCATTGCCCAAACGGCTGGCGTCACTGCTGCCAGATTTCTGGACCTGCAACGCCCGCTTGTGGCGTGACAAGCTGGGGCAGATTTCATTGGCAGCCACCACGCTCATCTGGGGTGTGGCCGGTAATCTTCGGTTCATTGTGCTGGCCTGGGCTGCTGCTGCACTGGGCTACAGCGTCACGCAGGCGTCGGCCCTGCAAGGTGTGGTCGCCATCGGCATGGCAGTGGGCGCGGTGGTAGCTTCCGTTCGCATGCGGCTGGAAGACGGCCCGCGCGTCATTCCGCTGGGTATTGGCATGGGCGTCCTGATCATTCTGCTGATCCTTATAGACAATGTGTGGCTGGCCGCACCGTTTCTCATCCTGCTAGGTGCATTGGGCGGTTTTCTGGTGGTTCCGATGAATGCCCTGCTGCAGCATCGCGGGCACAACCTGATGGGCGCCGGGCGTTCCATCGCAGTACAGAACTTCAATGAACAGGCGTGCATCCTCGCACTGGGTGCTGCTTACAGTCTGTCCACCGGGCTGGGCTTGCCCACCTTTGGAGCGATCACGGCCTTTGGCGTGGTGATTGCCGGTGTGATGTGGCTGATCAAGCGCTGGCACGCCAGCAATCTTGTGAACTACCGCGCCGAGGTTGAACACCTGATCGACATCGCCCGCAACGACAACCTGCACGGTTGAAAGCTGTTCCCTGGAGACGTCATGACCACCATATACGATTTTGAAGCCCTGCAAATCACCGGCAAATCGGTGCCTCTGAGCCAATTCAAAGGCAAGGCTATGCTGATCGTCAACACAGCCAGCGCCTGCGGCTTCACGCCCCAGTTTGTCGGGCTGGAAGAACTGCACAAGACCTATGGCAAGAAGGGGCTGGTGGTGCTGGGTTTCCCATGCAACCAGTTTGGCGCGCAGGACTCCGGGTCAAACGAAGAAATCGCCGAGTTTTGCCAGCTGAATTACGGCGTGAGCTTCCCGATGATGGCCAAGATTGACGTAAACGGCGCCAACGCCGCCCCGCTGTACCAGTGGCTGGCGGCTGAAGCGCCCGGCCTGCTGGGCAGCAAAGCCATTAAGTGGAACTTCACCAAGTTTCTGGTGGGCAAGGACGGCGCGGTCATCAAACGATATGCGCCGCAGGATGCGCCCGCCAGCATGGCCAAGGACATTGAGGCGGCACTGGCCTGAGGGTAATTTCACCCTTTTTATCACGTCGAATTGGCCGCTAGCTCTCGCCATATATGCGTGAATAGCTATCAAAATAATAGTGCACTGTTTTCACTTAGGCGGTGGACTCAGACCAATGTCTGAAACCGCCACTCGACATGCAATGTCAGCGTTTCGCCTGTGTTGAGGACCTTCAGCCCTGCCCGATCCGGCGCATGAAATGAATCAATGGGGTGCGTGACCGGTTCAAAGCAAAATGCCGGGCCGCCTGGCGGACGGTACAAAAGACAGTAGCCCGAAGCCGCACCGGTTACCTGCGCCGCCTGCTGCACGGCTGGTACCCGCATCGTGAGTTGCAAACGGTCCTCGGGCCAGCGGATCACACTCTCGCCAGACCAACCCGTGAACGCGTTGTCCACCAGCGTGCCGTTTACGTCCACGCCGTTGCCCAAGTCCCAACCGGGCGGAAAATCCGTGGTGTGCATCAGAGGCAAGGGGTCTGCACCGCTGAGCCAGACGCCTTGCACATCGGCGTGAAGCCAGGCGCGCTGCGTACGCAAGAACCAGGGGTGCAGGCCCAACCCATAGGGCAAGGGGTCGAAACCGGTATGGGTAACACGCACGGTCTGGTCTAACCCACCCTGGACCAGACGGAAAGTCTGCGTGGCCTCATATTCGTAAGGGTTACCGGCAAATTGATGCGACTGCAGCGACATGACCAGCGTATCGTCCGCGGGCTGCTTCAGCGTCCAAGGCTGCAGCCAGCCGTCGCCATGAATGGGATAAGGCTCGCCCAGGCGATTGCAGACCATGGGATAAAACTGGCCATCGTGATCAAAGCCACCTTTGCTGATGCGGTTGGACCACGGCACCATGGCAAACGAAGCCAGGGAATACATGTCGGGGTTGCGTCCATCCCAGGGTCGCCATAAATCCAACAGGTCCGGGCGCCGCTCCAGCTGCCAGGCGGCTACACCGCCGCCCAGACTGGGCACCAGCCCCAGGCGTTGTCCGGCGTAGGTCAACCAGACGATGGGGTGTTCAAAGTGGGTCATGGTTCAGGCGGGTGTTTGAGCACTGGCATCCTATCAACGCTTATTGATAAATGAAAGCATTGAATTTGTAGATTCAAATACTCTATTTGCAATGTCAAAAAAGAGGCTAATAAACGAACTTATTAAATCTCAAATCAGGTTTTAAATCAGAGAATCCGAGGGTTTACGACAATCCTAAAACAGGTATGTATATTATGAAAATATCTATTAGATGAATATAGCTCTCGCCTCTATCATTCGCCGGTGTCCCCGGTTTGCAGCTTGAATGCAGCAGCTTCCGACTGCACAACCGACAACGGGCGGTTTGGCAGTCACCCCTAATGCCCCGTTTTATTTGAGGAGACAACATGAAACAAAACAGACGTACCCTGATCACTGCCGCCGTTGCAGCCACCGTTGCGGGTGCCCTGCCTTTGAGCGTATTCGCACAGAAGAAAATTGTGGTGGGCTTTAGTCAGATTGGTGCCGAGAGTGAATGGCGCACCGCCAACACCAACTCCATGAAGTCTGCAGCTGCCGCAGCGGGAATTGAACTGAAGTTTTCCGACGCGCAGCAAAAGCAGGAAAACCAGATCAAGGCCCTGCGTTCTTTCATAGCCCAAAAGGTGGATGTGATCGCGCTAACGCCCGTCGTGGAATCTGGCTGGGATACCGTGCTGAAAGAAATCAAGGATGCCAAGATCCCATTGATATTGATGGATCGCTCGGTAGATTCCAAAGATACGTCCTTGTACGTAACGCACATTGGTTTTGACTTTGTAAAGCAAGGCGAGATGGCAGGCCAGTGGCTGATGGAGCGGGCCAAGACCCTCAAAGGCGACATCAACGTAGTCGAGCTGCAAGGCACCGTGGGCTCAGCGCCAGCGATTGACCGTAAAAAGGGCTTTGAAACTGCCATCAAGGGAAACTCCAACATCAAAATCATCCGCTCGCAAACGGGTGACTTCACCCGTGCCAAGGGCAAGGAAGTCATGGAAGCTTTCCTTAAGGCAGAAGGCAAGAAGATCAATGTGCTCTACGCACACAACGACGACATGGCCATCGGCGCGATCCAGGCCATCGAGGAAGCCGGTCTCAAGCCCGCCAAAGATATTCTGGTCATCTCGGTGGACGGGGTGAAAGGTGCGTTCGAAGCCATGATTGCAGGCAAACTCAACGTCAGCGTGGAATGCAGCCCGCTGTTGGGACCTCTGGTCATGGCCACCGCCAAGGACATCGCAGCTGGCAAGACTGTGCCTCGCCGGATCATCGGTAAGGACGGTGTCTACCCCATGGAAACTGCGGCCAAAGAGTTCCCCAGCCGCCAGTACTGATCCCGGCTTCTCTATTCTGTCCCCTGGTTTTGGCCTGCGGCTTCGGCTGCAGGCCTTTTTTACA
>JAKQJK010000001.1 GCA_029561195.1 Pseudomonadota bacterium
GAGCAGATGGCCACTCTTTTTCTTGGCATGGCCAGCGGCCCCACCGGCTTTTTGCTGATGGTTTGCGCCATGCTTCTTGTATTGGGCTGCTTTATCGAGGTGTTGGCCTTGTTGCTGGTCCTAGTGCCCTCGCTGGTTCCCGTCGCGGCAAGTTTTGGTATTGATCCCGTTCATTTTGGCGTCGTCGTAATTTTCACGCTGATGATCGGCACACTAACACCTCCAATGGGCATGGTGCTGTTTGTCGTCGCACAAAGCCATCAGTTGCCTGTGCATCGGCTCACCGTGGCCGTACTACCCTGGCTGATCCCGCTGTTGGTGGTGTTGGGAATCATGATTCTTTTTCCCGGCACGGTCACCTTCCTGCCCAATCTCTTTCTTTCCTGAACCAGAAAGCTCTAAATGAATTTCATCGATCGTTTCAAAGGTATCGTCCCCCCTGTTGCAACGCCGTACCACGCCGACGGCTCTGTGGATACGCTTTCTCTCAAACGCCTGATCCGCCATTTGCTCGATGGCGGCGTTCATGGGTTGTTTCTGCTGGGCTCTACGAGCGAATGCGTCCTGCTCGACGCCAAAGACCGGGGCAGGGTGCTAGAAACAGCGCTGGCCGAAGTCAATGGAAAAGTTCCTGTAGTCGCTGGCGTGATGGATGCTGCCACGGACGTTTGTCTAAATCATGCCCGTCTCGCGAAATCCCTTGGGGTTGACGGGTTGGTCGTCACAGCGCCCTACTACACTCGCACCAACCAAGCCGAAACGATCGATCACTTTCGATATATGCATGGTGAAATTGGCCTGCCTGTTGTGGCCTACGATATTCCTGTGTGCGTGAATATCAAGCTGTTGCGCGATACAGTGCACAACCTTGCGCGTGAGGGCCTGATTTGTGCCTTGAAGGATAGCAGCGGCGACGAGGGCGGTTTCCGGATGCTGATTCACGACTTCAAGGACAAACCGCACTTCCGGCTTTTCACCGGATCAGAAATAGTCGCAGATACCGCCATCCTTTCCGGCGCCAGTGGATGCGTGCCTGGGTTGGCCAATGTGGACCCCCATGCCTATGTGCGCTTATATGATGCTGCCGCGCGTGGTGATGCCGTAGCGGCAAGGCGTGAGCAGGAGCGTTTGATAGATCTGTTTCAAATGGTGTTCTGGAGCGGGTCGGAATTGAGCCCCGGCGCCGCAGGTGTGGGCAGTTTTAAAGTTGCGTTGAAGCACAAAGGCATTTTTGAACACGGCCACATGCGGCGCCCAAATCGCCCGATCCCCGACACCGTCCAGGCCCGTATTAAAGAACACCTCATGTCGCTAGGTTTGTCTTGATGTCCCCTTTGCAGAAGGGCTTGCAAGGTGGATTGATCGTTTCTTGCCAGCCTCTGGCTGGAAGCCCAATGGACCACGACGAAATTGTTGTGGCGATGGCTCTGGCAGCCCAGGCCGGCGGCGCACACGCCTTGCGCGTTGAAGGTGCGCTACGTGTGCAGAAGGTGGTTTCCCGCGTAACGCTTCCCGTGGTGGGCATCATCAAGCGGGACCTGTTGGACAGCGACGTGCGAATCACCCCTGAAATGGATGATGTCGACGCGTTATGTCACGCTGGTGCGGCGGTGATCGCCGTCGACGCCACGCAGCGCAGCCGCCCAGTACCGCTTCAGGATCTGCTCGACCGGATACGCTACCACCGACGCCACGCGATGGCTGACTGTTCTACAAACATTGACGGGCTGGCCGCTCATCGCCTGGGTTTCGACTTCGTGGGAAGTACCTTGTCTGGTTACACCGCTGAGACTTTATGCGCGGATGACGCGCCGCCGGATTGGCCCTTGATACGCCAGCTCAGCAAACAGGGTTGCTGGGTGGTTGCGGAAGGCAGAATACGAACGCCTGAGCAGGCCGCGCAAGCGCTGCGTGATGGAGCTCAAGCCGTTACAGTTGGTTCGGCTATCACACGCATAGAACACATCACCGATTGGTTTGTCAAAGCTGTCCGGACCGCATCGAACGCCCATGGTTGTCCTTGATATTGGTGGCACCAAGATTGCCGTCGCCCGCTGGGTTAAGGGCGCGCTGCGTGATCGAAAGCAGATTGTCATGCCAGCTGGCGAAGGCGAATGGCGTTCAGCCATCCAATCAATCGCAGAGGCATTCCCTGACGCGGGCCGCCTGGGTGTTGCGGTTACCGGCTCTACAGATGGCCACACCATAAAGGCGATTAACCAGAATGTGATTTCGTATTGGAACGGTTACCCGCTTGCCCCTTTCTTGCAGGAACTCTGGGGTTGCCCGGTCTTTCTGCTCAACGACGCCCAAGCCGCAGCATGGGGTGAATTCGTTGCCAGCGGAAGGCGACCGAAAAACCTTCTTTTCATCACGCTTTCGACGGGGGTTGGAGGTGGTCTCGTACTCAACGGGGGTCTTTTCATGGGCCACCTCGGCTTGGCTGGACACGTGGGGCATGTCAGTTCCAGCGTCAAGGCTCTGGACGGCGACTCCCTCTGTGGTTGTGGACGACTCAATTGCCTCGAGACTGTCGCATCTGGGGCTGCGCTGTCGCGCCAGGCTACCCATATAACCGGTGCCAACATGGACGCTGCCGCCGTATTTGCTGGATTTCACGCTGGCGACCCGACCTGCCTGAGGATTATCTCGACGGCTGCGCTGGCGGTTGCTCATCAAATTGCCGATGCCCACGCAACCTTAGGCTTGGAAGAGGTGCGCATTGGCGGTAGTGTCGGTCTTGCGGCTGGCATGATTGAGACCATCGTGGCCGCGCAGAAATCGCTCCCACTCCTATTTCAGGTTCCCGTTAGGCGAGCAGCACTGCAAGCAGACGCGGGTCTGATCGGCGTTGGACATTGGGTAGATCAAATGGAAACTTCACTTTGAACATTCCGAGCCGGAATTCAGTCCAGTATCTGGACGGTGCGGTTCTTACTCCGCAGGGGTTTATTTTGGGCCGACTGGAGATGCGCGATGGAATCGTCTCTGGCGTGGAGGGGGTTCCCGTTACTGAAGATGTTGCCCTCAAATCTGGTGCCTTGATCGTGCCAGGATTCGTTGACCTGCACGTGCACGGTGGCGCCGGTCGTGACTTCATGGAAGGCGAAGACTCCTCCATCGCCATTGCAGCCTTTCATGCACGGCACGGCACCACTTCTCTACTGGCTACAACCGTCACATCAGATCCGCAGCAACTCCGCCGCTCCGTTGAGGCCATTCAAAGGTGTCAGCCGGAACTGCGGGTCAGTGGCGCACGGACCCTCGGCATGCATCTGGAAGGGCCTTACATAAGCCCCGAAAAGCTTGGGGCGCAGCCCAGCCACTCGCGGCCGTTCGACCCGGTTGAACTGACGTATTTGCATCAACTTGTCGATGTGAAACTAGTCACGCTGGCGCCGGAGGTGTCCGGCCATGTTGAGGCAATCAAATGGCTGCGATCCCAAGGCATTCTTGTTCAGATTGGTCACACCAATGCCAGCTATGAACAAGTCAAGGAAGCGATGAACTACGGTGCTACCGGTTTTGCCCATCTCTTTAATGCCATGACCGGCTTACACCATCGTAGTCCCGGCGCAGTAGGAGCGGCTTTCGCGCATGCTGAATATGCTGAGATCATCCCAGACCTTGAGCATGTTCATCCTGGAGCAATCCTCGCAGCACGTCGTGCCATTCCCAAGCTGTATGGGGTGACCGACGCAACGGCGGCCACTGGCATGCCGGACGGCACTTATCGACTTGGCACACACAGTGTCTACAAATACCAATGCTCCGTGCGTCTGGCCAATAACACGCTCGCTGGCAGCGCTCTGACGATGGATCAGGCATTACGCAATCTGGTGGGGTTGGGGCTTCCACTGCGGGAAGCTGTGCAGCGGCTGTCCACCTTTCCCGCAGACTTTCTGGGCAATAACGCGATTGGCCGGCTGCAGATCGGTGCCTGCGCCGACGTAGTGGTGCTCGATGAGCAACTGAACGTCAAACGCGTTTGCATTCACGGAGTCGCAATCGATGACCACTAATATGAGGCGTGAGGCGAAAGAATCTCCTGACTGTGTCGCCCGATTTCTTGAATCGGAAACCACCGGAATTGAAAAGCTGGCCCAGGCGATGCGATCTTCTCCCGGCGACGCGTGCCTGACTGTTGCGCGAGGTAGCTCTGATTGCGCCGCAGCGTATTTTTCAACTGCGATGGCCCTGCTTACCGGGCGCATGGTGATGTCCCTTCCCCCGTCACTGGTCTCTGTCTACCATGCGCCATTGAATTTCAGCGACGCCTGGCTGGTGGCTTTCTCGCAGAGTGGCCAAAGTCCGGACCTTTTAGCGGTAGCCCATGCTTTTGGGGCACAAAATTTGCGCACTGCAGCATTTGTGAATGACATGGCTTCGCCACTGGCGCACATTGTCAAATGGCCCATAGCCTTGCACGCGTGGCCGGAAGAAGCCGTAGCCGCTACCAAATCGGTCATTGCACAATTTGTAGGCGCTGCCCGTCTGGCCGCCGCGCTCGGTAAATCTGGCAACATGTCACATGCCTTTGTGAGCCTGCCGGAACAGCTCCGGGAATCTACCCGGGTTGACTCTCTGCTCGCGGCAAACATCCTGGCAAAAGCCAGCAACCTGTTTGTGATTGGCCGTGGCCCGGGATACCCCGTTGCTCAGGAAGTCGCGCTGAAATTCAAGGAAACCTGCGGTATCCACGCTGAGGCCATTTCTTCCGCCGAGTTGAAGCACGGCCCCATGGAGCTGATGGATGCCCGAACCCATGCGCTGGTGCTGGCGCTGGCGGGCCCGGGTGAGGCGGAACTGCTTGAGTGTGCAGCTTTTCTCAAAGGCGAAGGCGTTCAGGTGCAAATCGCAGGCATGCATAGCTCTGCGGATATTCAACTCGTGCCCGCATCCCATTTCGTTCTGCACCCGGCATGTGCCCTGGCGACCCTCTACCTGCTTGTAGACGACGTCGCACGTCTTCGACAGCGCAATCCGGACACGCCCAAGCGAATTCAGAAGGTGACTCACACCCTTTAGCTGGTTTGTCGGAGTGTCTTTCTGGCTTCGTGGTGGGATACTCATGGCAATGCGCGCGCACCTGATGTCCATAATCCGATTTCTGCATCGACCTCCTGCTCCCGGAGTGCTGGGCTTTGCGGTGATCGCGGGGTTTGAAGCCGTTGTTCGGGGTATTGTTCTCGCGGTCTATCCGCTTGTGATGTACCGCGCCTGGGGCGATGCGGTAGTGGTCTCCAAGTGGTACTTCGGGGTGGGCGTGTTTTCACTACTGACAGCGCTGACTGTTCCGATGTTGACGCGCTACCTGCCACGGCGCTGGGTCTATACGCTGGGCCTTTCGCTCTATCTGTTATCTGCAGTTTTTGGCATGGTGGGTGGCAAAGCAACTACCGCTGCGCTGGTGTGCCATGCCATGGCCGCAGCAACCGCATTTGTGTGCTTCAACGCTTACGTGCTGGACCATGTTGCAAAACCCGACTTCGGGCGACTGGAGTCGCTTCGTTTGCTCTACGGCGGGGTGGGCTGGACAGTGGGACCAGTGCTGGGCGTCTGGCTCATGCAGTTCTGGAGCGGTGCGCCTTTTGTCATCGTGGCGCTTGGCGCCATGGGCATGCTGGGCTTGATCTGGAGGATGCGCCTGGGTAATGCTCGTGTGCACCAGCTGGCAAACAACCGCAAGGCTTCACACAACCCCCTCGTGTTCCTGCGACGCTTTTTCTCCCAGCCCCGGCTCGTGGCCGGTTGGTTTTTTACCGTCATGCGGTCCTGCGGCTGGTGGTTGTACATCGTGTATGTCGGCATTTTTGCCGTACAAAACGGGTTGGGTGATCAAGTAGGTGGTTTAGCCACTTCTTTGGCCAATGCGGGTTTGTTTCTCGCTCCACTCATGCTGCGCTGGATCCAGCGCCGGTCGGTACGCAGGGCTGTGCGCACCGGCTTTTTGCTGAGCGGCATCTGTTTTATTCTGGGTGCGCTGGTGTCGCCGCTGCCCTGGGCTACCGTGGCTATGCTGGTGCTGGGCTCGGTGTTTTTGGTGTTGCTCGACGTGTGTGGTGGCCTGCCGTTTTTGATGTCCGTCAAGCCATCACAGCGCACTGAAATGTCTGCGGTGTATTCCAGCTTTCGCGATGTGTCAGGTATCCTGTCCCCTGGCATGGCCTGGCTGGCGCTGCAGTTCGCTCCGGTTGCCGGTGTGTTCGCCGTGGGCGGGTTGGGCTTGCTGGCGGCGTGGGGCGTGGCCGGTTATCTGCATCCGCAGCTGGGTGTGCCAGGCGCACAGCGGGTGCGCGCCAGCCGCCGCGTCCGAACCGATCCGACATGAATCCGCGCGTCTATTCCATTCTCTTTGTCTGCATGGGCAACATCTGCCGCAGTCCGACTGCGCATGGTGTGTTTCAGCAAAAGATCATCGATCACGGTCTGGCCGATCAGGTACGGGTGGATTCTGCCGGCACGCACAACTACCACCCTGGCAGCCCGCCGGATGATCGTTCACAGGAACATGCTTCCCGACGCGGGTATGACCTCTCGGCTCTGCGCGCCAGGCAAATTCAGGACGCCGACTTTGAAGCGCATGACCTGATCCTCGCGATGGACTGGGACAACCTGGCGCTGATTCAGGATGAATGCCCGCCCTTGCATCAGCGCAAGGTGCGTCGCCTGACCGAGTTTTGCCTCATCCATGACAGTCCCGTTGTGCCCGACCCGTACTATGGTGGCGAAAAGGGGTTTGAACACGTGCTCGATCTGGTGGAAGATGCCTGCCAGGGACTGATTCAACACGTAACCAGGCAAATCAAGGTGAAGCCGTCGACATGACCCATGATTCCAGACTGACCCAGGCTTTGCGTGTGCTGCTGCACACCCGTCGAGTCGCGTCGCTGGGAACCGTTGGAGTCGACGGCACGGCGTTCGTGTCGATGGTGCCCTTTGCGCTGGAGCCCATGCAGGGAGCCTTCATCATTCACGTCAGCGGTCTGGCCCCGCATACGGCCAACCTGCTTGCCCGGCACAGCGTGTCATTGATGGTGATGGAGTCTGAAGTCACGGGTGAGCCGGTGCATGCTCTGGCTCGGGTAACGCTGGCGGGGAAAGCCAAAAAGCTGGAGCCGGGGCGTGAATCCTGGCAGGCCAGTCACGATGCGTACCTGGACCGATTTCCAGAGGCCGAGCCGATGACGCAGCTGGGTGACTTCATGTTCTTTGCGATTACCGCTGTGCAGGCCCGGCACGTTGCCGGCTTCGGTGCTGCGCGCTCGATTGATGAGCACGAGGTGCGCCGGGCCATGATTTCATAACCTGCGCATCGTGGACTGTTCGCCCACTACTTTTCAATGGCAAGCAATTCGACTTCAAATGTCAGCGTGGCATTAGGTGGCACCACACCACCCGCACCACGATCACCATAGGCTGTGGCGGGAGGGCACGTGAGGGTTGCCTTGCCACCCACCTTGATTTTTTGCATGCCTTCGGTCCAGCAGGGCACCACGCGGTTCAGTGGAAACGTGGCCGGGGCGCCGCGCTTGTAAGAGCTGTCAAACTCTTTGCCATCGGCCAGCGTGCCACGGTAATGAACCTTCACCGAATCAGTCGCCTTGGGATTGGCGCCTGTGCCCACGGTGGTGTGGCGAACCTTCACGCCGGAGGGCAGGGTTTCCATATCAGCAGCGTTGACCTGAGCAGACAGGGCGACCATGGCGGCGAGGGTCAGGGTCGAGAGCAATGTGGAGTGATTTTTCATACCGCCAGTTTAATGGAGTCGGGGTTGTAGGAATCGTGGTTAATAGGGTCTTTTGATGGGGTCTTTTCCATCACGGCATTGAACAGGGGCGACGACAGCCATGTATGGAGCCAGGTCTGCAACGCGGGCAACGGCTGCTCGTCGAACCAGGCCTTGTCAACCCCTGAAAACTGCCGCACAAACGGAAACAGAGCCACATCAGCCACTGAAATATGGGGCCCCAGGAGCCACGGTGTCTTTTGCAACTGCGCTTCCATCGGCTGGATCATGGCTGCCAGCGCGCAGCGTCGGTGCTCGATGGGCGTGCGCTCCGGGTAGCGTCCGGCATATTTGTAACTGTCCAGCAGGGGCTTGAATGTGTCGTCGTTCAGCGCTAGCCAGGGTTCGTTTTCGTCGGATGGGCCCGGACCGAGCCAATTGTCCGGGTCGCTCTGGCGCAGTGCCCATCGCATGATATCCAGGCTCTGGTCGATCACCTCGCCCTGAGGGGTGATCAGCACTGGCACCGTGCCCTTGGGCGATGCGGTCAGTAGCGCTGCGGGTTTTTGCCGCAAGGCCACTTCATGAATATCCACCGGCACACCCGCATAACGCAGTGCCATACGTGCCCGGATGGCGTAGGGGCAGCGCCGAAACGAATACAGCACCGGCAAACGGTTCATCTCAGTTTGACCACCTGATCAGAGTCACCTTTTCTGATTTCAATCAGCGAGTCAAATGCCTTCACCATCGCAGAAAAACTGGCGTAGCCATGGTCCTTGGTGTCGAAGGTCGGGTCCAGCCGCTTGATCATGTGCCAGATGGACCCCTTGTTCACCCAAACATCGCCTTTGGTCTCGGACAGCAACCTGATCGCGCGCCTGAACATGTCGGCAGCAGGGTCCGCCGGCTCGGGTGATGCCGCTGGCACCTGCGCATCGGGCTGTGACACGGCTGCGGCGGAGGGCATTTCAACCAGGTTTTCGTAATACCGGAATTCATGGCAGCTTTTGGCCCAATGTCGGTTGGTGGACTTGCGTGCGCCGATCCCGATGAGGGTGCGGCCAGCGGCCTTGATCTTTTGTGAGACGGGCATGAAATCGCTGTCGCCCCCCACGATGATGACCGTGCCAATGTGGCCAAACCGGCTGATGTCTTCCACGGCGTCGAGACAGAGCTTGATGTCGGCACCATTCTTGGCCGAAGGTCCGGGCGAAAACAGTTGAATGAGTTCGACGGCACCCTGCAACAAGGCATCGCGGTAGCGGCCGAAATATTGCCAGTTGCAGTAAGCGCGGTTGATGGCAATCGGACCGAACGACGCAGCCAGTTCGACAATGGCCTGGATGTCGATGAGAGGCTCTTGCGCTTTGAATCGCCCATCTGCCTTGCCGTAGGTGCCTTCGCCAAACCTGTCATCAACGAGGCTGGCATGTAGGTTTTCGAAATCCCAGTACAGCGCGACGGACTGGTTTTCTTCGCTGTCATTTCTATTCAAAGTGGGCTCCCTGCGGTTGGTTGTCTGTTGATCCTAACCGGCAAGGGCAGTTTGCCAGGCTGCTACTTTTGATTCAATGACTTTTCAATCGCGCCCACCAGTGCCGGGCTGTCAGGTGCCACCTCACCAGGGAAGTTGGCCACCACTTTGCCACTTCGATCGATCAGGTATTTGTGAAAATTCCACTGCGGCTCTTTGCCGGTGGCCTGCGCCAGCTCCACATACAGCGGGTTTTTGCTTTTGCCCTTCACCACGGATTTGGAAAACATCGGGAACTTCACGCCATAGGTGTTGAAACAAAAGTCGGCAATCTGTTTGGAATTGCCCGGCTCCTGCTGGCCAAAATCGTTGGATGGAAACCCCAGCACCACCAGACCGCGCGCTTTGTGCCGGGCATACAGCGTTTCCAGCCCTTCATATTGACCGGTAAAGCCGCAATAACTGGCCGTGTTCACCACCAGCACCACCTTGCCAGCGTATTGACACAGGTTTTGCGGCGCCTCGTCCTGCAGGCGCGGGAACTGGTGCGCCAGCAGGGCCGGGCAGGCGGATGACGGTGACGCGGTCTGGGCCACGGCGCAGGTGCTGATCGCCCAGCCGCTGGCGCCCAGAATCCATGCCAAAGAGATGCGTTGCAAAGTTTTCATGACATCATAGTAAACACCTTTTCGTAAATCGCTTGCGTAGGGTTTTGTCTTCAGAATATACTGATATTTTATACAGTATATATGGCAAAGCCCCTACCCATAACGTTCGCAAGAGAGATGCCCTCCGTCTGGCAGGCTAACGAGCTGGCGCGCCCGGTAGATGCCGTGGTGGCCACCGGCCATGCCGCACTGGACGCCCAGCTGCCCGCCGGGGGTTGGCCCGTGGGCGCGCTGGTGGAGGTGTTGCAGAGCAAAAACAATCTGAACGAATGGCGCTTGCTGCTGCCCGCGCTGGCGCGCTGCAGTGGCCCGGTGCTGCTAGTGGGTGCACCGCACCAGCCGTTCGGGCCGGGGCTGGCCGCCCAGGGGCTGGACCCGCAGCGCCTGCTGTGCGTCACCGCCCAGACCACGGCCCAGCGCCTTTGGGCGTGTGAGCAGGCCCTGCGTTGCTCTGATGTGACGGCAGTGCTGGCCTGGTTGCCGCAGGTGCGCCCCGAACAACTGCGCCGCCTGCAAATGGCTGCCAGCACCCACGGCAAGCTGCTGTTTGTAATGCGGCCCCTAGCTGCGCGTGAAGAGTCGTCGCCTGCTGCGTTGAGAGTGCTGGTGAGCGGGCAAGAAAATGTGCAAGTGAACGGGCAAGACAGGCTGGCGCTGCACATCCTCAAGCGCCGCGGCCCGCCGCTGGAGCAGCCGCTGAGCCTGCCCGCCCGCGCGGCGCGACTGGCCGCGCTGCTGGCAGTGACGCGCCGGCAGGGGGCAGCGCCGCCCAATATCAGTGCAAAAGACGGTGATGAAGAGCTCCACGAAGCAAGTCATCACGCGGTTGTCGCCCGGATCACGCCTTTCCCAGACCACGGTCATGCACTGGATCGCACTGCAGCCGCTGCCTGATGCCACAGGGCCGCAGGACGATGACGGCGCAGCGCTGGTGGATGCGCTCGCCGCATTGGGCTGGTGGGCGCTGCAGTTCACTCCCAAGGTGGCGCAGGTGGAAGGCGTGGTGTTGATGGAGGTGTCAGCCAGCGAACGCCTGTTTGGTGGCAGTAAACCGCTAATTGACAAGATTTATAGGGAAAATAAACCCGTGGCCCTTGTCCACTATGCGCGAGCAGCTACATCTTTAATAGCAATTGCCCGCCTGCAACTGTCCCAGTCTGCGCCGCGCAAACCCGATGAACTGCCGTTAACAACCCTGCTGGCTGCCCGATCACACCTGCCCACGCTGACGCGCATCGGCTGCACCACGTGGGGCCAGTTGCGCGCGCTGCCGCGTGGCGGCCTGGTGCGGCGTTTTGGCGCGGGGCTGGTCGATGCGCTGGACCGCGCCTATGGTGCCAAACCTGAGCTGTACCCCTGGCTGGAATTGCCCGCCGTGTTTGAGGCCAGGCTGGAACTCACCGCACGCATCGACAACGCCCCGGCCCTGATGTTTGGCGCGCGCCGCCTGCTGGCGCAACTGCACGCGTGGCTGCGTTCAGGCCAGCGCGGCATCCTGGCGCTGGAGCTGGGCTGGGAGCTGGACGCCCGACGGCAAGACGCGGCCCAAGGCCAGCTGGTCGTGCGCACGGCCGAGCCCACGCTGGACATGGCCCACGTGCAGCGCCTGCTGGCCGAGAACCTGGCGCGCGTCACGCTGCACGCACCGGCCTTGTACCTGCATCTGCGCTCGCTGGAAACCGCCGCGCTGCCCGGCACGACCACCAGCCTGTTGCCCGACGACGTGCGTGTGGGTGACAGCCTGCACCACCTGCTGGAGCGCCTGAGCGCCCGGCTGGGCGCAGACCACGTGCTGCGTGCCGTGCCCTGTGCCGACCACCGGCCCGAGCGCATGCAGGTGTGGCAGCCGGCGTCCCGGGCTGCATCGGCATTTGCTACAAATTCAATAGCTGCTCGCGCATATCCGGCGAGGGCTGGAGGCCAAAAAGATACCCCAAAACAGCCTAAAACCGATGCCAAATCAGATGCGCTGTACCCCACGTGGCTGCTGACGCACCCCCTGAAGCTGTCTGTGCGCAACAACACCCCGCAATGCGCTGATGACGGTGGCCCGCTCACGCTGCTGGCCGGTCCGCAACGGGTGGAGGCCGGGTGGTGGGGTGTCAGCGAGAAAGACGGTGCGTGCGCCCTGCGAGACTACTTTCTGGCACGCAGCGAGCAGATGGGGCTGCTGTGGGTTTATCAGGAACGGTTAGGCGGGCAGGGCAGGGCTGAAGGCAAGACCAGCGCAGGAGCAGACTGGTATTTGCACGGCTTGTTTGCCTGACGTTCGCCCTACGCCCCCGCGCGGGCCTGATCAATCGCCATCACCAGGAGTGCCGTGGCAGCCATGGCCGTGATGGTTCTCACGTGGTTCCATTTCGACCACTTGGCCACGTAGAAAGCCCAGAACCGGGTCATCTCTTCAGATGCCGGGTGGATTTGGGTCAGCTGGTTGTTCAGCGGAATATGAACCAGAACGGTGACGCCAAACGTGCCCACCAGACACAGCGCGGCCCCGGCCAGCTGCAACTCAACGCCGGGTTCAGAGAGCCGGAACACCGCGGTGATCGCCAGGATGGCGGCGGCCAGGTTGGTGCCAAAAAACAGCACGAAAAAAATGGGGTTCTGGATGAATGCCGAGATGGACTGCATGGTGCGAACACCGCTTTCCGTGGGCTGATGCAGCAGGGCCTTCATCACAAAGTTGGAGAACGCGAAAAACAGGCCCGCCATCAAGCCGCAGCCCACCGCAGCAATCAGGGCGATGATGAGAATCTGTTGTGGTGACAGGTGCATGGGTTCACTCCCTACCGTGGCTTGTTGTACAAGTTTTTTTGCCCCGGATAGTCCACGACAGTTTACGATGCCACCAGCCATACGGCAATTTAGTACGACAACGGATGGAGTGCATGTGAGCGATTCATTACATTCCCGGCAAACCGGGCCGCCTACCGACTGGAAGACTGAGGGCGTGCGCGTCATCGCTGCCAATCAGCTCGATGGCAACGTGCCGTCCACACCCGGCATGGACCGCAAAGCCGCGATCAATTTCGCCCGGGTGGGCGCGCAAAAGCTGTGGGCTGGCACGGTCACCATCCATGCCAATGCCAAGACGGGTGCCCACCACCACGGACCGCTGGAGAGCGTGATTTACGTGGTGCGCGGGCGCGCACGCATGCGCTGGGGTGACCAGCTGGAGTTCACCGCCGAGGCAGGGCCGGGTGATTTCATTTACGTGCCGCCGTTCGTGCCGCATCAGGAAATCAACGCCAGTCCGACGGAAACGCTGGAGTGCGTGCTGTGCCGCAGCGATGGCCAGGCCGTGGCGATCAACCTGGACATTGAGCCGGTGGAGAAGCCCGAGCAGGTGCTGTGGGTGGACCCGACGCATCCGACCGGCGGGGTGGCGGCAGGCAAACAATAACTGTATATTTAAACAGTTATTGTTTAAAGCCATTGATGGACGGGCCTTGTAGCCAGGGTCGATGGTGCCTGCACGCCATGGACCCTCCCGCACTGACGCCCGAATACGCCGAACTGCACTGCCTGACCAACTTCAGCTTCCAGCGCGGGGCCTCGCACGGCGAAGAGCTGGTGGCGCGTGCCCACGCGCTGGGTTATGCGGCGCTGGCGATTACGGATGAGTGCTCGGTCGCCGGTGTGGTGCGCGCACATGTCGAGGCAAAAAAGCGGGGCTTGAAGCTGCTGCCAGGGGCCGAGTTTGCGGTGCAGGAGGGCTTTAAATTCGTGGCGCTGGCGCATGACATCAGCGGCTGGGGCAACCTGTGCGAGTTCATCACCGCCGCGCGCTGCCGTTCGGCCAAGGGTGCCTACAGCGTGTCGTGGCATGACGATGACCTGAGCCTGCTACAGGGCTGTGAAGTCCTGCTGATGCTGCCATCTGCTATCAATATAGAAGCTGCTTACGCAATATCCACAAGGGCTAGAGGTCTTTTTGGGCCCGGTTTATGGCTGGTTTTGGAGCTGCAGCTGGGGCTGGACGACGACGTGCTGCTGCACCGGCTGCAGCAGGTATCCAGACTCACCGGCGTGCCGCTCGTGGCCGCAGGCAACGTGCACATGCATGTGCGCTCGCGCAAGCCGTTGCAGGACGTGATCACAGCCGTGCGGCTGGGCAAACCGGTGGCCGGGTGCGGGTTTGAATTGCAGGCCAATGCCGAAACTCACCTGCGTTCGCGCGAGCGTCTCGCCGCCATTTACCCGCCCGAGTTGCTGGCCAACACGCTGGTGGTGGCCGCGCGCTGCACGTTCAATCTGGACGAGCTGCGCTACCAGTACCCGGTTGAAACCGTGCTGCCCGGCATGAACCCGGCGCAGACGCTGCAGCATTTCACGCACGAGGGCGCGCAGGTGCGTTACCCGCAGGGCGTGTCACAGGCCGTACAGAAGCAACTGGCGATTGAGCTGGCACTGATCACCGAGCTGAAGTACGAGATGTACTTTTTGACCGTGCATGACATCGTGCATTACGCCCGCAGCGTGGGCATCCTGTGTCAGGGCCGTGGCTCGGCGGCGAACTCGGCCGTGTGCTACTGCCTGGGCATCACCGAGGTGAATCCGCTGGACGGCAACCTGCTGTTTGCGCGCTTCATCAGCCGGGAACGCAACGAGCCACCCGACATCGATGTGGACTTCGAGCACGACCGGCGTGAGGAGGTCATCCAGTACATCTACGCCAAATATGGCCGCGAGCGCGCCGCCATTGCGGCTACCGTGGTCACCTACCGGCCCCGCAGCGCCATCCGTGATGTGGGCAAAGCGCTGGGGGTGGACGACGCGCTGATCGACCGCCTGGCCAAGGAGCACATCTGGTTCGATGGCGAAGACGCCATGCCCGGCCACCTGGTGCGTGTGGGGCTGGATCCGGACGATGCACACATCCACCAATGGCTGGCGTTGACGAAGCAGTTGCTGGGTTTCCCGCGCCACCTGAGCCAGCATGTGGGCGGCTTCGTGCTTACCCAAGGCAAACTCACGCGGCTGGTGCCGGTGGAAAACGCTGCCATGGTCGACCGGTCCATCATCCAGTGGGACAAGGATGATCTGGATGCCATGGGCCTGCTCAAGGTCGATGTGCTGGCTCTGGGCATGCTCAGCGCCATCCGCCGCTGCCTCGATCTGGTGGGGCAGCGCGGCGGCCCGGGGCGCATGCAGGACATTCCCCGGGAAGACAAGGCCACCTACGACATGATCTGCGCGGCCGACACGGTGGGTGTGTTCCAGATCGAGAGCCGCGCGCAGATGAGCATGCTGCCGCGCCTGAAACCCCGTGTGTTTTACGATCTGGTGGTGGAGGTGGCCATCGTGCGCCCGGGGCCCATTCAGGGGGGTATGGTGCACCCCTACCTCAAGGCCCGCCAGAACCCCACGAATGTGACATATCCCAGTCAGGCGCTGAAAGAAGCACTGGGCCGCACGCTGGGCATCCCGATCTTTCAGGAGCAGGT
>JAKQJK010000191.1 GCA_029561195.1 Pseudomonadota bacterium
GCAAAGCTTCAAGCCGACAACGGCATCAACAGGGGCCAAGCCAGCCACACCGGCTGAGCGCCGGGGGCCGAACCGGGCAACCAATGTGGCACGGATTGCGGCCAAACCTGCAGCTGCAGCCGCTCCTGCTGCGGCCAGGACCGGTACGGATGATGAGTGGACCAGCTTTTAACCGACTGTTTTAACCGACTGGCTTCAGACGCCGCGCGTCCGCTCAGCCTTGAAATGCTGTCGGAATGCGCCAAACGTTCCCGCATCCAGCGCCTCGCGCACCTCGCGCATCAGGTTCAGGTAGTAGTGCAGGTTGTGCACGCTGGTCAGCATGGGCCCCAGCATTTCGCCACAGCGGTCCAGATGGTGCTGGTAAGCGCGGCTGAAACCCTCGCGTCCACCGTCCGAATACGAAACGCCTGAGCTTCCCGCACAGGCATAACAGGTGCAGGTCACGTCCAGCGGCTGCGCATCGGCCTTGTGCCGTGCGTTGCGGATTTTCAGATCTCCAAAACGTGTGAATAGCGTGCCGTTGCGCGCATTGCGCGTGGGCATCACGCAGTCAAACATGTCAACGCCCTGTGCCACGCCTTCAACCAAATCTTCCGGCGTGCCCACGCCCATCAGGTAACGCGGCTTGTTCGCGGGCAGGCGGTGTGGCGTGTGCGCCATGATGTGCAGCATCTCGTCTTTGGGCTCACCAACGCTCACGCCACCGACCGCGTAGCCGGGGAAGTCCATCTCCACCAGCTGGTCCAGCGATTCTTGGCGCAGGTGCTCGAACATGCCACCCTGAACAATACCAAACAGGGCGTTGGGATTTTCCAGACGTGCAAACTCGCCCTTGCTGCGCCTGGCCCAGCGGATACTCATTTCCATGGAGTCCCGGGCCTCGCGCTCGGTGGTGATCTGGCCCTTGGTTTTCGGCTCGACCGACAGGTAAGGCGTGCATTCATCAAGCTGCATCACGATGTCGGAGTTCAGTGTGGTTTGAATCTGCATGCTGACCTCGGGCGACATGAACAGCTTGTCGCCATTCACCGGGCTGGAGAAGTGCACACCTTCCTCGGTGATCTTGCGCATGGCGCCCAGGCTCCACACCTGGAAGCCGCCGCTGTCGGTGAGGATGGGTTTGTTCCATTTTTCAAACTGGTGCAGGCCACCAAAACTCTGCATCACGTCCAGCCCCGGGCGCATCCACAAATGGAATGTGTTGCCCAGGATGATCTGCGCGCCCATGTCGTTCAGGCTTTGCGGCGTGACGCCTTTGACTGTGCCGTATGTGCCAACGGGCATGAAGATCGGCGTCTCCACCACCCCATGGTTCAGCGTCAGGCGGCCGCGGCGGGCGTGTGAGCCCAGATAAGCGCCTTCGCTGGATACAGTGGGGGGGTCAGTCTTGAGGAGGTCGAATTTCAGCATGGCACGATTTTGTGTGGGCCCAGGCGGGCAAGTACCGATTTTAGGAGCCCTCTGCACCAAAGGTGCTGGCTACCAAAGCGCGCAGCCACTGGCAGCCAGGGTCGCGATGCAGGCGGGCGTGCCAGAACTGGTGGATGGCCGAGTCGGGCAGGGCAATGGGCAAGTGTCGCACGGTCAATCCAAACGGTTGCACGGCGCGCTGTGCATAACGCTCAGGCACGGTGGCGATCAGGTCAGTGCTGGACAGCACCTGCCCCAGCGCTACAAAGTGCGGTAGTGTAAGACGGATGCGCCGGAGGAGCCCATGGCGCTGCAAGGCTTCGTCTACCCGGCTGTGGCCCGTGCCTGCCGATTCCACCTGCACGTGGTCGGCCGCTTTGAAATCCACCAAACTCAATGTTCCTGACGGGGCCCCCCGAGCAGCGAGCGCGTGACCGTCGCGCATCAGGCAAACGTAGGGCTGGTGAAACAGCACCTGTTGAAAGAACCCGGCCTGGAGCTGTGGCAGCAGGCCTAGCGCCAGGTCCACCTGGCCTGAGGCCATGTGTTCTTTGAGCGCCGGGTTCGTAACGGACACAGCGCGCAGGGTCACGCCTGGAGCAGTGCGGGCCAGAGCGTCCATCAGCACAGGCAGGAAATACACTTCACCCACATCCGTCATGGCCAGCGTGAAGGCACGGCTGCTGGTGGCGGGGTCGAACGAGGCACGTTCGTTCAGGGCCGTGTGCAGTGTGCCCAGCGCCAGCGCCACTGGTTCGGCCAGTTGCAGGGCATACGGCGTGGGCTCCATGCCTTGGGGGGTGCGTAGAAACAGTGCGTCGCCGAGCAATTGGCGCAGACGGCGCAATGCATTGCTGGCGGCGGGCTGGCTCAAGCCCAGGGAAGTGGCCGCTGAGGACACACGTCGGTCGATCAGCAGCTGGTGAAACACGAGCAGCAGGTTCAGGTCGATTTGGGACAACTTCATGTCGGAGCAATATTTCGTTGGTGAATACACATTATGCAAATAGATGCATTTACGAATAATGGGCTGTTGGCCATGATGTGGGCCAAGAAAGAACAAGGAGACCCACCATGAACCCGGCCCCTGTAAGTCAAGCCCCACCTGCCAATCCCGCCACCGACCTGCACTGGGAGGCTGGCACCAGCCGTATTCCGTTTGCCATCTACACCGACGCGCAACAGCATCAGAAAGAGCTGGAACGGTTTTTCTACCGCGCGCACTGGAGCTACGTTGGCCTGGAGGTGGAGATTCCCGAGCCGGGCGACTTCAAACGCACCGTGGTGGGTGAGCGCTCGGTCATCATGACCCGAAGTGCCGAGGGTGTGATTCACGTGGTGGAAAACGTCTGCGCGCACCGGGGCATGCAGTTTTGCCGCGAGCGCCATGGCAATAAAAAGGAGTTTGTCTGCCCCTACCACCAGTGGAGCTACACGCTGCAAGGCGACCTGCAGGGCGTGCCCTTTCGGCGAGGCGTGCGGCAGGATGGCAAGGTCAACGGCGGCATGCCCGCTGACTTTGCCCTCAAAGACCATGGCCTGAAGCAGCTCAAAGTAGCCACACGCGGTGGGGTGGTGTTTGCGTCGTTCGACCCCGATGTGGAATCTCTGGAAGACTTCATGGGGCCTGCCATCCTGGCGTACTTTGACCGGCTCTTTAATGGCCGCAAGCTCACACTGCTGGGTTACAACCGCCAGCGCATTCCAGGCAACTGGAAGCTGATGCAGGAGAACATCAAAGACCCTTACCACCCCGGCCTGCTGCACACTTGGTTTGTGACCTTTGGCCTCTGGCGTGCCGACAACAAATCCGAGCTGCGCATGGATGCCCACCACCGCCATGCTGCGATGATCTCCACCCGTGGCAGCAGCGGTCAGGCCAGCGGTGCCGTAGCTCAGGTCACGCAGGTCAGCAGCTTCAAGGAGAAGATGGCACTGGAAGACCCGCGCTTTCTGGACATCGTGCCCGAGGCCTGGTGGAACGGCCCTACCGCCGTGATGATGACGCTGTTTCCCAGCGTGATTTTTCAGCAGCAAGTCAACAGTGTGTCCACCCGCCAGATTCAGCCCGATGGTCATGGCGCCTTTGATTTTGTCTGGACCCATTTTGGCTTTGAAGACGATACGCCCGAGATGACGCAACGCCGTCTGCGCCAGGCCAACCTGTTTGGCCCGGCAGGGTTTGTGAGTGCGGATGATGGTGAGGTGATTGAGTTCTCGCAACAGGGCTTTATGCAAAAACCGTTTCACCGTGCGCTGGCCGAACTGGGCGGGCGCGAGGTGGGGGACACTGACCACATGGTGACCGAGACGCTGATTCGCGGCATGTACGCCTACTGGCGCAAAGTGATGGAGGCCTGACCATGGAAGGCCCGAGCATTACTCCCTGCATTGACTTTGACACATGGCTGGCCCTGACCCAGCTCCACGCCAACTACGCCAGCGCGCTTGACAGCGGCCAGTGGGACCTGTGGCCCGAGTTTTTTACCGACGATTGTGTTTACAAACTCCAGCCGCGTGAGAACTTTGACCGTGGCCTGCCTCTGGCCACCCTGGCGTTTGAAAGCAAAGCCATGCTGCGCGACCGCGTGTATGGCATTCGCGAGACCCTGTTTCACGACCCCTATTACCAACGCCACGTAGTTGGCATGCCCGTGATTCACCGGGTAGACACGTCGGGCATTCAGTGTGAGGCCAATTACGCCGTCTTTCGCACCAAGCTTGATGGACCCAGCAGGGTGTTCAATGTGGGGCGTTACATCGACCGGATTGTGCGCACACCGCAAGGCCTCAAATTTGCGCAACGCTTGTGCATTTTTGACAGCGAAATGATTCCCAACGCCATCATTTACCCCATCTGAAAACCCTCCCATCATGACTACCCACTGGACCGACGTTGCTGCCCTGACTGACCTGTTCGATGGTGCAGGCATCGCCGTCACCCCCGCTGGCCGGGACATTGCGCTTTACAGCGTTGACGGCGCGGTTTATGCCACCGACAACCTGTGCACCCACGGGAACGCCCGGCTGTGCGATGGGTTTATTGAAGGCATGGAGATTGAGTGCCCGTTCCACCAAGGGCGATTTGACTTGCGTACCGGCCAGCCCACCTGTGCGCCCGCCGCCGAGCCACTCAAGACCTGGCCGGTGAAGATTGACGGTGACCGGGTGTATCTGGCGCTGGATTGACTGAGCTGTCTGGCGGTTGCTTGTTCAACCCTCTTTCGTCAGCAACATCGCATCGCCATAACTGAAAAACCGGTATTGTTGTGCAATAGCGTGGCGGTACAGCGCCATGATGTGCTCATGGCCCGCAAACGCGCTTACCAACATCATCAGGCTGGACTTGGGCAGGTGGAAGTTGGTGATCAGCCGGTCCACCTGTTTGAACTCAAACCCTGGTGTGATGAAGATGCGTGTGTCGCCCGAGGTCTGGCCCGTCTGCCCCCACGACTCCAGCGTGCGCACGGTGGTGGTCCCCACCGCAATCACCTTCCCGCCGCGCGCGCGGCAGTCCGCAATCGCATGCTGGGTGGCCAAAGGTACGTCGTACCACTCGCTGTGCATCTGGTGCTCGGCCAGGTTCTCGGTCTTCACGGGCTGGAAGGTGCCTGCGCCCACATGCAGCGTCACATTGGCGCGCTGCACGCCTTTGGCCTCCAGCGCGGCCAGCAACGCGTCATCAAAATGCAGCGCGGCTGTTGGGGCGGCCACAGCACCGGGGTTTTTGGCAAACACAGTCTGGTAGCGGGCGGCGTCTTCGGCCGAATCGGTGTGCTCGATGTAGGGTGGCAGCGGCACATGGCCATGGCGCTCCATCAACGTGTGTGGGTCGTCGCCCGCGTCATTGCTCAACACAAAGCGAAACAGAGCGCCCTGCGCATCTGGCCAACGGCCCAGCAGCGTGGCGCTTAAGGCCTCGTGGGTGCCCGGCGCGCCCACCAGGGCCACAGTGGTGCCCACCTCGGGCTTCTTGCTGACCCGCATGTGCGCCGCCACCTGGTTGCCGGACAGTACGCGTTCGATCAGCAGCTCCAGCTTGCCACCGGTGGGTTTCTCGCCAAACAGACGTGCCTTGATGACCTTGGTGTCGTTGAACACCAGCAGATCGCCCGCATTCAACAGCAAAGGCAGATCACGAAAGATGCGGTCAACGGGCTGGGCGGCGGTGCCATCCAGCAGCCGCGAGCCGCTGCGCTCGGGCGCGGGGTGCTGGGCAATCAGCTCCTGGGGCAGGGTGAAATCGAAATCGCTGAGCGTGAAGGTGCGCATGAGGTGCTTGACGGGTGAGGCAGAATTGTCCCATGCCGCGCAAGCCTGACCCTCCAGCCGCCACAACAGCCAGTGCCCCCGCCAAAAGCCCCGCCCAAAAAGCGCTGGACAAGCTGGGCCTGCGCCGCGATATCGACCTGGCGCTGCACCTCCCGCTGCGTTATGAAGACGAAACCCGCATCGCCCGCCTGGCCGACGCGCGTGAGGGCGACACGCTGCAGATCGAGGCCACCGTCACTGCCTGCGAGATCACTTTCCGCCCGCGCCGCCAGCTCCTGGTGACGGTGGATGACGGCTCCGACACGTGCACGCTGCGCTTCTTCAGCTTTTACCCATCGCAGCAAAAAGCGCTGGCCGTGGGGTCGCGCATTCGGGCGCGCGGCGAGGTAAAGGGCGGCTTTCTGGGCTGGACCATGATGCACCCCAGCTTTCGCAAAGCGGATGGCGACCTGCCCACGGCGCTCACGCCGGTGTATCCCGCGGTGGCCGGGCTGCCGCAGCCGTATCTGCGCAAGGCGGTGCTGGCCGGGCTGGCCCGCGCAGACCTGTCCGAGACCATTCCACGCGGAATCGCGCCCGAAATTACCCATGAAAGTGGCCTTAAGACCTCGTGGAATATGCGTGAGTCGCTTTCATTTTTGCATCATCCCACGCCCGATGTATCCCTGGCCACACTGGAAGACCACAGCCACCCGGCCTGGCAGCGGCTGAAACTGGAAGAGCTGCTGGCGCAACAACTCTCGCAATTGCAGAGCAAGCGTGCGCGTGATTTGCTGCGCGCACCGTCATTGGTTTCCGAGCTAAATCCTCACAATCCGTCGCTGCACGCGCGGCTCCTGGCCGCCGTGCCCTTCACCCTCACCGCCGCCCAGCAGCGTGTCTGCGCCGAAATTGCCCACGACATCGCCCGGCCCATCCCCATGCACCGCCTGCTGCAGGGCGATGTGGGCTCTGGCAAAACTGTGGTGGCCGCGCTGGCTGCCGCCATCTGTATCGATGCGGGCTGGCAGTGCGCGCTGATGGCGCCCACCGAAATTCTGGCCGAGCAGCACTT
>JAKQJK010000198.1 GCA_029561195.1 Pseudomonadota bacterium
TTTCCGGCATAGGAGAGCAGGTCGTCAGCCAGGAGGGCAACGGCCATGGCAGCTATGAGCCATATGAGGATTGCCGGCATCCCGCCGCCCCAGGGGAGATTTCCGTCGCCGCCCCGGGGGAGACTTCCGGTTCCGCCCAATTGGAGACTTCCGGTTCCGCCCAATGGGAGATCCCCGGTTCCGGCAGCAGCCTCAGCAGTGGTTCCCGCTCCCGTCCCCGGACCGGCAATCCCGGAGACTGTTTCCATTCCCGGTGCCGCACTGAAAGCCTCTGATGCTGTTCCCTCTGCCATCCCCGAACCGGCAGCCCCTGTCACCTGGTCAACGAAATACCGCAGCAACAACACAGCCAACAGCGGTAATAATGCCCTGATGATCAGAATAATGATGCTTATTGCAGTCTCCCTTGCAGAGCTCTCCGCCAGGAGGCCAAGGGCACGCCTTATGGTGTTCCTCTCCGGTTGCATCCGATGGTGATATACACAAATATAGCAAGAAGTGTCATTCCAATCCGGCAGAGCCGAAACTTATAAATTCAATCATAACATCGCCAATAGGATGAGATTTCTTACTTTTGCAACAATTCAGTCTTCTGTCAGTTTAATAATAGATAGGTCAAAGCCATTTTTTTGGGGGAAGCAATGTATCATAAGACTAGGGGTTTAACATGAAAAGAATACTGTTACTTTCTGTCCTGGCCGTCATTCAGTTCTTGCCGGTAACAGCACAATTCCTGGGTGATGGAAGTATGGGTAATCCTTACAGGGGGACCCTGGCAGGCGCATTCACCATCTCCGGCACCAAATATTTCACCGGGACAATTATTATTGATAACGAACAGCTTACCATCGCTCCGGGAACGATACTCATTGCCGCCACCGGTACCTCCGGGATACTTGTTAACGGCACCGGTCAGCTCAATGCCCAGGGGACCTCTTCAAGCAGGATACTGATTACTTCCAACAGCGACCTTGACGGCACTTACGGCGAACCGACGGACACATGGGGAAATATCACCCTGATATCCTCAGGGGTAAGCAACATCAGCTACTGTACCATTGAGAACGGCCGGCGGTTAGCGACCAGGATCGGCTACTACGGAGGCGGACTCTATCTGGGAACATCCTCTGTCACCGTCACCAGCACCACCATCCGGAACTGCATCGCCGGTTACGGCGGTGCAATAATAGTTGCGGGAACCACTTCGCCCGTGATATCAGGTTGCATCATAACCGGAAACTCCGCTATCGAACAGGGAGGCGCCATCTACGTCGCCGGAGGCTCTTCCCCGGTAATCACAAACACCATCATCTACAGCAACAGCTCCCTCTCGACCACACGAAGCGGAGGATCAGTAGCCTCGATAGCAAGCTCGCCGAAGATAATAAATACCACCATAGCTTATAGTTCTTCTCCTGCAGCCGGCGGCAAATCAGTCTACCTCGAGAACTCCCCCGATGCGAGAATAATAAATACAATCATCTGGGGAAGCTCAGACAATATCGGCCTTTCCGGCACTCCTTCATCAGTCATTGAATACTGCGCCATCGAAGGGACTTCACTGGCAGGATGTTTGACCCTGAACAGTTCCAACACTGACCCGGAGGGTCCGAACTTCACAAATCCGGGAAGCGGCGATTTTACAATTGCCTTTATTTCTCCCTGCCGCGACAGCGGGACTGACAGCTACCCCGGAGTTACCGTGCCTTTAACCGACTATGCCGGCGGCCAGCGGATCGGACAAACCGATATCGGAGCCTATGAGATAAGGTACAGCAGGTGGGTGGGAAGGACAACCGACTGGACCCGTCCGCTGGGCTGGGACAAGGGAGTGCGCCCGGGAACCACCGACGTAATCATCCCGGCAGGAGTGGCAACTTATCCCACTGTTGCACCCGGTCCCTCCTTCACCCTGAACGCAGGACTGACAATGATTATCGAGCCCGGCGCTCGGGTAACCCTCTCCTCGCTTACAAACAACGGCACCCTGGTTCTGCGCGCTGATGCCAATGCCTACGCAACACTTATTACCGGAAGCTATTCAGGTGCTGGCGGAAATGCAAACGTCGACCTGTTCCTGACGTCAGGTCCCACCGGCGAATGGTGGCACTATATCGCCTCACCCGCAACAGTGTCAAAAACAGCCTTTACCGATATAGAGCCCGAGTTGCTGGTACGCTATGACGAATCCAAAGTGCTGACCGACGTGTCTGACGGCTGGCAATGGCATGACGGGTACGGCGGAACCACCCCATTCAGCAACCTGAACGCGAAGGAGGGCTATGATGTAAGCGTTGCTTCAGACGTGATCATGACCTACCGCAACCTCAAGTCTCTTACCACCTCCATGGGCAGGATAGACCTTCCGTTCAGCGGCTCGGGAGGTGACACAACCGTTTTTGGCTACTCCCTCCTCGGCAACTCACTTACATGCGGCATCAACTGGGACCTGGTCACCTACTCACATGAGCATAAACTCATAAGGCATGCATATTACCTGAGGACCGCCTCTGGCGAAGAGGCCTCATATGTAAATGGTGTGGGAACGAACGGCGCCACGGCACATATTGCACCGCTGCAGGGATTCTTCGTGCGAACACGCGCAACAGGGACATACATCACCATCCCTGACAACGCCCGCGAACACACTGCCGCACCGAGGTTCAAATCGGCGGAACAAATCCCACTTATAAGACTGCAGTTTTCATCATCCACACAGACCGATGAAACGGTGGTGAGATTCGATCCGGAAGCAACCACCGGTTTCGACGGGCTTCTCGACGCATCCAAACCATTCAGCCACGTAAAGGGTCACATAAAGATCTATTCTGAAACAGGCGGGGAGAACTACTCCATCAACGCTATACCATGGCCCACGCAGAAGACTTCCATACCACTTACCCTCGGGATTCACGAGGCTGGGACATACAAGATCAGCGGCAGCCAGTTCCAGACCTTCGCCGGATACACTGTCGTTCTGACTGACAGGCTGACGGGGAGCAGGACAGGTCTTGACGGAAAAGCCGGATACTCTTTCCAGGCTGCAGAGGGGACAATCTCGGGACGTTTCACACTTGACATCATCCCGGCAGAGAAAAAGGCCATCGCCGCAGGCGAAGAAAACAAACCAGAAGTAATACAGGAGACATCTCTTAGGATTTACAGCGCCCCGGGCAGGGTGTGCATTCTCCCGCAGGGAAGCGGATGGGACGGCACCGCCGGCAAAGTCAGGATATTCGATATCACCGGCAGGGTTGTATTCATGTCAGACAATGAGCGTCTGTACTCCGGAGAGCTTAAGGAATTCCAGGCCCCGGGTAACGGAGGCCTCCTGATAGTGGAGGTGGTGACCGGGCAAAAGAGATATCTCGAGAAAATAGTACTGGCCAGATGATCGTCATTGTGAATAAGGGTATATCGTAAGTTGATAAATGTTCAATTGTATAAGGATCAAACAGGTTATATTTGAGGCGCAGGAGTAAATATTCAATGGGTGAGAAAAAGAGAAGGTATGTCAGGCCGGAAGTAATCCGGATTGAGCTTGACAACTCCATCTCCCTGGTCATGATGACCGCCGCCCCGCCGCATCCTCCGGGCAGGAGAAGAGGTTCGGGCGACAGCCAGCCTGACAGCCCGTTTTCATCACCCTTCTCCGATAAACCATTCTCATAGATATACATGGCAGCGCCGGGTCCCAGACCCGGCGTGATCATATCCCGTATTGATATCCGTCATTCATCCACGTACCGCCGGGTCCCAGACCCGGCGTGATCATATCCCGTATTGATATCATCCATACATGCACGTAGCGCCGGGTCTCAGACCCGGCGCTGCCATGCCCGATGCACATTAGCTGCATCAATGGAGCAGCGTGATATCTCCTGCCTTCTTGAACGGCCTGCCGTTGGCATATTTGCCCTCGACGAGCCATACGTAGACTCCCTGCTGGCAGAGCTTGCCCTTGTAGTAGCCGTTCCATGGAATGTTGATGTCAAAGGTCTCGAAGATAAGCGTACCCCACCTGTTGAATATCTGCATGTGGTAATCAAGCACCGTCTCCCTGATTGGCGGGAAGAAGAACTGGTCCATGGCGTCGCCGCTGTTCGGCAGTTCATCTATCTCTATCGGCCCGTCAAGGTTGGGCTTGAACACACTGGCAAATATCAGGTCTCCGAAAGGCTCCACAGTCACTGAAGGCGACTTCGTATAAGTGTCATAGCACCCGTTAGCCGAGTAGGCGTGAAGTGTTATGTCATAGATCCCTTCAGTGGTATACTTGTGAAACGGATCGCGCAGATGCGATGTGTCACCATCACCAAACTCCCAGATAAAGCTGTCGCCACCCTCGGAAAGGTTGAAGAGCCTTACCTCCTCGTCATTCACGTATACCTTCGCAGGTGATACATCGAAGTACGCCCTTGGCGAAGGATAGACATAAACTATCTGCGACTCGGTATCCTGTCCGCCCGGACCTGTGACAGTCAGCGTAATCTGGTAGGTTCCTGCCTGCACGTAGGTGTAGTTCGGATTGATGGCATTTGAGGTATGCCCGTCACCAAAGTCCCAGTAGTACGTGGTGGCATACAGCGAGGTGTTGTGGATAGCCACGTTCCACGGCTGACAGCCTGACGGTATGGTGTCAAAATCAGCTATCGGAGGCGTGGGCAGCACCCTCACGGAATGCACCACATCCTCTGTGCAGATGCCGTTGCTGACGGTCAGACTTACGTCGAAGTCGCCGGGTGAGGCATAGGTGTGTACCGGTGACATCTCAGTCGAAGTATTGCCGTCATCGAAGTTCCACAGCCAGGTCCATGTGCCGGCGTTGGTGTTGTTCGTGAAGGTAACCGTGGCAGCCGGGAAGACCTGCGAGGCCGGGGTTGCAATGTATGCCGGCACCGGCGTCGGGTACACCACCACGGGCAGCGTGGTCTCACTGATGCATCCGAAGAACGATTCGGTCCTCAGGGTGACATTGTACGTGACCGGTGTGGTTTCGGTATTGAAGTAGGTGTGGCTGATCACATTCGAGCCTGTCTCCTGAAATCCGTCGCCGTAGTTCCAGTAATACCTGTAGGCGCCAGGCAGGAGCGAGAACATGATGCTCTCACCCGAACAGATGGTATCATCACTGATTACGAAGTCAGAGAGTATCTCCGGGTAAACGGTGATATTCTGTTCCATCGATGAGACGCATCCGTTGGCTGAGGTGATCTCCAGTCTCACAGTGCGGTAATCGAGGGCCGGACCTTCATTAAGGTAGGTGTGCTCCGGGCTGACATCCGTCGAAGTGTTCCCGTCACCGAAGTCCCACAGCAGCGAGGTGTACCCTGTTGAGCCGTTGGTGAAGTTCACGGTAAGCGGCTGGCATCCCGAAGGAACATCAGCTGTGAACATTGCAACGGGTTTCTCGACCTCTATCACCAGGGTGTCAAGTCCGACGCATCCCTTGCTGTCGGTGACCTGGTAGACAAGCCTGTAATAACCTGCCATGGAGGTGTTGAATACGGGATTCTCGATGTTGTACTGGCTGAGCGGACCGATGTCTCCGAACCATCTGTGTGCGGTGTAGGAGCCCGAGCCTCCTGCAGGATTGCCATGCAGCTGGGTGGGTATTCCTCCGCAGACAAGCAGTGTGTCAACGGGAGCTATCTCTGCCACAGGCCATGCGTTGACCGTCAGGAGAGCCTCGCGGGTGTAGTACTGGCCGCACGGACCGGTGATCTCGAGCCTGTAATGCCATCCGTTCATCGGGGTGGTGGCGCTCATTATCACCAGCTGAGGTGTCTGGGTGCCCTGGTAAAGGGCGCCGTCGCTCAGGTTGTTCCAGCCGGCACCCTGGTTGACCTGCCATACTGTTGTCTCCCCTGCCCCGGTATTGAACACCTGCGAATAGAAGATCGCACCGGCCTGGTCACACACCTCTGCATCAGCCGGTTCGGATATGATGGAAGGCTCCATGTATACCCTCAGCGGTGCGAACGAGCTGGTGACCGGCGGCAGACAGGTTCCTGACACAACCACCCTCACCAGGTAACCGTTCATCGACAGATTGAGGTTATTGATTGTAAGTGTTTGTGTGGTGGTTCCTGAGTAAGGAGCAATGTCAGTCACATTGACGAAGCCTGCTCCGCTGTTTACCTGCCACTGGTATACCAGGTCGGTGCCTGCGGCAACCACGCTGAAGGTGGCGCTTCCGCCGGGACATCCCCTGAACTCATCGGGATGATCGGAGAGCTCCGGTGCAGTGTAAACGGTAAGTACAGCCTCGTCCGAGATCAGGTCAGCCGAGCAGTCGCCACCGATGACCACCCTGTACCGGGTGCCGTCCATTGTGCGCGGCGGACCGAAGACCATCAGGGTGGGAGTCTTCACTCCCATATAGATTCCACTGTTTGCAAGATCAGCCCATGCGTTGCCGTCGAAGGCCTGCCACTGGTAACTCAGATTGGCGCCGTCGGCAAGTGCTGTGAAGCTCGCGGTCATGAACTCGCATATTGCTGAGTCTGCAGGTTGCGTGTTGATGATAGTCTCAATCGAGACATCAAGCTGCACTGTCTGCGAGATCGCCTTCGGCACGCAAGTGCCTTCAATCTCAACACGGTAACGGTTGTTGTCATATGTGCGCGGCACGGCAGTCAGCATCAGTGTGTTACTGGTGGCGCCGGAGTAAACCCCGCCGTCAGTGATGGCGCTGAAGCCCGAACCGGTGTCAACGAACCACTGGTAGTTAAGCGCTGTGCCCTGTGCCGATACGTTGAACGAGGTGCTGGTGTTCTCGCATATAGCCGAAGCAACAGGCTGTGCCAGTATCTCAGGTGCCGTATTGACGGTAAGGAGTGCAGCTGCTGAGGTGTCGGGAGGTGTGCACGTTCCGGATACTATCACCCTGAACATGTCTCCACTCATCATCCTGTTTGTTCCGTTGACCTTCAGGTTCATCGTGGAGACGCCGAAGTAAGTTGAGGTCTCCGTCAGGTTATTCCATGTACTGCCACCATCGGTACTGCGCTGCCACCTGTAGGTTGCACCTGTGGTCACGCCGGCATCTACGATAAAGTCAGCTATCAAGTATTCGCAGATGACAACGTCATCAGGCTGGTCAACAATCTCAGGCAACTCATTGACTGTCAGGAATGCAGGCAGCGAGGTCACACTTGACCCGCAACTGCTGCTGACAACAGCCCTGTAGGCTGTATTGTTGTCAGCCGAGGCCACTGCGGCAATGGTATATGCAGAAGTTGTCTCGCCTGGCAGCGGCACCCAGGTGGTGCCTCCGTCAAGGCTGCGCTCCCACTGGTATGACGGGTTGGTTGTCAGGCCGGCATCAACGGTAAAGTTTGCCGTCTCGTTCTCGCAGAGGGTGAGACTGACAGGATGCTGTACAATCTCAGCCTGGCGGGTCACCGTAAGAGTGACAGGATCTGACTCAACATACGGTGTGCAGGTACCTGAAACCCTTACCCTGTACTGGTATCCTGACATCATCTCCAGCGTACTTACAACGGTCAGCGTTGCAGTGTTGGCGCCCTGGTAGCGGGCTCCGGTGGCCGGAGTCCAGCCGGAACCGGTATTCACATACCACTGGTAAACCGGGTTGGTGGTGACGCCTGCATCTACTGTGAAGGTTGCATCTTCGCCCGAGCATAATGTGACATCAGCAGGCTGAACAACAATCTCAGGCTTCTCATTGACCGTGAGTGTCACTATGTCTGACAGTACAGGCACAGGACAGTCACCCGAGATCTCAACCTGGTACCGGTAGCCGTTCATTGCACTGGCTGCCGTCACACTGAGTGTGGCTGCAGTCTCACCCGGCATGATTGTCATGCCTGATCCGGTGTCAACAAACCACCGGTACTGCGGATTGGTGGTGCCTCCGGCGTCGGTGACAAAGGTTGCCACATCATCCTCGCAGACGGTCAGGCTGACCGGCTGGACGGCAATCTCCGGAACCGTCTTTATCTCAATGGTTGCCGAGCCGGTAAGGTCAGCATGAGGCGCCGCAACGGTACACCCGTTGTTATCAGTCACCGAAGTGATTGTATAGGTAGTGGTGACCGTCGGGTTGACCGTTATCGGATCACCGCTGGTATAGTTGTTTACTGTTGTTCCGTCGCTGAGGACCACCGTGAAGGGTGTCGCGCCGGTAGTGATTGTAACGGTCACCGTGGCGTCGTCACCCGGACAGACAAAGCCTGATCCGGCAATGGATGCCACCGGCAGCGGATTGACAGTCACAACAACATTATTACTGTATGCCGGGTCACATGCTGCCGAGTTGACACGGCGGCGGAAGTGTGTAGTCTGCAGTATGCCTGCTGGCGGATCGTATGATGCCAGGGTTGCGCCGGGCACACTACTCCAGCTGCTGCCGCCATCAAGACTGTATTCCCACTGGAAGAGTATCGTTGCCGGCCCGCCGTCAGGTGCCGTCACCTCATTGAGAGGCGCCGGGTTGCCCAGGTAACAGACCTCCTGATCGCCATCAATGGATCCCGGCGTCAGCTCGGGCGGCTGAGTAATAAGTATCGTAGCCTGTGCAGTGCAGCCGTTGTCATCAACAACCTGCACCGTGACTTCGCCTGCGGCCCCTCCCGTAAATGAAGCAGAGGTTGCGGTGATATTAACTGTTGCTCCTGCACTGTTTGTAACTACACTCAGCAGATATGGAGAGGTACCGCCTGACACTGAGAATGAACCGGTAGCTGTGGCATCGCCATAGCATGCAAGCAGAACATCCGGGGTCTTGCCAAGGGTCAGCACGGCCGGCTCAAGAAGCACAACGCTGGTAGTTGATGTACAGTTGTTGGCGTCAGTGACAATGACCGTGTATGTACCGGCAACCAGTCCTGAAATATCTTCAGTGTCAGCAGTGTAGCCTGCCGGGCCGCTCCAGGCAATGGTATAGGGAGCCTCGCCACCGGTGACATCCAGGTCTATGGCGCCGTCAGATTCCCCGTTGCAGGTGATATTGTACCCGCCGTTATAGACAACCGGTGTGGTTGTCAGCGCTATCGGAGGCATAACGGTGATAGTTATCTGATCACTGGCCGTACAACCGTTCCTGTCAGTGATGGTGACAGTGTAGGTGGTCGTTACTGCCGGTTTGGCAACAGGACTCTTCACATTGGTATAGTTGAGCCCGGCTGCAGGCGTCCAGTTGTAGGTATAGTCACCCGAGGTCAGCAGTTCACCGCCGGCGCCCGTGGCTGTCAGGTTAGCAACAGATGTCGGGCATGTGCCTATTATTTCGTCATCTGCCGTTGCAGTGACAGTAAGATCAGGAGCAACATTGACCTGTACCTGTGCCGTGGTGGTACAACCATTGGCATCGGTAACAGTGACGGTGTAGAGTGTGGAGACAGCAGGCTTGGCAACAGGATTGGCCTTTGTGGCGTCATCCAGTGTGCCTTCATTGTCCCACAGGTAAGTATATCCTCCTTCACCGCCGCTGACCGTGGTGCTCAGGTGAGCAACAGAGGTCTGGCAGGCGCCTATCGGGTCATCATCCACAGCTGCCGTAGCAGTAAGCGGCGGAGCGACGTTAATGGTGACGCTCGCAGTAACGGTACATCCGTTAGCGTCGGTGACGGTGACGGTGTAGGTGGTGTTGACTGCAGGCTTGGCAACAGGATTCTTCGTTGTCGCACCGGTAAGGCTGGCTACCGGATCCCAGCTGTAGATGTACGGCAGCTCGCCGCCCGTGACACTGACATCAAGGGTGGTGGTTGATCCATCGCAATCGCCAATCAGATAATCCGTTGCGGTGGCAACAGCTGCCAGCGGAGGACGAACCTCTATTGTAATGGTATTGACAGCAGTACAGCCATTGGCGTCGGTTACGGTAACGGTGTAGGTGGTTGTCGATTCCGGTTTGGCTACCGGATTCGGGATATTGGTTGCACTCAGGCCGGCCGTGGGAGCCCAGCTCCATGTGTAACCACCTCCTGCAAGCTCCTCACCTCCGGTGGCGGTGGCAGTAATCTGTGCCCGTGATGTGGAACAGGTGCTAAGGATATAATCATCAGCCATTGCCGTAACACCCAGTTCATCAGCAACCGTGATGGTTATATCATCGGTTGCCTCACAGCCGTTGGCATCCCTGACGGTGACGGTGTAGGTGGTGGTGACTGCAGGCTTGGCAATCGGGTTGCTCAGGTTCGGGTTGTTAAGGCCCGTTACCGGCGACCAGCTATAGGTGTATCCCGGCTCTCCGCCAGTAACTGTAACGCTGAGGTTAGACCTGGAGGTTGAACATGTTCCGATGATCAGATCATCAGCCGCGGCTACAGCAACGAGTTCGGGAAGAACTGTGACTGTTACGGATGCGGTTGTCTCACAGCTGTTGTTGTCAGTAATCGTCACAGTGTAGGTGGTGGTGGCTGCAGGCTTGGCCGTCGGGTTCTTTATCGCAGGATCATTCAAATCGTCAACAGGCTGCCAGCTGTAGGTGTAGCCCGGTTCGCCGCCGTTGACAATCACATCCAGCGTAGTCCGCGAGTCCTGACAGGTGCCTATGTTCGGATCACTCACCGTGGCCGTGGCGGTCAGCTCAGGAGCCACCGTGATGGTCAGCGAGGAGGTGGCCGTACACCCGTTGTTGTCAGTGACAAGAACGGTATAGGTGGTTGTCACTGTAGGCTTGGCAACCGGGTTGGCTATATCCACAGCGCTGAGCTCGGTGGGAGGCGACCATAGATAAGTATATCCCGGCTCTCCGCCTGAAGCCGTTGCAGTGAGCGCTGCAACGGATGTGTTGCATGTGCCTATGTTATAATCATCAGCAGCCACAGTGACATTGAGTACCGGTGCAACAACAATCTCTATACTGGCAGTTGTCTTACAACCATTGGCATCAGTGACGGTGACAGTATAAATGGTAGTTGCTGATGGCTTGGCTGTTGGTGTCTTGCTGTTTGGATCACTGAGTCCTGCTACGGGAGCCCAGAGATAGGTGTACCCCGGTTCGCCGCCTGTGGCGGTCACATCAAGATGAGCCACCGAGGTGGGACAGGTGCCGATGTTGGTGTCATCAGCAGAAGCCACAGCGGTAAGATCGGGCGCCACGTTGACGGTAACCATTGCCGTATCCGTACATTGGTTGTTGTCAGTGACAGTGACCGTGTAGGTGGTTGTTACTGCCGGATCAGCCACAGGCGTCTGTATTGAAGGATTATCAAGCCCTTCCACAGGCTGCCAGCTGTATGTATAACCCGGCTCTCCTCCGAGGGCCACCGCATTGAGGGTGGTGTTCGACGTCGGACAGGTGCCAATCAGCGGATCAGCTGCCGAGGCGGTTACAGTGAGCGGTGAAACAACATTAATCGTGATATCCCTGGATATGGTGCAGCCGTTCTGGTCAGTAACCGTCAGGGTGTACGTGGTGGTCGCATCCGGTTTCGCCGTCGGGTTGGGATCAATGTCACTGCTCAGTCCTTCTGCCGGGGTCCAGAGGTATGTGTATCCCGGTTCGCCGCCACCAACGGTGGAGGTGATATGTGCCACTGATTCGGAACAGGTGCCTATTGAACTGTCATCAACGGCAAGTGTCAGCGTGAGTGCCGGACGTACGGTGATGGTGATGTCAGATGTTGCAGTACAGCCGTTGGCGTCAGTGACAGTGACGGTGTAGGTAGTGGTCACGGCCGGTTTCGCCGTCGGCGTTTTGATATTGTTGTCGTCAAGGCCGGTGAGCGGAGTCCACTTGTAGGTGTAGTCTCCTTCGCCGCCGGTGACGGTTGCATCAAGGTGTGATACGGATGTCTCACAGGTACCGATGAAGAGGTCATCAGCAGATGCCGTGACGGCAAGCTCAGGCGCCACATTGACCGTGATGGTAGCCTGGTCAGTACACCCATTGGCATCGGTGACTGTGACTGTATAGACGGTTGTTGATGCAGGCTTGGCTGTCGGGTTAGCGACATCCACAGCACTGAGCCCGGTGGCAGGCGACCAGAGATATGCGTAGCCTCCCTCGCCGCCGGTAGCGGTTGCCGTGAGATGAGCCACCGAACCGTCACAGGTACCAATAAGGTCATCATCCACGGCGGCGGTCACGTCAAGTGGCGGAGCCACGTTGACGGTGACGCTGGCCGTAGCCGTGCAGCCATTGGCGTCAGTGACAGTGACAGTGTATGTAGTATTGGCTGCCGGCGAGGCCATCGGCTCCCATACAGCCGGGTCACTCAGGTCTGTAACAGGCAGCCAGCTGAAGCTGTAGGGAGCCTCGCCGCCGTTGACGGTAACATGAAGCTGAGTCTCTGATCCCGGACAATCACCGATGAGGTTGTCATCAGCAAAGGCCACTGCCGTAAGTACCGGGGCAACATTTACAGTTACCGAAGCGGTCTTGATACAACCGTGGTCGTCAGTGACAGTAACGGTGTAGGTGGTTGTGGATGCCGGTGATGCAACAGGATTGGCAATTGTTGTTGATGTCAGGCCTGCTGCGGGCGACCAGCTGTAGAGATAGCCGCCGGCAGGCTCAACACCGCCGGTAACGGTTGCATTGAGCTGTGCCGATGAGCAGGTTCCGATAAGATCGTCATCTGTCGTGGCGGTAACAGAAAGCGCTTCCGGCTGGGTAAGGGTCCATGACCTTAGCAGCTGGCATCCATTGGCGTCAGTGACGGTGACCTCGTAGGTCCCTGCCGTCAGCGCACCCTGGTTCGGGGCGCCGGCAACGATGCCGCTGCCTCCGGCGGAGACAGTCCATGCATACATATAAGGTGCAGTGCCTCCGGTAACAGATGTGATGATGGTTCCGTTGTTGCCACCGAAGCAGCTGATGTTTGTGGTTGTGGCTGTCAGGTTCAGGGCCGGCGGCTCGGTAACGATTATCGTAGCCTCGGCGGTACAGCCGTGCGCATCAATGACCTGAACGGTGATGGTTCCGCCACCGGCATCAGTAACGGCTACCGAGGTCGCTGAAGGCGTCAGCGTGGCCCCTGCCGTGTTCACCAGCGTGTTGAACGTATATGGAGCAGTTCCTCCGGCGGCAGTGAAGCTGCCGGCTCCGGTGGGATCACCGTTGCAGAGAAGAACCATATTTCCTGTTGAAGAGAGCGTCAGCATCTCGGGCTGGAAGACCGTGGCCTGTCCGCTGGCTACACAACCGTCACTGCTGGTGACGATTACATTGTAGAGTCCTGCCTTCACACCGGTGATGTCCTCGGTGCCTGCCGTGAAGCCGTCAGGACCAAGCCATGAGAAGCTGTTCAAGGCAGAGCCTGTCACTGTCAGGTTAATG
>JAKQJK010000207.1 GCA_029561195.1 Pseudomonadota bacterium
AGAAGCGCCAGAGGTCGTAGTCGAATACCTAAAAACAGGGGATGAAACAAAAAGGGCCGCTGCAAGGGACGCTGCAGGGGACGCTGCATGGGCCGCTGCAAGGGACGCTGCATGGGCCGCTGCAAGGGACGCTGCATGGGACGCTGCAAGGGCCGCTGCATGGGCCGCTGCAGGGGACGCTGCAAGGGACGCTGCAAGGGACGCTGCAGGGGACGCTGCATGGGCCGCTGCAAGGGACGCTGCATGGGCCGCTGCAAGGGCCGCTGCAAGGGACGCTGCATGGGACGCTGCAGGGGCCGCTGCATGGGACGCTGCGAAGCGAAAACAACGCGACCTGTTCAAGCGGATGGTGAATAAGGAGTTCAAGAAGCATCTAGCTAACTAGGAGCAAGAATATATGGCTGGATACCATAACTTTTCGATGTCCAATAACGCGGTGGATGCCTACCATCGCGGGCTGCTGCCTGCGAGCAAGGCGGCGAGGGAGTTTGGATTTAAGAGCACGGCGGCGCTTCGGTCATGCGTTCGGTCTGGCGAATGGCACCACACTTCCAAGAAGTTTAACGCCACTGACTTTTTTGACGTGATGGAAGCCATTGAGGATGCAGAATGGCGCGACATTGCATCATGGAAGCCGCACCTAACTAGACGGGGGTGGTCTATTATTCGCGGGTACATACGCGAAAAGCTGCGCGAGCAGATGATCCCATGCGTTTTCTATCAGTCGCACCATAAATCGAGATACGCGAGGCTGATGGGATTCCCGGACAGCTTCGTGATTCCGGTTTCAGACACGCAAGCCTACAAGCAGTTCGGCAATTCGGTTGTGGTTCCCGTCGTTGAACGCATCGCCAAGGCGGTTGTGGAAACGCTCGTCACAAGGAGGACACCATGACCACGTTCATTGAAGCCCTTGCCGACTGGTCTGCGCCGCGTGAGGTGTTCACCAAGCACGGCCCGCGCCTGCTGCGAACCGCCCGGCCCGAGGCCGACTTCTGGCGGGCGTGGACGGATTACAAGTCCGACCTGAAATCCGCCGGCATCGCCATCACCAAAGCCGACGGCGGACAATGGGTTGTCCAATGGTGGCAGCCGGTGCCGGACGCCGCCAACCGCGAGCAAACCCTTGCCGCGTCCAAGGCCACCACCGCCGACCTTGAAATCCCCGCCGGGAACGGATGCCAATACATGCCGTTCCAGCTCGCCGGAATCGCCTTTGCCAAGGACAAACCGGCCTGCCTGATTGCGGATGAAATGGGTCTTGGCAAGACGATTCAGGCCCTTGGCGTCATCAATGCCGACCCGGCGGTTCAGAACGTGCTGATTGTCACCAAGGCCAGCCTCAAGACCAACTGGTCGCGCGAGGCCGAAAAGTGGCTGGCCCGGCCCATGTCCATCGGGATTGCCAGCGGAGCCGAATTCCCGGAAACGGACGTGGTTGTGATTAACTACGGCATCGTGACCAGGCACCGCGAACGGTTGCGGGCCAGAACGTGGGATTTGGTTGTGCTTGATGAGGCGCATCAAATCAAAAACCGCAATACCGCCCGGGCCAAAGCCATCATCGGCCACACCCCAAGCAAACGCGCGCAGCAACACGGCGAGCAAGTCGAACCGGGCTTGGTGGCAAAACGCAAGCTGGCCCTGACCGGCACCCCTATAGAGAACCGGCCCGATGAACTGTGGACAACGCTGCATTTCCTTGACCCGAAACAATGGCCGAATTTCTACCGCTACGCCGCCCGGTACTGCGGGGGCCATAGAGGGCGGTGGGGCTACGTCACCAGCGGAGCGTCCAACCTTGCCGACCTGCAACGAGTACTCCGCAGCACGCTAATGATTCGCCGCATGAAACGGGATGTGCTGGCCGAACTGCCGCCCAAGACCCGGGTGCTGGTTGAACTCGAACCGGCAGGAACCGAGGATGCGTTGCGAGCCGAAAAGGAAACGTGGGCCAGGCATGAGGCGCAACTCATGCGGATACAGGCCGAGCTTGAACTTGCCAAGGCCAGCGAGGACAACGGTGACTTTGCCAAGGCCGTCGCCCGGTTCCGGTCGGATGCGTCCGTGGCGTTCCGCGAGATCGCCAAGGTTCGCCACGACACCGCCGTTGCCAAGCTGCCTGCCCTCATCGAAGCCATACGCGAGGACTTAGACGAGGCCGACAAGATAATCGTATTCGCGCATCACCTGGACGTTCTGAACGCGCTCCACGCCGCATTCGAGAAACAAGCCGTGCTGCTGACCGGCGCAACGTCCCAAGCCGACCGTGACGACGCCGTGCAACGGTTTCAAACCGACCCGGCCTGCCGCCTGTTCATCGGCTCGATTCGGGCAGCCGGCGAGGGCCTGAATCTGCAAGCGGCCAACATGGTCGGGTTTGCCGAACTGGACTGGAACCCGGCCAAGATGTCTCAATGCGAAGACCGCGCACATCGGCTGGGGCAGCGCGGAAACGTATTGGTGAAGCATTGGTTGGTGCCCGGGTCACTGGACGCCCGCATGATTGGAATTATCGTTGACAAGCAAACCATCATTGACCAAGCCCTTGACGACGAGCCCGGCCCGTTGAAGGTAGCCGAGCCGGTGCTGGTGCCGCACGCGCCTCAGAACGGCACCCGGGTACAACTCGAAGCCGAGGGCCTGCTGATTACCACGGCGCAGAGACAGTCCATCCATCGGGGCCTGCGCGAACTGGCGGCGGTGTGTGACGGCGCAAGGCGTCTGGACGGTTGCGGATTTAACATGGTGGACGCCTACATTGGCAGGTCACTCGCCAGTCAGAACGACCTGACCGACCGGCAGGCGGCTCTCGGACGGCGCATCTGCCGGCGATACGTCCGCCAACTCGGGCAGGAACTGATTGACGCAATGGGTTAAAGTGTTATGTTCAGCGCGTGCGACAATACGAATCAATTTGCCGTCCGCCCCGGAACGCCGAAAGGCTACACTCCACGGCTCGTGGGATTGTCGCACACCGGGGCGGCGGCGTTTCCAACCGGAGGCTAAAGCCATGTTCACCAACCTTGTCATCACCGCCTACTGCGCCTGCAAACTATGCTGTGGGCCGAACGCCTGCGGACTGGCCGCGAACGGCAAACCCCCAGTCGAAGGTGTGACCTGCGCCGGGCCGCGCCGGGTGCCGCTCGGAACCAAGATTCACATTGAGGGCATCGGCACGCGCATCGTGACCGACCGGCTCGCCAAACGGTTTGACAACCGGATAGACATCTACTTTAATGACCATGCTGCGGCCAAGAAGTTCGGCGTGCGCCGGGCCGTGGTGTGGATTCCAACGAAACCAGAAACGAAAGCGAAACAATGAAAATCACTGAACTGAAATCAACCGGACTCGAACCGCACAACTTCGAGTTATCCTGTTCGGATGTCAACCTGCTGGTTGCGCCGAAGCACAAGAGCCGCATCAACGTGCGGGAAGCCATCCAAAAAGCGTTCGGCAACTTCATCGCCGGAGCCGCACCCACCCAAACCGCCACCATCAACCTGACCCTTGACGACGGCTCCTGTCATCAAGCGGTGTGGAAGTCGGGCGGCTATCGGAACGTGGACTGCCTGTTTGAAGATGACGGCGACAACCCGGATGAACTGGGCGAATACAAAATCGCCACGGTGAACCTGCTGCTCACGCGCATGGTCTGCGATAACCCGGACACATGGTTGCACAAGCACTTCATGCCACTGTTCAGCCCCAGAGGCGATTGTTGCCTTCTGGTGGAAGAACTGAAACGCCGGTTGGGCGAGATAAACCATGAACCCGCCGTCATTTGCGAGGCGGCGATTGACGCCATCGCTCAGGACATCACGCAGACATTCAACGAGCATGGCAACGCACACAAAGCATTGATGAGTCTCTGCATGAATATCTTTGATGACATGCAGACACAGGACAAGCACGGCGACTGGCTCAATGACCAGATTATTGCCAGGAGCATGGAACTGCCCATCTGCCGGGACGTATCATACGAACTCGCCACCGCCCGTGAACGGCTCGCCACACTCATTGACCAAGCCTCGCCGGACATCTTCAAGGCCAACAAGGAAGTTGCCGAACTCGAACGGGTGAACGCGCTGTTCCTTGAACGGCAGCGGCTTCAAGCCGAAATCATCAATCTCGAACTGCGCCTGAACGAGCACAGGTGCCGCCAGAACGTCAAGCTCGCCGCGTGCAAAATCTTTGCGGAGGAACGGGACGCGCTCGTTGAAGCCACCCTCGGCAAGTTCCTTGCCACCGCCAATCGGTTTCTTGACGGTCTGATTAACTCGCCGCTGGACTTCAAGCGCGGCGTCCTCGGACGGGTAGCAACCGAGCGCGACTGGACAAGCGAAGTCACGGTCGGCTCATGGTTGCAGATTTATGCTCAGTCAACATTGACAGAACAAGCACTCTTCAAGACTGCCTTGGCCATTGCGCTCTGTCAAGCCTTGCCAGCTAAAATCGTCATGGCCGACATGTCCTTGGCCGAGCCGGACTCCAAGCCGCCGCTCATTCTCCGGCTCAACGAATTCATCCGAGACGGCACCATACACCAGGCTTTCATCATAGACATCACCGCCGAGGACTATCTGCCGCTGTCCGGCAATCAGTGGTTCAAGGCAATAAACATAAACTGATAAAACTACATTATGAGTGTTAAATACAGCTACTACGTTTGGAAGGATAAAGACATCAAGAAGCATTCTGACTTGTCCATGATGCTGGCCTTGGCAGACCACGCCAATGATGACGGTATTGCGTGGCCGGGGCAGAGCCGCCTTGGAGAAAAGACACGTATGAGTGCCAGAACAGTCCAGCGCACTCTCCAACGACTGGTAAAGATTGGCAAAATCAGCTTGAAACGAGTCGGAAACGGACGACAGAGCACAGTTTATCGCCTAAACTACGAAAACGATGAGACTTACGACACAAAAACGCAGCAAGACATCCCGTTGGAGAAAGAGCCAGTTGAGGGGTGTCAAATTGACGCCCCAGGGGTGTCAAAGCTGTGTCACCCCAGGGGTGTCAAATTGACGCCCCAGGGGTGTCAAAATGGCACCCCCATATTAACCTACAATGAACCTACCAATAACCGTCATAGAAAATATAACGGCTCCGCCAAGAAGATTTCGGATGAAGCTCGGCAGTTGGTAAAGCGGTTCAAGGATGAGTTTCCGAGAACCTACTGCGTATCCGCCCCGAAGCAGATCCAGCAGGAACTCGTTGCCGGGGAGGAAATGCTGGCGTCCGGCGAGACGATTGACGGGTTAGTGTCTCTTTGCGCCGCAAATGCCATTAGCAGCTTCCCGGCGTTCCGGGGGCAGTCTGCTACCCTTTCGCTGTTGCAACGCAACCTGGCGGCAATTAAGGCCCGAAACGAGGCATCTGGTGCGCGACGCTCAGACGGCAACCAAATCGAAGAACACCTGACCATCCCCATCATCAAGCTATGAGCGAACCTACCCTGGCAGAGTGTCAGCGCCGGCTTGAACAGCGGCGGCGCGAGGTAAAGATTACCGTTTCAGGCGCTTCCGGCAACGTCGTCAAGGCCGGCGATGTCCGCGTGTCGTGCTTTGGCGGGCCGCTACGGGATGGCCCTGGCGTTTGCGAGCCGTCCGAGGCCGACATCGAAGCTCGCCAGCAGGCTCGGCAGGTGGTGATTTCCGGGGCGTTGGCGGCATCGAATGTGCCGTTGCGCCATGCCAACCGGGAACCGCTTGACCGTTCCGGGCCGTGGAATGTGGCCTACGAGCGGATTCTTGGCAAGCTCGGCACCGGGTTCACGATTGTTCTGGCCGGCCTGCGCGGCAACGGCAAGACGCAACTCGGCGTGGAACTCATCAGGCAGTTCATCCTGACCGAACGGCGCGGGTCGGCCTTGTTCAGCACGGCGACCCAGTTTTTCATGGCAATCAAGGCGGGCTACGACGGCCAAGGCAAGCCCGAGGCCAAGGTGCTGGCGCAGTATCGGCGTCCGCGCTTGCTGGTCATAGACGAACTGGCCCAGAGGCGGGAGAGCGAGTGGGAACGGCTGTTGCTCTACGAACTGCTGAACCACCGCTACAATGACCTTACCGATACGCTGTTAATTTCCAACCAGGATGTCCGGCAGGCCGAGTTGTCTCTCGGCCCGGCTATCGTCAGTCGTTTGCGCGAGACGGGCGGAATCATTCAGGCGGATTGGGCATCCTACCGCGAAAAGGTTTGACACAGAAAGTTGACTATGACAATCGAGAAAGCCGAAACTAAAACGGGCATGGTTGAGAGCAAAGGCTACGCGACCTATTACAGCGGTGAGACGAAGCCGCGCCGCTATAAAGTGACGGGCCGGGTGAAGTATTGGGCGTTGGACGGGCAGTATGTCATCGAGATGTCCTTGGAAGGCATTTTGGTGAAGAAACGCTACTCGTCGAAGAAGAAGGTGCTGATTGGGTTTGACACGCTGTTGCACCTGCTGGAAAAGAACGAACTGCTTGGCCCGTTGGCGGATGTAATCAAAATCGTATGAAAGAACTAGACCAACAAATACGCGACACGGTGTTGCGGTGTGTGGGCGACTTGTATGACTCGCACGCGCGCGAAATCAAGGACTTCATCAGCTTCAACGAAAGCCAGCGGTTGGTGGTGGGGTTCTCGGCGGACATAGACTGTGCCGGAGCCGCGCCGATAGTGAAGGTGACCATCCGATTCGCCAACAGTGTATCGGATTCACTCTCGCAACAACTGGCCGACCCGAACCAGATGCCGTTGCTGGATGAGGATGACGACTACGGCAAGGTTGTGGCGCGTGGGAAAGGAGACGGCGAATGAGCATGATACCGAACCCGACGACGCTGGATGACAAGCTCAAGCTCATGGCGAAGGTGGCGCGGAGCATGACGCGCTATCCTGACCAAGTGCAGTTCAAGGTGGCGGTGACGCGCAACCGGGCCGACATCGATATTGTTGCGCACCCGAACGACGCCCGGCGATTGGTAGGAGCCAACGGCACCGTGATAGCTTCGATGGTGCAGTTGACCAAGATGCTGTTCAGGAACGAGGAGCAATACGTCAGCTACGGGCGGGTGGAATCGAACGGTTCACCGGCGGAGAGCCGCGTCCCGTTCAAGCCCAAGAAGTTCTGGCCGAGGGATGACATTGTGGCGCTGGCGGATGAGTTGACCAAGGCCATCTTCCCGAACCACAATTCCACGGTTGAAACGCTGGACACCTCGGACGTGCGCACGGCCCTGAACATTTACGTCGTCGGGATAGATTCTTATTCGGAATCGCAATACACGAAGGCGATGGCGCGGGTGTTCAGTGCCATTGGATTCCTGCATGGGCGGATATTGCAGGTCAACGTGAACGCGCAGGAAGTGATAAACAAGACGCTGTGATACCGTTGCGGCGATTGGTGCCGGGCGTGGAGCCGGACGCGGATGAGACGCTGGTGTTCTGGGTGGCGAGCGACTCGGGCCAGCAACCGTACCGGGTTGACCTGACGTGCTACCACGGCAACGGGAAGTGCGATTGCATGGATTTCCAGATGCGGCGCGAGGTCGAGTTAAGCAAAGGCCAGATGCCCGCGCTCCGGTACGAGTGCAAGCACATCCGGCGGGCGGCTCGGTATCTGCGGTTTGAGGTGACACAACGCATCATGGTGCTTCGGAGGAAAGGCAAGGCATGAGCTTTGGATTGAACTACATGGGCAGCAAGAACCGGATTGCACCGGAATTGATTCGGAAACTGCCGGTTGGCAAGCGGTTGGTTGACCTGTTCGGCGGCGGGTTTGCTGTCGCGCACTGTGCGGCGTTGGCCGGAAAGTGGCGCACGGTGCTTTACAACGACGTGAACCCGCTTGTGGTTCAGTTAGTGAAGGACGCGCTCGCGGGGAAGTACGATGAGGGCGTGTTTAAGCCCGAGTTCATCTCCCGCGAGCGATTCTTTGCCGAGAAGGATACGTGCGGATATGTAAAGTGGGGCTGGTCGTTTGGCGGGAACGGTGAGAAGTACTGTTATTCCGTTGAGAGTGAACCAACGAAACACTCAGTCCACAACTGGGTTGTCTTTAATCAGAAGGACAAGCTCGTCACGGAGTTGTTTGGCGATGCCGAATTGCCAGGATGTGAGATTCAGCAACGGTATTACGCGCTTCTCCGATTGCGCCGCGAACGGTTGTCAAATGGTGTGTCGCGGGAACACGCGGAAATGTTGGCTCACATTAGAGCAGTCGCAAACCTTGAAAGGCTTTTCCGGTTGCGCTACATCGGCAGCATCCGGCACACGCCGTTGGCATCTAAAATCGAAGTCACCTGCGCGGACTACTGCCACTACGTTCACAAGACTGGCGATGTAGTGTATTGTGATATTCCGTACGAAGGCACAGATTCTGAATACTGCAAAGGTTTTTGCAACCAGACGTTCTACGAATGGGCGTTGTCTCGGAACTATCCCGTCTATGTGTCCAGCTATGCGATAGACCATCCTGCAGCGAAGGAAGTCTGGAGTACTCGCCTCCGTGTGCTGTCGCAAGGCAGCGCATTCAAACGCTACTCAACCGAACGCCTCTACGTATTCAACTCGCCATGAAACGCAAGACCAAGCCTGCTCTGTGGTTGTCGGCGTTGCCGCGCCGGAACCCGAACCGGCCTCGCAACGGCAAGTCCCAAGCCCGCGAATCCTATCGCACCCGCCGCGACCGTTTCCTCGCTAAACTCCGCAACAAGCTCTGTCCCGTCGCGCTGGCCGTCTGGAAACGCAAGGTTCCGGTCGCAGAAGTCCACCACACGCGGGGCCGCATCGGCACCCTGCTCAACGACGAACGCTACTGGCTGGCCGTCTCGCGCATCGGCCACCGCTGGATTCACGAACACCCGCAGGCCGCCCGCGAACGGGGCTGGCTGGCCGAACGCGGCTCATGGGGAACCGCCGAATGAACGAGCGCGACCTTGAACTGGCCCTCACCGCCAAGGGCTGGCGGCGGGACGCAACCGGCGCATGGACAAAAGCTCCGCCGCCGGATGAGCCGGACGCGCCGCCGGATGCCGTGGACTGTGAGTCTGAGCTTCACAACGAAATCATGCGTGTGTGCGATGCCAGCGGCTGGCTGGCGTTGCACGGCAGCATGGCACATCGGGCCTACCGCACCAAGGGCGAGTGGGACTTTGTGATACTGGCCGAGTATCCGGTGCTGCTGTTGGTGGAGTGCAAGACCAAGACCGGCAAGCTGACACGGGAACAAGGCGCGTTGGCGGCATGGGCGACACGGTTGGGCTGGCAACCGACCGTGGTGCGGAGCCTGAGCGAGTTTGCCACCTACTGCCGAACCCTCGGCGCGGAGCCTAAGACATGAGAATCGGTTGTAATCTTGTCAAGCTGCGCTTCCCTCGGGGCAAGCCGCTCTATCAGGACTTCGAGTTGACCTGTGGCGTCGTCGTCGAGTACCAAGTCAAACCGGGCCGAAACCCCGCCCGCAACAAACCCGACGACCTCGGCCTGCCGCCCACCGTCGAACTCATCAATGTGTTCCTCAATGACAACGACATCCTGCCCTTCCTCAAACCTACGGAAGTCGAAGAACTCCAAGACCGCATCCTTTACAAACTGCTCAATGAACAGAAGATTGTCTGACTTTGCCAGCCGGGCGTTGACGACGGTGTTCCGGGCCTGCTCAAGGAGGAAGTACCAACCGGCAATGAGACGCAATGCTAAGAAACGGCCCGCCGCAAAACCGCCGCCGCTCGCGCTCGGCTGGCTTCTCACCGTCAACCGTCAGATTCGCTAATACACCCCCGCCAAACTTTTTTGACTTAAATT
>JAKQJK010000208.1 GCA_029561195.1 Pseudomonadota bacterium
TCTTCCAGCTTGACCACAATTGGCACCTGGCGTTGCGAGAGGTTGAGCTTGGACAGCGAGGCGTCGTAGTCGCCCACCGTAGCTATTCTCAGCGTCTCACCAATTGAAGCGCTGGTTACACCCAGATCGGCAGCACGCGCAAAGTCGGGTCGCACTGCAATTTCGGAGCGGATGAGGCTGGCACTGGACGCGATGCTACCCAGACCGGGAATGGTGCGCAGATCTTTCTCCACCGCAGCAGCGGCAGTGGCAAGCGCTTGCGGGTCTTCGCCAGTTAGCACTAGCTGATATTTTTCACCAGAGCCGCCCAGCCCTACCTTGCTACGCACACCGGGCAGATCCGACATGGCTGTGCGAATATTGTTTTCGATACCCTGCTTTCGCGGGCGTTGTCCCCGCTCATCCAGCAGCACCGTCAGCGTCGCCTTGCGCACCTCGGATGCGCCTTGGGGCGCGAAGGGGTCAGTACCGGCCGCGCCACCACCCACGGTGGTGTAAACGCTTCTCACGTGCTCAACTTTGGCAACTAGCAAACGCGCAGCTTCTGCGGCCACACGGGTTTGACTGAGTGTTGAGCCGGGGGGCAATTCAATGTTGACCTGAGTTTGCGAGTTGTCATCCGGAGGCACAAAGCCCGTTGGCAAAAGCGGAATCAGCATGACGGAGCCTACAAAAAATGCAGCCGCCGCGCCCATGGTGACCCAGCGGTGTTTCAACGCCCATGTACTCCAGATCATGTAACGATGCATCCACCACGGCTCTTTGTGCTCGCGCGGGCTGCGCTTCATGATGTAGGCAGCCATCATGGGGGTCAGCACACGGGCCACCACCAGCGAGGCGAACACGGCCAGCGCCGCTGTCCAGCCAAACTGCTTGAAAAACTTTCCGGGAATGCCGCTCATGAAGGCCGTGGGCAAAAACACCGATATCAGCGTGAAAGTGGTGGCAATCACTGCCAGGCCAATCTCGTCCGCGGCTTCCATGGCCGCCTGGAAAGGCGTCTTGCCCATGTTCAGGTGACGCTCGATGTTTTCCACCTCCACAATGGCGTCGTCCACTAGGACACCAATCACCAGCGAGAGCGCCAGCAGTGTCACCACGTTGATGGAAAAACCCAAGTAGTACATGCCAATGAATGCCGGAATTGCCGACAAAGGCAAAGCGACTGCCGACACAAAAGTGGCGCGCCAGTTGCGCAAAAACAGCCAAACCACGATCACGGCAAGAATGGCGCCTTCGTAAAGCAGCGTCATGGAACCGTCGAACTCTTCTTCCACCGGCTTCACAAAATTGAAGGCTTCAGTCAGTTCAATATCAGGGTGCTGCGCTTTCAGCTCCTTGAGCGCAAGCTGTACTTCGGCCCCGACCTCCACTTCAGAGGCGCCTTTGCTGCGGGTAATCTCAAACCCCACCACAGGCACACCATTGAGCAAGGCCACCGCACGCGGCTCGGCCACGGTGTCTTTGACAGTAGCCACCTGGTCCAGACGCACGCGCTGGCCATTGCTGAGGGTCAACTCCAGGCGGGCCAGCTCATCCACGGTTTTCACGGTAGCCAGCGTGCGCATGGGCTGCTCACTGCCACCCAGATCTGCACGGCCACCAGCGCTTTCGGTTTGCACCTGCCGCAACTGGCGCGACACGTCGGCTGCAGTGGCACCCAGCGCCTGCAACTTCATGGGGTCCAGAGCTACATCCACCTGACGGGTCACACCACCCACCCGAACTACCGAGCCCACACCCTTGACACCCAGCAAACGGCGCGCAACGGTGTTATCTACAAACCAGCTCAGCGCCTCGTCGTCCATGTTCGCGGAGCGAATGGTGAGCGCCAGAATAGGCGAGCCCGACAGGTTGATCTTGCTCACCGCTGGGTCGCGCACATCCGATGGCAAGTCACTTCTGACACCCTGCACAGCTGAGCGCACATCGTCTACGGCTTCCTGCGTGGGCTTCTCCAGACGGAACTCCGCCGTGATGGTGACACCACCGTCCTGCACCTTGGTGTAAATGTTTTTCAGTCCCTGCAGCGGTGCAATGGCGTTCTCGATCTTGCGTGCGACTTCGGTCTCCAGCTGCGCAGGCGCGGCGCCGGGCAACGAAGCTGACACAGTGACAGTGGGCAATTCGAGATCAGGAAAATTTTGCACCTTCATGGATTTGAAGGACAACACACCCGCGAATGTCAGCATGACAAATAGCATCATCGCCGGAATCGGGTTTTTGATCGACCATGAGGAAACATTCATCATCAGAATGCTCCTTATTTCGTAGCGGCTGGCGCAGCATCCACTACACGCACCAGATCACCTTCGCTGAGAAAACCGGCACCACTGGCAACCAGACGGTCCTCGGGCTTGAGACCGCCGAGAATTTCCACCTGATCGCCCATTAGCCGGCCGGTCTGTACTTTGAGCTGGGTAACACGATTGTCCGCGCCCACGCGGTAGACGTAACTGAACCCATCTCTCACCACCAGGGCGGTCTGCGCCACAGTCAACGCACCCGAACTGCCTAGTTCAAACTCGCCCCGGGCAAACATACCCGGTTTGAAAGTACCGGGTATTGCCTTGCCCGCGGCCACTGGCCCAAGAAGGTCCACATAAACTATGCCGTTACGGGTCTGCGCGTCCACTGTAGGCGACACCATGCGTACCTTGCCTTTAAGTTGCGCGCCGCTGGGCGAAGTCACCACCACACCGGTGCCCGCCGTCACACGGCCAAGTTCTACCGACGTCACTTCAGCACGCCATTCGAGCCGACCCTGACGAATCAGGCGAAACAACTCGGTTCCGTTTCCCACCACCGACCCCACGGTGGCGCTGCGTGCGGAAATAATGCCGCTATCTGGCGCCAGCACACGGGTGTGCCGCAAACGCAGTTGCTGCGAGTCCAGCTGCGCTTTCGCAGATTCCACACGCGCTTTGGCGGTCAGCTCGGCGGTCAGGTACTGGTTGACCTGTTGCGCGCTAAGCGCACCGGTGCCCTGAACGGCGCGCGCACGATCCGCGTTGGCGGTTGCCTCTGCAGCATTGGCGGCAGCTTCGGCCGAAGCGGCACGGGCCAATGCCACATCAGCCTGTACGCTGTCCGCCGCGAAAGTGGCCAGTAACTGGCCTCGCTTGACGCTGTCACCCACACTGGCATGCAGCTCCTGGATACGAAGACCATTGGCTTCAGCACCCACACTGGC
>JAKQJK010000217.1 GCA_029561195.1 Pseudomonadota bacterium
GCATGAAACACTCCAGCGCCGCCGAACGCACCGCGTTCTTTCAGCAACATGGCATCCGTGATGTTGAATGCATCTTCCCTGACATTTCCGGCTATCCTCGCGGCAAGTTGATGCCCGCCAACACGTTTGCCGCCGGCGGCGAGCTGCGTATCTGTCAGGCCATCCCGATGCAGGCGGTGACGGGAGACTACTCGTACAACCCGATCTTCCCCGACGCTGACCCTGACGTGCGGTTGGTGCCCGACTACAACACATTGACACGCTCGCCCTGGGCCAGGACTCCGCGTGCCGTGGCGATTCACGACTGCGTAGAGCTGGACGGCAAGCCCTGCGAATTTGCGCCGCGCAGCATTCTGAAAAACGTGGTCGCACGCTATACCGAACAGGGTCTCACGCCAGTGGTGGCGCCTGAGATCGAGTTTTATCTGACCGCGCCGAACGCTGACCCAGCCCTGCCTTTGCAGGCCCCGGCGGTGCGTGGTGGTCGCGCCGAGGTCGGGCAAAGCGCTTTCAGCCTGAACATGCTTAACGAACTGGCGCCGTTTTGGGACGAATTCCGCGACGCACTGGTGACGCTGGGTGTGCAGGCCGACACCTGGATTCACGAAGTCGGCCCCACGCAATACGAGATCAACCTGATGCATGGCGACCCAGTGGCCGTGGCCGACCAGGCGTTTTTGTTCAAGTACGCAGCCAAAGAAATCGCGCTGAAGCACGGGCTCAACGCCGTCTTTATGGCCAAGCCGATTGCCGGCGCAGCGGGCAGCTCCATGCACCTGCACCAAAGCGTGGTGGACGCCAGCGGGCGCAATATTTTCAGTCTGGACGATGGCACCGAGGCGCCCTGCTTCCAGCAGTTCATCGCCGGGCTGCAGACTTACGTGCCCGACCTGATGCTGATCTACGCGCCTTTCGTCAACTCGTTCCGGCGATATGTGTCGGGCAGCCAGGCGCCGGTGAATGTGCAGTGGGGTTATGACAACCGCACCACAGGCCTTCGGGTTCCCGCCAGCGCACCCGTTGCGCGGCGAGTGGAGAACCGCCTTGCCGGAGCCGATGCCAACCCCTATCTGGCCATCGCAGCATCACTGGCCGCGGGCCTGGCCGGCATGGACGGGAAGTTGAAAGCCTCAGACCCCATCGCCGGCAACGGCTACGACCAGTCCCACACGCTGCCGCGCAGCTTTGTCACGGCACTTGAGCAGATGTCCCTTGGCACGCTGAGCCGCCACCTGCTTGGCAATGATTTTGTGACCGGTTACTGCGCAGTGAAGGCGCTGGAATACGAGAGCTTCCAGAACGAGATCAGCGCATGGGAGCGGCGGTATTTGCTACCGCAGGCGTAGTAGAGGAGAGGGCGTGCGCGACTAGCCCCCTAGCATTCCTTTTTTGAGGCTGCCGTCAACCGGTTTGTCGCCAATCCAGATGCGCAGCACGGCGGTGAAGAACTCTTCGCCGGGGATCACGGTGCCCCTTGCCTGGCCGCCCTCTGTCACGCGTGTACCGGCGCCGGGGATGAATTCGAAAAGGATGAGCGCGCCTTTCTTGGCCTCGCCCACGGCCTTCAAGTTAGCATTCAAGGCTTCGATCTGCGGCTTCATCGTGGCAAATTGCGCCTCGGTGTGGTTATCACGCAAACCGTCATTCAACGCACCGGCAAACGATTCAGCATCGACGTTGCGCAGCATGGTAATGGCCACGCGGCGCGCGCCCTTTTGGGCCAACAGAGCTGATGCATCGTTTGACTTTTGGGGCACGTACAGGCCTGCCGCATAAACCTTGAAAATGGCCTTCGTCCGAAGCCCTGCGCCATTGAGCACCAACGCTGTCCCGCCTACTTGAGCAGCAGGCTCGAATTTCACACCTTCAATCTCGACTGTCTGCGCAACAGCCGCCGCCGAGGCCACCGCGACCACCATGGCAGCCAGATATTTCGCCCATGCTTTTTTCATGTTCCGTCTCCTGTTCTGATGTTTGAGACACCAGTATAGGGACATCCGCACTAAAAACGTGAACTGACTCCGAGGCTCACCATCCCTGATTCACCGACGTAGGCGCGGTAGTTGATTTTGGTACCGAAGGCGCTGGTTTGTGCAAAATTCCATTGCGCCATGACGTTACGCCCGGAAAGGTCATAGGCCACGTTCAACTGACCTTCTGCAAACGATGCCAAAGGAATGCCCAGCCGAGCACGGTCACCATCCTGGTGGGTATCGAAGACGACCAGAAAGTCTTTCATGGACGACTCCAGTTTCACCCTGGAATCCCGAGCCTGGGACGCCATCAGCTTGTCAGCCGCCTGGGCAAAGGCAACCTGCGTAGTGACAGCAAAAAGCAGTGGAATGATGGCGGTGAGTGGCTTCAAGGGTGGCTCCGGTGAACGTGAATTCAATATCACACGGCCTTGCTGAATGCACAAGCGGTGGGCACCGGTGAACTGGTAAGCAATCTCCCGGCTTTGTTACCTGAGGTTTCAGTGGTTTTTGCAACGCTCTGGGTTAGCATGGTTGCCTGCCCTTTCAAATCAAGCACATGCTCAGTTCGCAACAGCAAACCCAGTACCAGCAGGACGGTTACCTCGTGTTGCCAAATTTCAAAACGGCGGCAGAAATCGCAGCACTTCGCGCGCGCGCCGGAGAAATCGTTGATGCATTTGACCCGTCCGGAAACATCTCCATCTTCACTACCCAGGAGCAGGACCGCCGGGTGGACGATTACTTCATGGGCTCTGCCGAGAAGATACGCTGCTTTTTTGAGGAAGAGGCATTTGATACAACCGGCCAGCTCAAGCAGAGCAAAGCGTTATCCATCAACAAGATTGGTCATGCCATGCATGACCTGGACCCTGTGTTCAACCACTTTTCGCGCGGGCCTGGCATGGCCGCAGTTGCTGCCAGTCTGGGGCTGAACCAGCCTCAGATCTGGCAATCAATGTACATCTTCAAGCAACCCGGTATTGGCGGCGAGGTGCGCTGGCATCAGGACGCCACTTTTTTTGACACCACGCCCATCACGGTGACCACCTTCTGGTTTGCACTGGAGGACGCGACGCTGGGCAACGGCTGCCTGTGGGTGGAACCCGGTGGCCACCGTGGCCCCTTGCGTGAACGTTTTGTCAAGGCGGGCGAAGGTGCGGCCAGCATTGAAAAGCTGGATGCGACGCCCTGGCCTGATGACACCACAGCTGTTCCGCTAGAAGTGAGTGCCGGCACACTGGTTGTGTTTCATGGCCTGCTGCCGCACTATAGTGCGCCCAATCGCTCACCCGTTTCGCGCCACGCCTACACGTTGCACGCCACCGATGCCGCGTCGGTCTATTCGTCTGAAAACTGGCTGCAGCGCACGGCAGATTTGCCTGTGCGGGGGTTTGGCTAACTTATCAAGCCGGGCCAGCTGCGCTCAAGTCGCCACCATCGGTGCAAACCGGGAAACACCGGGCGTCGCCGCAGCCGTGTTCCGTTCGGGCTGCAACGGTGCTACCTGGTTGCGTCCGCCGCGCTTAGCTTCATACAGGGCACGGTCGGCAGTTTGAACCAGCACGTCCAGCGTGGCAGTTTGGCCGGGCTCGGCACAAGCCACGCCAACACTGATCGTCACCCGTACTGCTTCTGACTTGGCGCTCAGTTGGGCCAGTCCCGCCACCGCTTCACGCACACGCTCTGCCAGCTGATGGGCATGTTCGCGATGTGTATTGGGCAGCAGCACTACAAACTCTTCACCACCCCAACGGGCAAGCAAATCGGTGGTACGCAGGGCCTGCGTACAACATTGGCTGATTTCGATCAGCACCTGGTCCCCCATGCTGTGCCCATAGAGGTCATTGACCCGTTTGAAATGGTCCACATCCAGAATCAGCAAGGCCATGGGCTGATGGTGGCGCTGCGCCAGATGAAGCTCGCGCTGCACACCCTGCAGGAAATGGCGCCGGTTGCTCAGACCCGTCAGGCTGTCGGTCATGGACAGGGCGTGCGCCTGGCTGCGGGCTTTTTCCAGCGCAATCATCAACGAAAAGATGATGCCGCCACTGATCAGCGTCATCGGCAA
>JAKQJK010000247.1 GCA_029561195.1 Pseudomonadota bacterium
CTGAAGTTGCGCGCTGACAGCCCTGTCATCTTGTGAACCGCCTGCTCCATGGAGAACAGCTGCTGTTCGCGCCAGTAGCGGGCCAGCACACGCGGGAAAGCGCCCCACAGGCGCGGGTGCGGGTGCTTGTCGTGCGGCAGGCCGTCGGAGCCAATCATGCTGCGCGGGTGGCTGATGACTCGGCGCACGTCGGCCTCGTCCATCTGGAAATAACAGGCGCCACCGGGCTTCAGGCGCAGGCAGGCTTCGCGCTGCGTTACACCCCATTGAGCGGCGATCGAGGCCAGCATGCGACCTGTCATCTCGGGGTGTGGCGCAGACCAGCTGACCATCACCTCGATGATGCCGTCCACCAGGTCCTCGCGCAGCACTGTGGAACCGGCTACATAGGGGTACACATCCATCGAGATGTCCTGGCGGCCTGCGAGTTCGTCGATTAGCGGCAGCGTCTCCTTCGTCCGGCCCCAGTTGGTTGGGCCTGCGCACTTGTGGTGCGAGATGATCAGTGGCACTCCGGCCTCGAAGGCGCAGTCACTGGCTTCGTGCATAGCTTCTAGGATGTCGGCCATCTCCGAGCGCATGTGTGTGGCGTAAACGCCTTTATGCCGGGCCACTATTCGCGCGAGCGCCGTGACCTCTTCGGCCGGCGCGGGCATGGCCTCGCCATAGAACAGGCCCGAGGACATGCCAATGGCGCCATCCACCATGCATTGCTCCATCAGCGCGCACATGGCGCCGACTTCTTGCGCCGTCGCCGGGCGGGTGAGATCGTCCATGCAGGCGTAGCGCAGCGTGGTGTGGCCAATCAGCGGTGCGACATTGACGGCAGGCCTCGCTTCGGCGACAGCCTGGGCATAGGTCGCCACCGAGGGGTATTTGAAGGAATTGCCCAGCAGCGTCAGTGCGCCTTGTGGTTCGCCGACCACGTAGGGTGCGACGGACAGGCCGCAGTTGCCGGTGACCACTGTGGTGATGCCCTGCGACAACTTGGGGAACATGCCCGGCGCGTTAAGCACTATGGCATCGTCGTGGGTGTGGACGTCGATGAAGCCGGGCGCGATGGCCAGACCGGTGCAGTCGCGCACTTCAACGTCTTTCAGCAGCAGTCCGGGCAGTGCCGCACCGCGCAGAGCGACACCTACAGCCACGATGCGGTCGCCTTGCAGTAACACGTCGCCCGGCTGCGCCTGAGCTCCCGTGCCATCAACGATGAGGCCGTTTTCTAGCAGGATGGCGCGCGTCATTGGTCCTTCCCGTCAGTACCGTTGGCGGCTACGCCCCAGTCCAGCCGGGGATGCTGGTGCATATCGACACCGCGCGTCTCCAGCGTGTGCTGGATATTGGACAAGCGGTTCACAGCCTTGTCGCCCAGACGCTGCGCTACCAGTACGGTAAGGATCTCGATCACTGTCAGGTGCGCTAGATAAGCTTCGGGACCCACCGGCATCACCGGATCGGGCGCGACTTCCACGCTTAGCACGATGTCGGCCATGCCAGCCAGCTGCGAGCCGGGCTGGGTGAGCGCGATGATGGTGGCGCCTTGCGAGCGGGCCACGTCAACCGCTTCCAGCAGCGAGGGCATGCCACCCACGTAGGTGATCGCCATCACCACGCCACGCGGGCCGATAGTCGCGGCCGAGATTAGCTGAAGGTGCGGGTCCAGGTAGGCGTTGGACGCCAATCCTAGCCTGTACAGGCGGGCCTGCAGGTCCGAGGCCATGAAATTGGAAGTGACGCCTACGCCGTAGCAGTCGATTCGCGAGCCCGCCACCATGGCATTGGCTGCGGCCTGCACGGCTTGCGCATCAAGTTGCGCTTGAACGTTGTTGATCACCACAGCCGCGCCGCGCGTGACCTTTGCGATCACCTGCTGGGCGTTGTCGTCGATGCGCACGCGCCGGTTCAGCGGCGAGCCGCCCACGGCTAGCTCCTGCGCCAGTGCCAACTTGAATTCGCGCAGACCCGGGTACCCTAAGTCTCTGCAGGTGCGCATGATGGTGGGCACCGAGCTGTTGGCGCGCTGGGCCAGCGTCTCGAAAGTCTCGTCCAGTACGCGCTGCGGATCTTCCAGGATCAGGGACAGTACCGTGCGCCGCGCGGCCGGAGCGCGGTCCATGATCTCGGCGATTTTCTCGAGGACTCGGGGTGTCATGGCGTTTTAGAAGTAGGTGACGATGGCGTCGCAGACGTTGTAGTCAGCGTCCACCACCGGCATCCAGCGCCATTTGTCGAAGGTGGTACAGGGGTGCGAGATGCCCAGCACGACTAGGTCTCCGACACGCAAGGCCTTGTGTTCGTTGCCACTGCCACGAAGATAGGCATGCTGGTCGTTCATGCCACCGATCTTCCAGTCGCCCGGTGCGGCAGCGATTGCGGCCCGGCCTTGCGGACGGTAGCCCATGGGAATGGGCAGTTCCAAGTCGTAGGAGATATCACGCTTGCCCACCGCCAGGATGGCCAGGCCCGGCTCCGGGCAGGACTGGACAGCGGCCCACACCTCCATCGCCGCGTGCAGGCCGTGTCCGCAACCCATGCGCTGGGCCACCGAATTCATGAAGCGGTGGTAAGTGCCGTGGTCATGGGTGACGTAGCAGCCTGAACGCAGCAGGCCCCGCACCGGACGGGAGAGCTTGAGTTTCAGGTGGTCGGCCACCAGGTCGAAGATGGCCGAGCCGCCGGCGGTGAGCAGGATCTCGTCGGTTTCGTACAACTGCTGTTCATCGCAGGCCTGCGCGATGTCGCGGACACGCTCCATCAAGGATTCGGCGTAGGCCCGGTCAGCGGCAGTCTCCCCGACGGCGCCCAGGCCTTCGTAGCATTCAATGCCCACTAAGCACGTCGCTTTGCTGGACTTCAGCCGTTGGGCAAGTGCCAGTGCTTGTTCATGCGTGCGGCAACCGGTGCGGCCGCCGTTCACACCGATCTCGAGCAGCACATCGTGCGGCTGCGTGCCCTTGTTCGTCGTCTTCCACGCTTCGATCAAAGCTAGCTGCTCCAGCGAATCGACCAGGAAGGCCACGCTCAGGCCAGTGTGAGAGCCTTTGAGGTCGTCAATGCCTTGAAGGTCAATCGCGCGGAATACCTGGTTGGCGATGATGCATCGTGTGGCGCCCGCTGCGACACCGGCACGCAGCTGGCCAACCGTTGCAAAGGTCAACCCCCAGGCGCCCGCATCCAGCTGGCGGCGGAACAGCTGCGGCGACATCGTTGTTTTGCCGTGTGGCGCCAGGCCCACGCCATGATCGCCAGCAAAGCGCTGCATCCAATTCAGGTTGCCTTCCAGAGCGTCGCGCCGGATCACCGCCAACGGCAGCGGCAGGTCGCCGCGCAGCACGTTCCAGCCTTGCTCGCCGATGGCTGAGCGGCGCAGCGGGCCGCTGTGGTGGGGGAAGCCCTTTTGAGAGGCGTCCAACGTGGGATCGAGCAGGTCTTGCAGGGTCATGGTGTTGTTAGGGCTTCGATGTCGTCGCGGATGCAGGCCTTCAGGCGCCCGCCGCCCATGTCGCGCGGCTCCGGCCGTGTTTGAGCGCAGGCGTCGATTGCGTAGGGGCAGCGTGTGCGGAACACGCATCCTGACGGTGGATTCATGGGGCTGGGGATGTCGCCTTTGAGAGGGATGTGTTCGGATTTCACGAGCGGGTCGGGCTTGGGAGACGCAGCCAGCAGTGCCTGAGTGTACGGGTGCAGCGGCCGCGAAAAGAGCGCTTCGGTGGGCGCGACTTCCATCACCCGGCCCAGGTACAGTACCACCACCCGATCGCACAGGTATTCCACCACATCCAGGTCGTGCGAGATAAACAGCATGGTCAGCGAGAACCGGTCGCGCAGGTCGCACAGAAGGTTGATCACCTGCGACTGGATGGACACGTCCAGCGCCGACAGCGGCTCGTCGGCCACGATGAATTCAGGTTGCACCGACAGTGCGCGGGCGACGCCGATGCGCTGGCGCTGCCCACCGGAGAATTCGTGCGGGTAGCGCGCGGCGTGCTCGGGTGGTAGGCCAACGAGCTTGAGAAGCTCGGCGATGCGCTGTGCTGTGGCTTCCTTGCTTTTGGCAAGGCCGTGCACCTGCAGCGCTTCGCCCAGGATGTCGCGCACACGCATCTTGGGATTCAGGCTGGCGTACGGGTCCTGGAAGATCATCTGCAGCTTGCTGCGCAGGGCGCGCATGCGGCTACCGGAGGCGGAGCCCAGGTTTTCGCCGCGGTAGCTCACGCTGCCCGATGTGCTGTCGATCAGCCGCAACAGCGCGCGGCCGATGGTGCTCTTGCCCGAGCCCGACTCGCCGACCAGGCCCAGCGTCTCGCCGGTCTGGATGGTGAACGACACGTCGTCCACCGCGCGCACTGGCTTGGATGAAGAGCCGAAGAACTTTTGCAGGTTCTTGACTTCGATCAGCGGCGCGGCGGCACTCATGCGGCCTCCGGAACGAGGATGCAGCGCGCGCTGCCACCGGCGTCATCGACGCGCAGGGCGGGCATCGCCTCACGGCAGGCGGCGATTGCTTTGTCGCAGCGCGGCTCGAAGGCGCATCCGGGTGGTGGTGCCAGCGGGCTGGAGACCTGGCCGCGGATCGCGTACAAGCGGCGTTTGCCGTCTTTTTGGACAGCGAGTTTGCGCTGCTGGCCCGGCAGGCAGGCGAGCAGGCCCTGTGTGTAAGGGTGCTGCGGTTGTGCGAAGAGATTGTTCACAGTCGCGGCTTCGACGATGCGACCGGCGTACATCACCGCCACATCGTCCGCGTGATGCGCCACGACGCCGAGGTTGTGCGTGATAAAGAGGATGCTCATGCCGGTTTCGGCCTGCAGCCGGCGCATCAGCGCCAGGATCTGCGCCTGGATGGTCACGTCCAGCGCCGTGGTGGGCTCGTCGGCGATCAGGAGCGTGGGATCGCAGGCCATGGCCAGGGCGATCATCACGCGCTGGCGCATGCCGCCCGAAAGCTGGTGCGGGTACTCGCGCACACGCTGCGCGGCGGCAGGGATTTCCACCAGCTCTAGCATCCGCAGCGCCTGGGCCATTGCTGCAGCGTGGTCCAGTCCCTTGTGCAGGCGCAGCGATTCCGCGATCTGCTCGCCGATTGTGAACACAGGGTTCAGGCTGGTCATCGGCTCCTGGAAGATCATCGCCACTTCGTTGCCACGGATTGCACGCATTTGCGGCTCCGCCAGCGTGAGCAGGTCCAGCGTCTGGCCGGTACGGTTGACGAAGAGCGCTTGCCCACTTACTTGCGTGTTGGCGGTGCGCGGAAGCAGGCGCATCAGCGTCAGGCTGGTCACGGATTTGCCCGAGCCTGATTCGCCGACGATGGCCGTGGTCTTGCCTGCGCGGATGTTGAAGCTCACATCGGCGACGGAGCGAATCAGCCCCTCGTCGGTGTCGAAGAAGGTGCTGAGGTTGCGTACTTCGAGCCTGTTCACATCGACTTCCTCAATCGCGGATCCAGCAAGTCGCGGATGCCGTCGCCCAGCAATTGCAGCGACAGGGCGGTGACGATGATCGCCAGCCCGGGGAACAGAACGATCCACAGCGCCTGGTGGGCGTATTGCTGGCTGCCGGCGACCATAGTGCCCCAGGTGGGGATTTCTGGCGGCACGCCCACGCCTAGGAACGACAGCGCTGCCTCGGCCAAGATAGCGTAGGCGAAGATGAACGACGCCTGCACGAGGATGGGCGACATCAGGTTGGGCAGGATGTGGCGCCAGAGGATGCGGATGGTCGAGACGCCAACTGCCCGCGCAGCTTCCACGAATAGCAGCTCGCGCACCACCAGTGTGGACGCTCGCACTACGCGCGCGACACGCGGCGTGTAGACCAGCACCAGTGCCAGCACCACGTTGATCATCGATGGGCCGAGGATGCCCACCAAAGCGATCGCCAGCAGGATGTCAGGAAAGGACATCATCGCGTCCACTACGCGCATCACCGGCGCGTCCAGGCGCCGGAAAAATCCGGCAACCAGGCCGAGCAGCGTGCCGGCGGCAACAGAACCCACCGCTGTGAGCAGCGCGATGGTCAACGAGTAACGTCCGCCAAACGCGATGCGGGCGAACAGGTCGCGCCCCAGTTCGTCGGTGCCCAAGAGGTGCGCGGACGAAGGCTTCGACAGACGCTGGCTCACTGCTGTCTCGTTCGGGTCCAGTCCGCTGAGCGGCCCGGCAAACAGCGATATCAGCGCTACCACGGCCAGCGCGATGGCGGCTGCGAGTACGATGCGCCGCCGGAAGAGTTTGCGCAGAATCAGCGGCATGTTAGATATTCACCCGGGGGTCCACCACGGTGTAGAGCAGATCGATCAGGAAATTAATCACCACGTAGATGGCGGCAACCACCAGCAGTGCGCCCTGGATCACGGGATAGTCGCGACGGATCACCGCACTCACCACGAGATTGCCGACACCCGGTAATCCGAACACTGTCTCGGTCACCACCGCGCCACCGATCATCAGCGCCACAGTCAAGCCGATCACGGTCACGATCGGCACCAGCGCGTTGCGCAGCGCGTGCTTGAGCACCACCATGTTCTCTGACAGGCCCTTTGCGCGGGCGGTCCGCACATAGTCCTCACCCAGTACATCGAGCATGGACGCCCGCGTGAACCGGATGATCAGCGCGGAGTTCAACACGCCCAGCACCACCGCCGGTAGTACCAGGCAGTGGATGCGCGCGGCCAATGAAGCACCCGGCTCGCCGTAGCCCGACACCGGAAACCAACCCAGCGAGACCGCGAAGATCTGCATCAGTACCAGTCCGAACCAGAAGCTGGGAACGCTGGCGCCCAGCATCGCGAAGCCGGTGAAGACTTGGTCAACAGCCTTACCGCGGAACACTGCCGACACGATGCCGCAAGGTACACCGATCAGCGATGCGATGGCGATGGCCATCAACGAAAGGAGGGCGGTGGGCTCGGCGCGCTCCCACAGCGCCTGCGTCACTGGCCGCTGGAGGAAGATCGATTCGCCCAAGTTGCCATGCGCCAGCTCCTTGACCCACAAACCAAACTGCACCGGCAGTGGCCGGTCCAGCCCGTAGAGCTTCTGCACCCGAGCGATGTCCTCAGCCGTGGCCTGGTCGCCCAACAGCACGGCGATGGGATCGCCCGACGCCGCGCGCGTGAGGATGAACACGAGTACGGCCACGATGGCCATCACGACCAGCATGCCGCCCAGACGGGACAGGAGATATCGCACGCCGCAGCCGGTCGATTTCAGCCCTTCAGGCTGGTGTTCCAGAAGAAGGGGTAGGTGAAGGGCGTGTAGCCCTGCAAGGACGGTGCGCGGGCTGAGAGGCTGGCAAACTTGCCAACGTTGATGTAGGGTACCTCGTCATAGACCACCTGTTGCACCTTGCCCCACAGCGCGCCACGCTTGGCGGGATTGGACTCCTGGTTCAGCGCGGACAGCGCCTGCTGCTTGGCTGGCGACGTCCACCAGCCCGGGGCACCGTCGCCCAGCTGCGGGGGCGAGAGCATGGGTTCGGGGAACTGGCCCGAGTGCGTGATGTAGATATCCCACAGCTTGGGATCAGCGCGGCGCTGCAGCAACGTGGCCCACTCCACCACATTCAGGTCGGCCTTGAAGCCGGCCTTCTTGAGCTGCTCGGCCATGATCAAGGCCATGTTGTAGTGGAAGTCGTACTGGCGACTGGTGAGGATACGGATCGGCTCGCCCTTGTAGCCGGCCTGATCGGCCTGAGTCTTGGCTTTCCTGGCGTCGCGCTCGTTGTAGCTGGCAGTGCCGGCGTCCGAGTAGAACGGTGTGCCCTTGGGGAAGTGGTTGCCTTCGGCGATGAAAAAGCGCGTGTCGCCGAAGCCAGCAGCCAGCATCTCGCCGTGGCCCAGTGCGGTCTGAACGGCCTTGCGAGTGGATTGCTGCGACATTGAGCCTTCCTTGGTGTTGAACACCAAGTAGGGGAAGCCGAAAGACGGGGTCATGATAGGCACCACCTTGCCCGGCGCCTTTTCCAGGCGGGACAGCGCCTCAATGGGCAGCAGGTCAGCGTAGTGGAACTGGCCGGCCAGCGCGCCTTCGACGCGCGTGTTGGCATTGGGCACGGGCACGAAGCGCAGCTCCTCTACCTCGGCCACGCGCTTGCCGCCGTAGCCGCTAGCCGCTTCCTTACGGGCAGAGTAGCCATCAAAGCGCGTAAGCAGCACGTACTGGTCGGGCCGGCGCTCCTTGAACCTGTAGGGGCCGGTGCCGACGTATTCGCGCAGCGGCTGGGCCAGCGATTCCTTGGCCATGATGGCCGCCATGCCCGAAGCCATGGCCAACTGGGACAGCAGCGGCGCGTAGGCGTTCTTTAGGCTGATTTCCACCGTCAGCGGGCCTTTGGCTGTGAGGTCGGCCACCTGTGCGGCTACCGACTTGCCGCGCGGCGAGACTTCCATCCAGCGTCGGAGGCTTGCCACGACGTCATCCGCGTTGAGTTCGCGGCCGCTGTGCAGCATCACGCCTTTGCGCAGGGTGATTTCATAGAGCTTACCGTCGCCTGAAATCTTGGGCATTGACTCGGCCAACATGGGCACCAGGGCAGCCTTGGCGTCGAAGGTAAAAAGCGGCTCGTATACGTGTTGCATGATGATGCAGACTAGATCGGCCGGCGTGGATTGGATGTCCAGCGTTGGCGGCTCTGCCACCATCGCAAGGTTCAGAGCCGATTTGCCAGACTGGGCGAACCCGGCGAGAGGCTTGCCCAAGCCGACCCCGACCAGAATGGCTGTCGCCATGGCGTTACGGCGACGGATCAACGGTATTTGCGTCATAGCTAACTCCTAAGATGAAAGTAATTTTCAGAATACGAAGGCTATTCTTATTTTGTTCTGAAAAATTCAGGGAAAACCCTAGAGTTTCAAACAATGTTGAAAACAATTTTCATTTCATGTTGAAATACTGAGAGTCCATCCAAATAATCAAGGAGCCGTTCACATGCCACTCGAATTCCTGGGCAACCCGCCAGTAGCCTCCGATCAACAACCCCGGCCTTTCTCACCCGCCGTTCGCGCGGGGGACTATGTCTACGTGTCCGGTCAGGTGCCAGCAGATGACAAGGGTGAGATCGTGCAAGGGGGCATCGAAATCCAGACCCGTCAGGTGATGGCCAACCTTAGCAAGGCTCTGGCACTGGCGGGATGCACATTGGCCGACGTGTGCAAGACCACGGTTTGGCTACAGGACGCGCGCGACTTTGGTAGCTTCAACCGTGTCTACATGAGTTATTTTGGCGTGGGCAAGCCGGCAAGGTCCACAACTGAAGCGCGCCTGATGGTAGATGCTCGGGTGGAGATTGATGTGGTCGCCTACAAACCCGTAAATTGAATGGTGGCCATGCCCGATGCGCCAAAATAGTGGGGGTCCTATGCATGGAATCCTTTCTGGACTATGTCGATTACGTCGGCGCTAACCTCTTTCCTGAGCAGACACCCAAAGACAACCGGAGTAAGTTATTTGTTATAGATGATGCCAGCGATAAGGAACAGTTCACTAAAGAACACATTCCTGGCGCTGTCAACATTGAATGACTGCGCACGGTAGCTGAGAGCAACTGTGTCCCGAACGACAAACCGGTACTTCTATATTCCAACACGGGGCGTTGCAGGCACAAGCTTGCTTTGCGCTACGAGTAGCAGGATATGAAAATGTGCGCGTCCTGCAAGGCGGATTTGCCGAGTGGAAAGCTTAAGACGGGTTGGATGCGATGGAAAAGGCGACCCCGGCGGTCAATCACAGAGACGCGACGCATCATGTATGGGACTACCGGAAATCTACTTCTTCTTGAGGCGAATTCGACATCCTCCATAGATCTCGCTCGCGACATTTGCCTACAGGCCACAATGCGGAACTTCGCTGCTTTAGACTAACAGCCGTACAGCAGACATTAGAGTGAACGTGGTCGATGGCTGCGGCGGTTGGCTGCAATGCTGGCAGATTCGGTCGCTGTTGATTGCCTACGATTGACAACACTGGGATGTTGAGGGGAAAGAAAGTCAGACTCCCCGGTCAACCGCTGAGCAACTCAATAACGGTGGACACCTGTTTGACAAAGGTGGGGAAGCCCTTGTAGTGCGAGCCAAAGGAGCGGGGGGTCATGCTCCGTTGCACTACGCTGACTGAGCCCTTGCTTCATGAATGGCAGTGGCAATTAGCCTTACCCCAAATGCACCTACCAGCAGAGCGGAAATCTTTGTAAATAGTAAGTAGTTGCGCAGATACGCACGCTGCACACCGGGAAGTGAGAGCAGGAAGGCCAGAGAGCCATGCCAGACCCACGAGTTTGCATATACAAGCAGTACCGCTGCAATGATGTGGCTGCCGGAAGGGTGCGCTGGCAGCGCGGTAGCAAAGACGCTGCCGTAGAAAAGTGCGATCTTCGGATTCAGTGCACTTGTCATGAAGCCTGCGCGAAATGCCGCTCGTGGCCCAGCAACCGGCTTCTCTGCGGATGGACTAAAGGAGCCTGATCGAAGTAGTTGAAAGGCCAAGTACAGCAAGTACGCGCCGCCGGCAACCTGCGCCGCTTGACGCAGCGCAGGTTGGGCTGCAAACACCGCGCCGACTCCGGCAACGGCTAGTACGGCCCATGCGAGCGTTGCGGATGTCATTCCTACAACGGCTGCAAAGGCTGAGCGGCGTGAACCACCTGCAGCCAACTGCCCGATGAGGATGAAGTTGAATCCTGGTACCAGCAGCACGGCCCAGTGAAGAAACGCAATCGTGATTAGCGATGGAAGCATGTTGTGCCGCCTAAACTTGATATATCCCGCGAAACTGTGAGAAAACGTGGCAATGATGAAATGAAATTTCTAATGCTTTCGAACACTTGCCATTGTCGACTGATCAGTAGTACAGGCATATTGATGAAATCGACAAAGTCGTTGTCGTATCCATCCCTCTAAACAAACTGCCTCAATCGATCCGCTATCGCCCTCAAGTCAGTCGCCCAACGTTCCTTAGTGGCGCATCACTCGTGATGTTGAATCGTCTGGGCGCGATTCAAAGTGGCGATTTAACCCTCTCATGCAATGTGCACGAGAGCATCGTTGGTGGTTGCAAATGGGTGATTTGGATACGCTACGAATACTTAGCAATTTATTTAATGTAGAACGCTAAGCCACACATCGGAACTTTCATTTAGTTCCTCATGCGTCCGTCGCGTGACACCATACCCAGCACAACATACTTGCTGCCATGGTGTTTGTTAGATGCGTAGGAGACCACAAAACCACCCGTGTCATAGTCGCCAAGGCCGTTCATGGAAGCCAACAGCGATTCGGCGCTACCCGGTTTTTTTGCCCGCCGCATGGCCTCAGTCAATACCTTAGCTCCAATACACGCCTCCAAATGCGTGCTGTTCATAGCTGAGGTCACCCCTGAGTCCTGCAGGGCTTTGGAGCACTCGCGCACGATGGGGATGGGAGAGGTGGGGTTGGGAACGACCTGTGCAATCGAAACGCCCGCGGCGGCCTCCCCCGCAGCAGTGATGTATTGCTGTGCACCTACAAAAGACAGACTCGAAGTCAAAACCACCAACCCTCGGCTGACCAACTGTCGGCTGATTTCCGCCGCGGGGCCAGACAACACCGTGTTGATCAATACTTCTGGTTGTAGTTTGACCAGTTCATTCACTAATGAAGCTTCGATCTTGGCATTTCGCTGAAGCGAAATCGACTTGGGCTGTTTCCCTTGCTTGGCCAGGTAATCAACTACGACTGCAAGATTCTGTTTCCCAACCTCGTCGTCATAGTGCACAACCACAACCTGTTTCATGCCCAGGCCCGTCCAGAAGGACAGCATTTTCTCCAACTCTTCGCCGTACGAAGCGCGAAGCGTGAAGACAACAGGACTGGCTTTGCGAACCGGATTTGCTCCTGAGAAGGGAGCAAAGAACAATACATTGTTCTTTTCCGCAAGGGGCATCGCGTCCAGACTGAGAGTGGCAGACGCGAACCCGAAAAGCGCTACCGCCTTGTTATCCCGAAGAAGGATTTGCGCGTTTTCACCAGCCTGTTTGCGGTCATTCTTGTCATCCAGGGAAACCAATTCGATGTCGCGTCCATTGACGCCACCTTTGGCGTTGACCGATTTGAAGTAAGCCAGAGCGCCGTCGCGTATATCTTTGCCAAACGCTGCGTTGCCCCCCGTTAAAGGTACCGATTGCCCGATCACCCAACTTTCCTGGGCGTGGGCCTTTAAGCCTGAGAATGCAATGCTCACGGCGGTGAGCAGGAAAACTAGTGCTTTACGCATGTACAACAACTCCTACTTTGTTCGCAGTGTCTCACGCAAGCCTACCGGTCATGCAATCACACAGGTCAATTTCTAACAAGATGGCGCCTGTGTGTGTTGTCATTTGGGTACATCGAGGGAATTAGAGATGCCCAATACCGCTCAACGGCAAGGATGAGGAGAATACTTGTCAACACAGCTTGGATCGCCTGAACCTCAAATGCCACTTGCAGCCGACCCTTTGACCAGATATTTGCTGGCAACACGGCCACTCTTTTTGACCGTTACGTTCGTAGGTTCGCTGATCGGGCTTGGGGCCGTAGCCGCCGACGATATCGCAATCAATTCATTTAGCGCAGTACTTTCGTTGCTGTTTGCCATGGTGGCTCATGCCGGCGCCAACGTCCTCAATGATTATTTCGACGCGTTAAATGGCACCGACGCAACAAACAATAATCGGTTGTTTCCGTTCACGGGTGGCAGCCGGTTCATTCAAGATGGGGTATTGACCCCTGCTCAAACCAAAACGTTTGGGTACACACTGCTGGTTTCGGTGGTTCCCCCGGGGTTGTGGCTGATGGCGCACTCTGCAAGCGGGCTGTTTGCCATTGGTCTGGCCGGTTTGCTGATTGCATGGGCTTATTCAGCGACTCCTCTGCAGCTAATGTCTCGCGGTTTGGGCGAGTTTGCTGTAGTTGCAGGATGGATGATGGTTACGCTGGGTACCGATTACGTCCAGCGTGGGAGTTTCGCCTTGCTTCCTGTCATCGCTGGCGTGCCCTTCGCACTTCTCGTTGCTGCGATTCTCTATTTGAATCAGTTCCCTGATGTGGCGGCAGACACTGGTGCAGGCAAACGTACGCTAGTTGTTCGTTTGGGTTCTCGGTATGCCCGCTGGGGCTACCTTGCGTTCATCTTGGCCGCCTACCTTTGGCTCGGTACTGCAGTCATCGTGAAGGCATTGCCAATGCTGTGCGTAGTCAGTCTGCTGACTGCTCCACTGTCATTCTTTGCATTTCGAATTGTCCTGAAACATGCCGACGATCCCCTACGGTTACTACCCGCGATCAAGGGCACGATAGCTGCTGCCAATATTCACGGCCTCTTGATGGCCGCGACTTTGGTAGCATCGCGCACCTTCTAAATCAGGCTATCTGACTGGCGCCATGAGCGCGATAGTTGTGTCTGAGCTTGGCTCTACGCGAACCGCACTTGTTTGTACCGGGTGAATAACCTTGGTGGTCGGATCAGACTCTCCTTCAACCCACCAGTTTGCCCACAGCCGATCTTGCGTATCGGGTTCTAGCGTCAGGAAATTGCGAGCACCAATCAGGCGTCTGGTTGTTGCTGGAAACTCATACATGCGTGCAGTAATTCCCCGGTCTATCGTTTCCACATTGGTGCATGCCTGTTCGAGGAAAAATCGCGCCATGGCTGGAGGCGCGGGGTGCACGATGCCGGAAGAAGTTAACTGGTTGACCACGCGGGCATTTGGGGGCACATCGTTGCGATCACTTTCAACTGCACCCACTGCCGCCACATGGACATCGCCACTTAAAAGCGTTACGCGGCAGTTCTTGTCTGCCGACAGACGTAACAGACGGTGCACCAAGCGCAAGCGTTCCTGGAGATGGGGTGCACTGGTCCAGTGGTCACGCAAATCGTCTTCAAGCTCTTGCTGTCCCGGAAGAAAACCCAGCATTTTCTCCAGCAATCCGAAACTGGGATGTACCACGGGGATGCTGCTCATCACCAGTAAGTGCGTCATGCCACGTTGTGAATCCATCCATTTGTAAACGGCGTTCCAACTCTGTTCACTCAATACTTGGTCCGGCGTGTGGTCGGCACTCTGGTCAACTGGGGGCTTTAGTGGTTGTCGCTCGCTGCGCATGTCCAGAACCAGCAAACCCATACTTCCCAGTCGAAATGCTTTATTGAAAGCATTTTGTCCAGGGAGCGTTGCAGGTGGCAGCGCTTGAGCTGCCTGTAGTTGAAACAGTTTGAAATAGTCCCTCGCAATTGCGAATATGCCTTGGTATACGGGGCAGCTGTGCTGCTCCCATGGGTAAGATCCCCAGCCGTCGATGATGTCATGGTCATCCCACATCATCACCGTTGGTACCCTGGCCATAATTTTGCCAATTTCGGGCTGCCTCCAGCGCGCCAGGTACAAAGTTTCAAAGAACCGCTCGACCTGAGTGCGCATCTTTTCGGTGAATGGTTGTTCCAGGCGCAGCTTCATTGGCAACTCGCACCATGTGGTGAGTTCTGGAATCGTTTGCCAGATGGTGTCTGAATAGATTTGATCACCACCCATCAGCAGCAGGTTCCAAGGGCCAAACTGGCGGCCTCTTATCTTGTCCACCGCATCGTGCAGGCGACACATTCGTGTCCACAATGCATTTTGCTCATCGACCTGCTTCATCAGTTTTGGATCTGAAAACCCGTTGCACGAGGCATAAGCAATGGACGGGCGTCCTCCCTTGGGCGGTACCTGAAATTCATTTGGAATTCCATTCAACAGGTATTGAACGTTTTGTGCTGTTGCGTTTTGTATTACCGCAAAGTCAAAGCGCCAGACGGACGAGCTGGTGTGCCCCAAGTCTCGTAGCTTAATTGCCTGGGGATCCGGTTGCCCCGATACCTTGAGCAAGGGTGGGGCATCGGAAAGATCAGTAACCACGAGTGCGCTCACGCCCCAAGTGTCATCCTGGCATCCGAGAAATTTGAGAATGGGCCCTAGTTTGACCATGATGTACTCCCTGGTTCGTCGAGAACTATTTCGCTTGGCATTATTTCGTGTTGGTTGACCAACAGGGTGTGATTTATGCACCTTGATTGGTCCGGAGCGCTCTGGAACAGTACTTGACGGGTGTCAATGTCGTGCAGCCTTTCGCGCGTAACATTTGTCGATGCCCACTGACCTTTCGCCGAATCCGCCCATGCATGGCCTGAGCAGTGCTGAAGCCACTCTCAGGCTGAGCCGGGAGGGCCCTAACCTCTTGCCTGGTAGTGCACCCAAATCCATGATGGTCATTGTGCGGGAGGTACTTACCGAGCCGATGTTCCTGATGCTGCTTTCTGCGGGTGGTATTTACTTCTTGTTGGGCGACCGCGCCGAGGCGCTATTTCTATTGGGCTTCGTGTTCGTT
>JAKQJK010000262.1 GCA_029561195.1 Pseudomonadota bacterium
GCCATAGACTGAGAAAACTGTCGGGTCTTCATTGAACTTGGTCTTGTACTTGTTTGCCCAGAAAGCGATGTCCTTGGACGGGTCATCGGTGTACGGGTTTTGCACGGTGTTGGTGGCGTACAAGCCATTCATGGCGGGACCCCCCAGCTTGTGAATCAGGTCGGTGTAGGCCGCACTGGAGCCCAGAAAGATCGGGTTGTAGCCGAGTTTTCGGGCCGTGCCGATGGCACCGATGGTTTCGCGGATGATGGTGCCCAGCACAATCATGTCGCAACCACTGGCCTGCATTTTCTGAACCTGCGAGGAGAAGTCAGTTGCGCCACGCTTGTAGGACGTTTTTTCCGCAAACTCCATGTTCACCGTCTTCAGGCCGGCCTCGCCACCCTTCAGCACTTCAATGCCAAAGTCATCGTCCTGGTACATGGTGCAAACCTTCTTGGCCCCTTTCTCCTTCACCAGCTTGGGTACGGCGTTGCGCATCTGGTCGTAGTAGGTGGCTGCGTAGGAGTACTTGAGTTTGTGGAAGGGCTCATACATTTCGCGTGCGGCCGTGATCGGAAAGAAATTGATCACGTTCTTGTCAAACTGCACAGGCATTGCAGCCAGATTTTGCGCAGTGCCGATGTGGCCGACCATCATGAAAATCTTGTCCTGATTGACCAGCTTTTGCGCGGCCAGGACTGCCTTTTTGGGATCGTAGGCCGAGTCTTCCACGATGATCTTGATCTTGCGGCCATTGATACCGCCTTGCTCATTGATTTCGTCAACCCGCAACAACATGCCCAGGCGGGCTTGCTTGCCAAAACCGGCGATGGGGCCGGACAAATCCTGGATGGACCCCAGTGTGATTTCGGTGGCGCTCACGCCCTGTGGCGGAGCTACTTTCTGGGCTTGCGCCAGGGTGGTGCTCAGGGCCATGATTGCCAGAACGGTTGCCGTTTTCATCGTCAGTTTCATCGTCGTCTCCTTAGAAAATTAAGCCATCAATCCATTTACTTACTTGTACATTGCCTCAATCTGGGGCGCATATTTTTTTTCCACCAGTTTGCGTTTGAGCTTCATGGTGGGAGTGAGTTCCTCATCTTCCGCGCTAAGCTGGGTTTCCAGCAGGAAGAACTTCTTGATCTGCTCCACCCGGGCAAACTTCTTGTTCACACGGTCAATCTCGGCCTGAATCAACTCCTGCACTTGTGGTGCACGCGTCAGGCTGCTGTAGTTGCTGAAGGGCACGTCATGGTCCTGTGCAAATTTCTCCACGTTTTCCTGATCAATCATGATGATTACCGTCAAATAAGGCCGCTTGTCCCCAATCACCACCGCATCGGTGATGTAAGGTGAAAACTTCAAGTCGTTTTCCAGCTCGCTCGGCGTTACATTCTTGCCGCCAGCCGTGATGATGATGTCTTTCATGCGGTCTGTAATCCGGAAATACCCGTCCGCGTCCACTACGCCCACATCACCCGTATGGAGCCAGCCATCCTTGTCGATGGTTTCCGCTGTCTTCTCTGGCAGGTTCAGGTAGCCTGCAAATACGTTTTTCCCTCGTACCAGAATCTCGCCAGTGGCCGGATCTAGCCGCACCTCATTGAACCCGGCTGCCGGGCCAATTGAGCCTGGGCGCATCAACGTGGCAGGGACACCGGTGGAAGCGCCGCAGGTCTCCGTCATGCCCCAGACTTCCAGCATGGGCACGCCCAGCGCCAAATACCACCTCACCAGATCGGGTGAGATGGGTGCCGCACCGGTCACCAGAAAGCGCGCCCGGTGAATGCCGATGAGCTTGCGAACGTTGTTCAGCGCCAGCCAGCCAGCGACACGGAATTTGAGCTTGAGCCATCCATCAACCGGCTGGCCTGCCAGCACCTTGTCGGCGATGGCTGTGCCCACGCCGATTCCCCAGGCGTAGGCTGCCTGCTGAATGGTTCCGGCTTCCTTTAATGAAATCATCACGCCTGAATAAAATTTTTCCCATACCCTCGGTACACCCGTGAACACGGTGGGCGCGATCTCGCGCACATTCTCTGGGATGGTTTCGGGGTTCTCCACAAAATTGAGTCTGGAACCGGTATACAGTGAAAAGTACTCGCCGCCCATGCGCTCAGCAATGTGGCACAGGGGCAGGAAGCACATTCGCTCGTCCCGATCGTCTTGACCAATCAACGTGTTGAAGCCCCGAACGGTGTACACCAGTCCCTGATGCAGGTGCATCGCGCCTTTGGGTTTGCCCGTGGTACCTGAGGTGTAGACCAGAATAGCAAGGTCTTCTGGTTTGCAGGCAGCCCACCGCGATTTGAGTTCGGTCGGGTGAGCTTTAAGATAGTCTCGCCCCAGCGCGCGCAGGGCGTCCAGACTGATGACATCCGGCTCGTCCAGGTTGCTGAGGCCTTCCATGTCGAACACCACGATCTTGCGTAACTCTGGCAGTTGGGCGCGCACTTCCAGTGCCTTGTCCAGCTGTTCATCGTCTTCCACAAAAAGGATTGTGGTGCGGGAGTCTTCACACAGAAAACTCACCTGGTTGGCGGCATCGGTCGGGTAGATGCCGTTGGACACGCCGCCACAGGACAGCACTGCCAGGTCAGCCCAGACCCATTCGACCACGGTATTGGCGAGAATGGACGCACATTCGCCTTGGGCAAAACCCAGACTCATCAGCCCGCCTGCTATCTCGCTGACCGCAGTGGCCGTCTGGTTCCATGTCCAACTGCGCCAGATGCCCAGGTGTTTCTGGCGCATCCAGACGTTGGCTCCACGTTTCTCCACAGCGTTCCAGAAGATGGCCGGAATGGTCTCACCCGGCATCACGATATCGTGATTGGGTTGAATATTGGAAAGGTCCCAGAGTTGGCTCACTTCATCATCTCCAGGTCTTCTTTTTCTTCCAGCGGCGTTCGCTGCGCATGCC
>JAKQJK010000270.1 GCA_029561195.1 Pseudomonadota bacterium
ATGTCAGGGCGGACGAATCCCAGCTGGATGTCAGTGGTTTCACGCTGGAGCCTGCGGCCCTGAATGAATGGGTGGCAAAAATGGCTGGCAGCCCTTTGTTGCAGGGCCAGCATCTTGCAGCGGTCAAGGTTAATCAAGTCAGCGCAGACCCTGCGGCTTCCAACAGTGCTACGCAATCGGGTACTGCAAATCGAGTGGCCCTGACAGCTCGTCGCCCCCTGTGGTCATTCAGTCTGGTGAATGCCGTGGCAACGGTGCCTGCCAATGCCTCCGGGAGCAAACCATGAAAGCCTGGTGGAAACTTCAGTCGGCCCGCATCGATGCGCTGACTCTGCGCGAAAGAGTTTTCCTGTTCGTGTCCATCCTAGCGGCATTCATCGCACTGGCCGATGTGGTTTGGTTGTCGCCCGCCCAGGCTGCACACACGCAGCTGAAGCAACGTTTTGCGAAACAGGGTCTGGAACTGGAACGTCTGCGCGAAGAGACAAAAGCCGAAGCCTTGAAACCCAGCCCGGCCAGGTTGGCCCGCGAGGAGTCGGCCCGAATCAGGACAGAGACCGACAACATCAACCAGCAAATCAATCAGGTATCGGCCTCCACAACGCAGGGCACGCCGTTGGCACAGGTTCTTGAACAGTTTCTTCGCCGCCATGGCGGCCTGACGCTGGTGAGTACTACAACACTGGCGCCAGACGTTAGTGCGGGCAAGGTGCAGCAGACGGGTGGCTTGCCGGTTGGCCTGAGCCGCACGGGTCTGGAGTTGACTGTCTCAGGCTCCTACCCGGAATTGGTAGGCTATGTGCGGACGCTGGAGAAAGCCTTGCCGAATTTGCGCTGGGGAAAGATGAAACTGACCAGCGATACCCAGCCTCCGCAACTCAGTTTGCAGGTTTATGTGGTGGGGGTGCGGCCATGACATTCACAAAGTCATCGTGGCAGCATCCGGCATGGCTGCTGTTGGCGGTAACGATGCTGATGTCAACGACCGGCCTGGCATTGGCGCAGAGTTCACGCGACCCCACCATTCCACCCAGTGCCGCACTGCCTGCGCAGCCCGCATCGGGCGCCCTTGGGACTATAGAGACATTGGCCCCGTTGTCCGTCATCGTTCGCAATGGCAAGCCTTTTGTGGTGATGGGAACGCGGCTTTATGCGCAAGGGCAAATGTTGGGTCAGGCCCGCATCGAGCGCATCGCCGAGACTGAAATCTGGCTCCGTGAGGGAAAGCAGCTTCGCAAGGTTCAGCTGTTCTCCGGCGTGACCCGACGTGTGGTTTCTGGTGCATCCATCATCCCGGCGCGTCCGTGAATCAAGTATTTCAAAGAAGAAAGAAAGTCATCATGAACATGATCCTTCGATCCCCGTCTGCTGCGTTGCAGCTGACAGCCGTTTGCATGGCGATGTTGCTGCTTCCGGGCTGCGCTTCAGACCGTGCCCTGCGCACACCTGAAGTAGGCCCGGTTGTTCGCGCTGAATTGACACCGGTTGAACAAAAAAAACCTGTTGTCGTACCTGCGCGCATCAGCGACGCCCTGGCCGAGCCCGCTCCGCCACCTATCGCGGTTGCGCCAGAGCCCCGGCTGGACTTGCTGGTGAACAACGCCAACGCCCGGGAAGTGTTCCTTGCCATCGTGGCGGATACACGCTACAGCATGTTGATGCACCCCGATGTGGCCGGCACACTGTCGGTCACCTTGCGCGGTGTGACCGTCAAGGAAGCGCTGGAAGCCATTCGTGACGTATATGGCTACGACTTCAAGATGGACGGGCGACGCATCACGGTGTACGCGCCCACGCTGCAAACCCGTATCTTCAATGTGAACTACCCCAACGCCGAGCGCCGGGGCAGCAGTGATTTGCGTGTGGCCTCCGGTGCTGCGCTGGTAACTAACCCCAACTCGGGCTCGAACTCCAATGGCGGTTCGTCCACTGGTCAGGGAAGCTCCGGTCAGCAGCCAGAAAACACACGGGTTTCCACAAGCTCCAAGACTGATTTCTGGCTGGAACTGACTGATGCGGTGAAAGGCTTGGTAGGTGGAGGCCCCGGACGCAGTGTGATCGTCAGCCCGCAGGCGGGCATCATGGCCGTGCGTGGCATGCCTGAAGAACTGCGGCAGGTGGATAGATTTCTGAAAGCAGCCCAGATCGCGGTCGAGCGGCAAGTGATGCTGGAGGCCAAAATTGTCGAAGTGGAGTTGCGTGACGGCTATCAAAGTGGCGTGAACTGGGCCGCCTTTGGTACATCGGGCAATTCAACGGCTGTGGCGGGCGTGTTGGGCAGCGGCGTAGCATCGACCAACCCGCTGCTGCAGTCAGGTGCGACGGTGCTTCCAGGCGTCGTTCCGGTTCCGTCTGTTGCAGTTGGGGGTGGCCTGTTTGGACTGGCACTGGCCACGAGCCGCTTTGCAGCAGTCCTGGGTTTTCTGGAGACGCAGGGTGATGTGCAAACCCTCTCCAGCCCGCGCATTGCCACCATCAACAACCAGAAGGCTGTGTTGAAGGTGGGCAATGACGACTACTTTGTGACAAACGTCTCGGGTGGGTCCACCACAGCTGCCACATCGAGTTCATCGGCCAGCACGACGCTGCCAACGCTGACACTGACGTCCTTCTTCTCGGGCATTGCACTGGATGTGACGCCCCAGGTGGACGATGGGACCAGCATCATGCTGCATGTGCATCCGTCTGTGACTACCGTGACAGAAAAGACCAAGCAGATCGATCTGGGCAGCATTGGCAACTACCGCCTGCCGCTGGCATCCAGCAGTGTGAACGAGACCGACACCATGGTGCGCATTCAGGATGGCGCGATTGTGGCAATCGGTGGCCTGATGCAGCTGGAATCCAGTCGCAATGCGTCTGGCGTGCCCGGCACGTCGGGTCTGCCGGGTTTCTCCGCCTTGCTGGGCAACCGTGCCAACACGGGCCGCAAGAAAGAAGTGATCGTGCTGATCAAGCCCACCATCATCCGTTCCCAGCAGGACTGGGAGCAGCAAAACCAGCAGGCACGCTCTGCGCTTGATGACATGGACGCCGTGCGCAGCCGTGTCGTTCGCCTGGACGGTTCTGTGGACAAGACAACTCCCCGGGCCACGGTGCAGTGATATGTACCTGAAGCATTTCTCGTTGCGCGAAGCGCCGTTTTCCATTACCCCGGATACGGCCTTCTTCTACCCGCACGAGGGTGCGCAAGCTGCACTCAACACCTTGCTGATTGCACTGCGAAGTGGTGAGGGTTTTTTGAAGATTGTGGGCGAAGTGGGATGCGGCAAGACCGTGTTGTGCCGACAGTTACTCAAGACGCTGCAGCCGGAGTGTGTCACCGCCTACATCCCGAACCCTGACATGGACAAAACCGATCTGCTGCTGGCGCTGGCGCGCGAGCTGGGCGTGACGCTTCCCGCTGCAACGGCGCGTCACCAGATTTTGAATGTGCTGCAAACCTGTTTGCTTGAACACGCCAGGGCAGGGCGGCGGGTCGTCGTCTGCATTGATGAAGCACAGGCTATTCCGCTGAGAACGGTGGAGAGCCTGCGCCTGTTGTCGAATCTGGAAACCGAAAAGCGCAAGTTGCTGCAGATTGTTTTACTTGGACAACCGGAACTGGACCAGAAACTGGCCCGCCCGGAGATCCGCCAGTTGTTGCAACGCATCACCTTCAGCGAATACCTGGGGCCAATGGCAGCCGGGCGTGTGCCCGCCTATCTGGCGCACCGTCTGGCAACGGCCACTTGCGATGGTGCAACAGATGGGGCAGTATTCGAACCACGCGCTGCGCAGTCGCTGGCCCGGCATAGTCGGGGTGTTCCGCGGCTGCTTAACGTGCTGGCTCATAAATGCCTGATGCTGGCGTACGGTGAGAACGAACACTGCGTCACGGCACGGCATGTTCGCCTGGCTGTTGCAGACACCGGTGGTCTGGACGCAGTGGACCCCTGGTGGCAAAAGAGAATCAGCTTTCCGTTTGCTTTCTCGAAAAGCGATCTACAACCCGTGCAGGTTATGCGGGTGAATGCGCCATTTCATCGTCCCCAGCCTGCTGCGGGGGGTCTACGATGAGTGTCATCAACAAGATGTTGCGGGATCTGGACCGGCCTGAAGTGGCCGAACCTGACCTTGCGGGCGCTGGTCCTTCGGGTCAACATATGCCGCAGTCTGGCTGGATGTCTGGCACGTCCAGTGTCATCGCGCCAGCCCCCATTCGTTTGTCTTCAAATAAAAACGCCCTGTGGTTCGTTTCTGCCTTGTCTGCCATGGGGTTGGCGAGCATGCCATGGTGGCC
>JAKQJK010000283.1 GCA_029561195.1 Pseudomonadota bacterium
CCACTGATCGGACACACCAAGGCAGACCATCGGATGGACCGCTGCTGGCTGCAGGGGGCGGTGGGCGATGCGCTGCATGCGTTGGGCTGCGCGGCGGGCTACAACATCCGCTGGTTGTTGCGGGCCATCACCCGCCTGGGCCTGAAGGGGCTTTTTTGCGTCTTGTCGGCGATGGCGCTCTGGGTGCTCTGGCTGGTCGGCGTGGCCTCAACCCTGTTCCGGACTGCCCGCGTCACCGCCGCGCATGTCGTTGGGTCAAGACGGCGCACGGCCCCGGGCACGGCGACGACCATGATGCGCTGTCTGCCCAGCGTGAAGTGAATTTCGCCGGGCCGACTTTGTAGCATGCACCGGTCTCAGAGGCGTGATTGGCGCCCATAGCAGCGCGGCGCGATCGGTATTGAACTAAGCCGGCTGCACCCACTAGGAGTGCAGATGCTCGGTCTGGCGGGCGCCTAAATTTATCGCCTTGGCATCACGCAAGGCTATCTCTACCGTACAGCCGTAGCCCTATATGCCTACGTTGGGTCGCGGCATGCTTGGCGGACAGCACAAGGCCGTGAGCTTCAGTCTACAGTGCCGGGTCTTTCGCGGCAGATTCAAGAGGCACGAGCCCCAATTCGTCGATTAGGTCGCCGCGACGAAATGTTGCCGCCAGTCGTTGCAGCGTCTGATCCTGCCGTCCGTAAAGCTGGGCAATTGCCTTGCCAACGTCGCGTTGGGCCGCATAGAAATAGGCTTCACCATTTTCGTTGACAAGCTGACGGGCTGTGTCGAACGTGCGGTGATCAAGAATTGCCAAGCTATGCATTGAAAGATCTCTTGCAAGATATTCGCCCATTCGCATTGCCAAGAAACACGATGCGTATGGCAAAAAGCTTGGCGCATCTGCATCAGGACGCTTTCGTTTGTTTTCTGCGATGCGATACAGGAGCGTGGCGACAACTAGTTGAGAGCCAGTTAGATTGGCGTTAAATATTTCGCGATACAACTTACCAAAGTGCTCTCTGGCGAAAAACTTCGCTTGTTGGGGTCTTTTGCGAATAACTGCAAGAACAGCCTCGGCCGCGGTTCCGCTTGTAATGTCGTCTGAACGAGTAGAAACCGTGTCGGTACGCTTTCGACGATACTGATATCCAAGTTGTTGAACATCGGTTTCCAACCGGCGCTGCGCATCATCATTGGACCTGAGATCACGCAGGTCGACAGGGTTCTGACTATTCGTGGCGTAAGTGATGTTTTGAACGAACCCCTCACGCTCGCTAGAAAGCTGATAGAGCCGTACCATCACAAACGCCTTGTCGAGGTTCTCCTGCTGGGCGTGCCCAAGTTCCTTCAGCACTCGGTGAATGGTGTTTGACGTTTGACCGCCGTTTATGATCTGCAAATTCTCAATTTTTACTTGGTGGTCGCTCTGCTGCAGCGCGTTGTAATCAAAGCGGGTGCAAGTCAACGTGATGCCGTTGTTGTAGAAGTAAAAGTTAGGTCGTTCGGTTGGGTCCGAGAGCGTGGTTCGAATTCCCTCATTTACTCTATTGCCCGACAGGCCCAAGTACCGGCGAATGTTTCGCTCAAGCAGGCGGTCGCCATGACGTTCAATAAGTGCGGCAATTTCGGCAACAGAGACCTTCCCGATCAATATTCGACTGTAGTCGAAATCCTCGACGATCGCCTTGCCTTGCATGCGCAGTGAATCGTTCACCTGCCTTTGCGACTGCATAACGGAGAGCAGTCGATCATGGTTTACGTGCTCCCACCCAACCTGGTCTCCTGCATTAAGTCTATCAATGCCGCCCTGTGCAATGGAATTCCATTTTAGTCCGTTATTGCATAAGAGAACGCGGACTTGTGGGATATATCCGTCGGATATTCTTGACCGAACATCCTCGAGTTTCGCCAACAATCGACTGTTCACCGCAACCGTGGCCGTCGGATCAAATAGGTATCGAACTGCGCGAATAGCTGCTTCAACGCCGTTCTCAGGGAAGTTGCTTGTTCCCTCCAAATTAGTAACGTACTTGGCTTGGAATAGGGTTACAATGAATTCGCCATCATTCTCTTCTCCGACATACATTGCATCAACACCGAAGTCGTTTCCACCATCGGTAAGAGTGTCAAACGCTTCGTCATCGTCCAATTGCAAAAGCGTCTTTACGCACAGAAAGACGAAAGCTAGGGACTTCTGCTGGGCGGGGACCCTGAGACCCAGTTCGCTAACCATTCGCTCGCGCAGGGAGTCTGTGACGCCGCTGAGGCGCTGGTCGATGATGGCAGCGTTGACGTTCATGTTGCACCCCGGTTGTTTCCCGGCATGGTAACGGAGCTACACCAAGCGGCGAGGATCGCAGAACCGGAGCGCGCGGCAGCATGCCCAGTCTGGCTGGAGATACGGGCGCGCACGATGACGGACAATCGGCGTTATGGTTCCCAACCCTTTCCAAGATGGCGTTAACAGCGCCCCCAAGATCGGCTTCGTCTCGCTGGGCTGCCCCAAGGCGCTGACCGATTCCGAACTGATCCTCACCCAGCTCAGCGCCGAGGGCTACCAGACCAGCAAGCGCTACGAAGGCGCCGATCTGGTCATCGTCAACACCTGCGGCTTCATCGACGATGCGGTCAAGGAAAGCCTGGACACCATCGGCGAGGCGCTGGCCGCCAACGGCCGGGTGATCGTGACCGGCTGCCTGGGCGCACGCACCGGCGACGACGGCGGCAACCTGGTGCGCAGCATGCACCCCAGCGTGCTGGCCGTCACCGGCCCGCATGCCACGCAGGAGGTGATGGACGCGGTGCACCTGCACGTGCCCAAGCCGCATGATCCGTTCGTCGACCTGGTGCCCGAGGTGCGCAGCCAGTTCCGCGGCGAGGCCGGCATCAAGCTGACGCCGCGCCACTACGCCTATCTCAAGATCAGCGAGGGCTGCAACCACCGCTGCACCTTCTGCATCATCCCGAGCATGCGGGGTGACCTGGTCTCGCGCCCGGTGGGCGATGTGCTGGCCGAGGCGCGGGCGCTGTTCGAATCCGGCGTGAAGGAACTGCTGGTCGTCAGCCAGGACACATCGGCCTATGGCGTGGACGTGAAGTACCGCACCGGTTTCTTCGACGGCCGGCCGGTCAAGACCCGCATGACCGAGCTGTGCGCCGCACTGGCCGAGCTGGCCCGGCCGCATGGCGCCTGGGTCCGCCTGCACTACGTCTACCCGTACCCGCACGTCGATGAGATCCTGCCGCTGATGGCGGAAGGGCTGGTGCTGCCGTACCTGGACGTGCCGTTCCAGCACGCGCACCCGGATGTGCTGAAGCGCATGAAGCGGCCCGCCAGCGGCGAGAAGAACCTCGACCGCCTGCAACGCTGGCGCGAAATGTGCCCCGAGCTGGTGATACGCAGCACCTTCATCGCCGGCTTCCCCGGCGAGACCGAGGAAGAATTCGAGCATCTACTGCACTTTCTGCGGGAAGCGCAGATCGACCGCGCCGGCTGCTTT
>JAKQJK010000287.1 GCA_029561195.1 Pseudomonadota bacterium
GTGACCACCCACCACAGTGCAGCGAACCCGCCCGGGGAGTTCATACCCGGAGAACGGCGTATGCTTGCCCTGGCTACGCAGTGCGGCGGGTTCCACGGTCCAGTTGGCGGCGGGGTCAAACACACATAGATCGGCGACGCCTCCGGCCACAAGCTGGCCCGCGCTTGCGGCCAGAGTGCCCAATGAATCGCCCAGCACTGATGCAGGGGAACTGGTCAATACGGCCAACGCGCGTGCCAGGCCGGTGCCGCTGTCCTTGCTCCACTTGAGCGCTAGGCTGAGCAGCAGCTCAAGCCCGGTGGCGCCCGGCTCGCTATCGGCGAAAGGCAGGGCTTTTTCATCTTCATCCACCGGTGTGTGGTCCGACACGAGCACATCGATGGTTCCGTCGGCCAGCCCCGCTCTCAGTGCATCGCGGTCACGCTGCTGGCGCAGTGGCGGGTTCAAGCGCATGCGGCTGTCGAAATAGCCCACATCTACGTCGGTAAGGTGCAGCGAGTTGATGCTGACGTCACAGGTCACCTTGAGCCCCTCGGCCTTGGCCTGGCGAACCAGCGCTACCCCGGCCGCACTGCTGATGCGGCACAGGTGCACTCGGGCATCAGTACTTTTCATCAGCTCAAAGATGGTGTGCAGGGCAATCGTTTCGGCAGCCACGGGCACGCCGCTCAGACCCATGCGCGTGGCCAAAGCGCCGCTGGCGGCCACGCCTTTGCCCAGAAAGTGCTCCTGTGGGCGCAGCCAGATGGCGTAGCCAAATGTGCTGGCATATTGCATGGCCCGCTGCAGCACCTGGGTATTGACCAGTGGCACTTCAGCCTGACTAAAAGCGATGCAACCAGCCTCGGTGAGTTCCACCATTTCAGTGAGTACTTCGCCCTTGAGATCGCGTGTGAGTGCGCCCAGCGGAAACACGCGCGCCTGGTGCAGGCGCTCGGAACGGAACTTGAGCATTTCCACCAGCCCGGGCTCATCCAGCACAGGCTCGGTATCAGGTGCGCACACCACGCTGGTGACGCCACCGGCCACCGCGGCAGCCATCTCGGATTCCAGCATGCCTTCATGTTCGTGGCCCGGCTCGCGCAGGCGCACGGCTAAGTCCATCAAGCCTGGTGCCACGATGCAGTCTGACGCGTCAATGGTCTTGTTCGGAAAGAAGTCTGCCGGGATGTTCTGGATGGCAACAATGCGCCCGGCGGCGATGGCGATGTCGCAGACTACATCGAGCCCGCTGGAGGGGTTGATGACCCGGCCACCTTTAATCAGTAGTTTCATGTTCTGTCCGTCACTGGATTGCCCTTTACGGGATCAGGCTTCATTGCCGGCCACGATGCTCATCACCGCCATGCGCACCGCAATGCCAAAGGTCACTTGCGGCAGGATCACGCTTTGCGTGCCATCGACCACCGCAGAATCAATCTCTACCCCGCGATTGATGGGGCCGGGGTGCATGACGATGCAGTCCGGCTTGGCCAGCTGCAGTTTGTCCGGCGTCAGGCCGTAGCTCTTGAAAAATTCCTGGCTGGATGGCAGCAAGGCACCGCTCATGCGTTCACTCTGCAGGCGCAGCATGATGATGACATCGCAACCCTTGATGCCTTCGGCCAGCGTGTGACACACGCGAACGCCCATTTGGGCCAGGTCAGCCGGAACCAGCGTCTTGGGGCCCACCACGCGCACTTCGGCGCAGCCCAGCGTCGTCAGAGCGTGAATGTCGGAGCGGGCCACACGCGAATGCAACACGTCGCCGACGATGGCCACCGTGAGGTTGGCAAAGTCTTTCTTGAAGTGCCGGATCGTGAACATGTCCAGCAAGCCCTGCGTCGGGTGGGCATGACGGCCATCACCCGCGTTGATCACGTGCACATGGGGTGCAACGTGCTGTGCAATCAGATAAGGCGCACCCGATTCACCGTGGCGCACCACGAAGATGTCTGCCGCCATGGCGCTTAGGTTGGCAATGGTGTCTAGCAGCGATTCGCCCTTGGATGCAGATGACCGGGCAATGTCCAGATTGATCACGTCTGCGCTGAGGCGGGTGGCGGCAATCTCGAAGGTGGTACGGGTGCGTGTGGAGTTTTCAAAAAACAGGTTGAAGACGCTCTTGCCCCGCAGCAGGGGGACTTTCTTGACTTCGCGGTCATTGACGCTGACAAAGTTTTCAGCGGTATCCAGAATGTGGGTGAGGATGCTCTTGGGGAGCCCTTCCACCGACAGCAGGTGAATGAGTTCACCGTTTTTGTTGAGTTGGGGGTTGCGTTTGTACAGCATGGTCGGTTACCGCGTCTTGACGTTGAAGCTGAACACGCCGGACTCGCTGCGCGCGAGAGCGAGTGACTGGCTGGCTGGTAACGTGACCCGGGCGGCGGCAAAGTCAGCCTGAATAGGCAACTCGCGGCCACCGCGATCCACCAGCACAGCCAGCATGACACTCGCTGGACGGCCATAGTCAAACAGCTCATTGATGACCGCGCGGATGGTTCGCCCGGTGTAGAGCACATCGTCCAGAATCAGGATCTCGGCATCCTTCACATCAAAGGGAAGACGCGTCTGCCCGCCCGAGGCCAAGCCCCTGCTTGCGAAATCATCTCGGTGCATGCTGGACGAGATCACACCGGGTTGATCCAGCAGGTTCAGGTCACGCTGCAGGCGTTCAGCCAACCAGGCGCCGCCAGAAGTAATGCCCACCAGCCTGGTTTTGGCGTGGGTCATTGACTGCACGCCACGCAACAGGTCGCGGTACAGGGCCTCTGCATCCAGCGCCAGTACGCTCATGGAATGCTCCTTAAAAATTGCTCAAGAATGATGCAGGCTGCAGCCGCATCGGCATCCTTTACGCCGTGAGCCAGCGCCTCGGTTGTGCTGTAGCGTTCGTCCACTTCAAACACGGGCAGATTGAATCGACCATGCAATTGTCGGCCGAACTTGCGGGCGCGCAGCGTGTTGTCGTGCTCAGCGCCATCAGGGTGAAAGGGTACGCCTATCACGAGTGCGTCTGGCTGCCACTCCTGAATGATTTTGTTGATCTTCACGAACCGGGCATCACCCTCTGCTGCAATCGTTGGCTGAGGTTGAGCGCCGCGGGTCAAACGGTTGCCCACGGCGACACCGGTGCGCTTCAGGCCGTAGTCGAACGCCAGGAACGTTCGCAGACTTGCGTTCACGTCTGCGTGCTCGGTTTGCAATGGCGGCGTATCGGTCTTCACGCGTGCCCCGCATCTGGCGACAGCATCCAGGCTTCAACACCCAGCAACCCAAGCGCCTTGTCATACCGCTGCTCTACCGGCGTATCGAAGATCACACTCCGATCTGCATCCACGGTCAGCCAGCTGTTCTCCGACAATTCTGATTCCAGCTGACCTTCACCCCAGGCCGAGTAACCCAGGGACACCAACACCCTGCGTGGGCCGGCACCCATGGACAACGCTTCCAGCACGTCTTTGGAGGTAGTCATTTCCAGTCCGCCGGGAATGGTCATGGTGGAGGCATACACCGTTTCACCCGGCTTGTCGGTGGGGGCATGCATGGGTTCGTGCAGAACAAAGCCGCGATCGGTCTGCACTGGGCCGCCCTTGAACACCGGCGTCTGGAGCAGGTCATCGCGCTTGAGGGGCAGTTCGACCTTGTCAAACAGCACCTTGAGGTCAATGTCACTGGGCTTGTTGATGACCAGTCCCAGAGAGCCGCGTTCGCTGTGCTCACACACGTAAACCACGCTGCGGGAAAATATCGCGTCCTCCAGCCCGGGCATGGCAATCAGGAAATGATTCGTCAGGTTAATGGGGGCAGAATCACTGGACATGCTGGAATTTTAACGGGGCTGACAAAAATGCAATTTGACACGGGTGTTGTGTGGTTTCGGCGCGACCTGAGGACAGACGACAACACCGCTTTGTGGTCGGCCCTTAAATCATGCAAAAAGGTGTACTGCGTCTTCGTTTTTGACCAGGAAATCCTCAATGGTTTACCCCGGCAGGACCGCCGAGTCGAGTTCATCCGGGAGTCATTGGTTGGTCTGGATGAAGACCTGCGGGCCCTGAGCGGCAAACCCGGCGCAGGAATCATCGCCCGCCATGGCGCTGGATATGAGGAAGTGGCACGGTCGGCACAAGAGCTAGGCGCGCAGGTAGTATTTGCAGCCCACGACTATGAGCCGCAAGCCATTGCACGGGACATCAAAGTCAGGGGCGCGTTGGCCGAGTTGGGAATTTCATTCCATACCGTCAAGGATCAGGTCATTTTTGAGGGGCGGGAGTTGCTGACCAAGACGGGCACGCCTTATGGCGTCTTTACGCCTTACAAAAATGCCTGGCTGGCCCGGCTTAATGACGCCTGTTTGAAAACGCATGATGTGGCCCCGCTCTCGGGCGCACTCGCCGAGCGCCCGGTCAGCATGCGACGCGGGGTGATGACGCTCGCTGAGCTCGGCTTCGCGCAAACGAATTTGTTGGAACTGAAAATTCCGACGGGCTCGGCAGGGGCGTCAGAGTTGTTTTCAACTTTTTTTGACCGGATGGACCGTTACGACGAAACACGCAACTTCCCCAGCGTGAAAGGCCCCAGCTACCTGGGTGTGCACTTGCGCTTTGGAACAGTGTCCATCCGCAAATTGGTGGCCACCGCCTGGCAACGAACGCTGCACGGCAGCGCTGGCGCAACTGTGTGGCTCAGTGAGCTGATCTGGCGGGATTTCTATTTTCAAATTCTGGCAAATTTTCCGAATGTGGCTCACAGCGCCTACAAGCCCGAATACGGTGCCATCCAGTGGGAGACAGGCGAGCATGCGAGGAAGCTGTTCAAAGCCTGGTGTGAGGGCTGCACTGGCTACCCGCTAGTAGATGCAGCTATGGCTCAACTCAATCAGACGGGCTACATGCACAACCGCTTGCGGATGGTGGCCGGGAGTTTTCTAGTCAAAGACCTGGGCATCAACTGGCAATGGGGTGAAAAATACTTCGCAGAAAAACTCAACGACTTTGACCTGTCAGCCAACAATGGGGGCTGGCAGTGGGTGAGTTCAAGCGGATGCGACGCCCAGCCTTATTTCAGGATATTCAATCCCGTCAGTCAGAGCGAGAAGTTTGATGCCGACGGCAAGTTCATCCGGCGCTACCTGCCTCAGCTTGCCAAATTGCCGACCAAGGTGCTACATGCTCCCTGGCAGGCAAGCACCGAAGTTCTGGCCGCGTGCGGTGTTACGTTGGGAAAAACTTATCCGGAGCCGGTCGTATCACATGAAGAAGCCAGGGCACTGACTCTTCAGAGATACGCCGTTGTGAAGAAGATCAAACCGGGTTGATGATCGCGTCTTCTGCGAAGCAATAACTGCGAACCAGCCCCAGCAATTCGTCTTCAGAGTAGGGCTTGCCAAGATAGTGGTCAACTCCGAGATCTTTCGCGTGATCACGATGCTTTTCAGCAATCCGCGACGTGATCATGATGATGGGCAAGTCACTCAAATTCTTGTCCCCACGAATATTGCGGGCCAGATCGAAGCCATCCATACGGGGCATTTCGATGTCTGAAAGTACGACCGATGGTTTTTCTTCCTGCAATCGTTCCAGCGCCTGCAAACCATCCGCAGCCATCGCGACCCTGTAGCCCTCACGCAATAGAAGACGTTGAGTGACCCGGCGTACGGTGATCGAATCATCTACCACCAACACCAACGGGATTTGGTTTTTACCGCCCACCGCCAGAGGTTCAGCGATTCCGGCCAACTTCTGCGCGGCTGCGTGCGCACTGGCATGCAGGGAATCCGTACGCATCTTTCGCGCCTGATCGCCATAAACCGTTGCCAGAGCGACCGGGTTATAGATTAAAACGACCGCGCCGGACGCGAGGATGGACATTCCCGTCAAGCCGGGCAAACGCGACATCTGAGGGCCAAGGTTCTTGACCACTACCTCCTGGTTGCCCAGTACCTCGTCAACGTGGACGGCTACACGCTGGCCAGCGCTTCGGAAGATAGCGACCGGGCAGTTCCGTGAAACGGTCTCCGAACTCTGAGCAGACGTTTGCAGGAGCGCCCCAGACCAGAAAAAAGGCACTTGCTCACCATCGTGCATGAACACGTCAGTTTCATAAGCGCGCGCGAGATCTTGAGCAGACACTCGTTTCACGATTTCAACAATATTTGCTGGAACGCCCACACTGAGGGAGCCCAGACGCAGCATAACCACTTGAGTTACAGCAGTGGTCAGCGGCAATACAAGTCGAAAATTGGTACCAAGTCCTAGCTTAGTGGAAGTCTCAATTCTCCCGCCCATCGCATTCACTTCGGCACGAACCACATCCATACCAATACCGCGGCCGGCCAGCTCAGTAATTTCGCTAGCGGTAGACAAACCCTGCATGAAAATCAACTCGGCGGCCTCTGCGTCCGACAACACAGTCCCAATTGGCACCAAGCCATTGGCGATTGCCTTCGCACGAATCCTGGTCAGATCCAGCCCCCCCCCGTCGTCAGCAAACTCCACTGACACATCATTGCTCTGGTGATGCAAAGAAATAGAAACTGTCCCCACAGCAGGTTTGCCACCCGCTAACCGAGTCGCACTGTCTTCGATACCATGGGCCACAGCATTTCGCAAAATATGCTCAAACGCAGGAGCCATCCGCTCTAGTACACCCCGGTCCATTTCCATGGATCCGCCGTTGATATCCAGCTTGACCTGTTTCCCGGAATCCTTGGAGGCTTGTCTCAAAACACCATAGAGACGCTCTGAAATGCTTTCAAACTCCACCATCCGGGTACGCAGCAAATCACGCTGCAGTTCGCGTGCCTGGCGCGCTTGGGCAATCAAATCATCTTCGGTACCTTCCAGAGCGCGCTGCAGATTTCGCTGCACGGTAGCCACGTCGTTGACGGACTCCGCCATCATTCGCGTCAACTCCTGAACCCGGGTAAAACGGTCAAATTCCAAGGGATCGAATCCTTGCGCAGAGTCTTTCGCCTGTGCAAGGCGGGACTGCATCTGCGATTCAGCCTGAACTTCAATATCCCTCAACTGGTGCCGCAATCGATCCAGATTGCCAGTCAATTCACCGAGCGAACCACGGAGTTGCCCAAGGCGGGCATCCAGCCGGGATCGCGTAATCATCACTTCCCCTGCCTGGTTGACCAGTCGGTCAAGCAACTGCGAGCGAACCCGGACAGACTGGCTGACCACCGGGCGAGCCGGTAGCACTGTGGCCGAACGCAGTGGGGCAAACGTTGCCGGAGCAACTATTTCCTGTGATTCAGTCTCCACATCTTGCTGCGGTACTTCTTTGACCACGGCAAGTGGCGTTTCTGGCAGGCTTTGCTGTTGCTCTGGGCTGGCACGTAGCGCATCAAAATTAGCTTGCAAACCATCGAAGCGGGCCAGCAAAGGCTCTACAAGTGAGGTTTCAAGATGCTCTGTGCCCAGACTTTCAATGGCCGACTCCATGCGATGGGTCATCTCGCCCAGACGCATGGCTCCTGCCAGTCTCGCGCTTCCCTTTAGTGTGTGCAACACACGCAAAACTTCCACCCGAGCACCGAGATTGTCTGGACGTGCTGACCACTGGCGCAGCGCACCACCCAATTGTGGCAGCAGCTCAAGTGCTTCTTCTTCAAAGATCGGGAAGAGATCTGCATCAAGCGAATCGACAAGATCAATGTCGTCATCGCGCTCTTGAACGACAACGCGTTGAGAAGCCGCCGTCAATCCGGCGAGTAATGTCTCGTCTTGGTGAATCTCGGAAATTGGCGCAGATGTCGCAGGCCCATCTGCTTTGAGGAACTCACTGGCAGGTTCCGCTTTCGCTTGAGGCTCTACTGTAAATTGCGAGAGAGATGCATAACCACTATCCCGTTCAGGCCCTTCGTCAAGTGCAAGCATCGGGAACTGGGTGTCCAATATGGACCGCAGGGAGTCCAAAATTTGGGGATTGGGCTCCTTCAGGAACCCAGCCGCAAATTGGTGCAGTAGACGCCTGATTTCTTCAGCAGCTTCAACAAAATCTCGCGCCTGATCAGCTGTTCCCTGAGCATGCAGCTGCACATGTTGTAGTGCCTGTTCCAAGGCCCGTGCTATTTCGGAAAGACCCGAAAAGCCAACGGTGGACGAGCTACCCGAAAGGGAGTGGGCAAGCGCAATCGCAGCATCCGGAAGTGGTTGATGAAGTTCAAGTGCCCACTCCGAGAGTTCCGTGGATAGATGCCGCGACCACTCGTCAGCCTCATTCAGGAACACGTTGTACAGCGGAATACCTATTCGCAGTGGCCCAATTATCTTGACCTGATCGGCATCGTCATTTCCAAAAGGCTGCCCGTCGGGCACCAATAAGGAATCCTGCGCTTCGGGCACAGGCTCTGCTACCAACGGTAATTCAGAGAGTTCCTGCGCATTTGCGGCAGCTGGTGGCACGGTGGTCACTGGATCAGCGTGCCCGACAAAATCAATATCCTCCAGATCCAGCGGCGCAAGATCTGGTTCGACTGGATTCGAAACAGGCGACAAGCTAGGCAACCGTTCGACGGATGCCTCCTGAAGCTGGGTCGCCGCAAATGGCATGTACGCAGGCACCGGCGCCGGTTTGACTTCCTCTTCGAGAGGCGGCATGAAGGCAGAAACCTGCGTTTCTTCAAAATCGGGATGCAGGTCTGCACTCCAACCTGTTGGTGCCCATTCCGACTCAGCCGAGACATCATCCGTTTGATCGGCTACTTCCGGTCGATCTTCCATTCCGGGCAAACGAAGTGCCACAACCTTGTTGTTGAGACGCAGACCGTCGGCGGCATCCCGGAAAGCCTGAGCACTCCATCCTGAGTCGCTGCCCTTGGCAATGTCTTCAACCCAGTGGTCGAAACCTCGCAACGACTCATGAGACAAATGTACCAATTCAACGCTGGCAGGTTTTTGCTCAGCCAGCCAGGTGTTGAGAAGTTGCTCCAGTGACCATGCTGCCTCGCCAAACTCATTGAGGCCCACCATTCGGGAGCTGCCCTTAAGCGTGTGGAAACTACGGCGCAGTGTGGTCTGCTCTCCAAGATTAGCAGGGTCTGCCGCAAGCGCCTTCACAGCGGCCAGACCCGTCTGAACCACCTCACGCGCCTCGTCCAAAAAGATATCCCGCAGCTCCTGATCGATTTCAGGCTCAGGCAACGCAACCTTGGCAGGCGTCTGAGCCTGGGAGGCTTGCACCGTATCCGTTGGCAACCGGGAGTTGACGGCATCGCCACTCCAGCCGGATGGCCTGAATTCGAGTTCATCGGCGGTTTGCGGTGCTTGCACCACTGCGGCCTTCTCACGCCCCATCAGTGGCTTGAACTCCCCCAACTCTTCGTCGTATACAAACAGCTTCTTTGCGAGTGCTCGCTGATAGCTGAGCATGTCAATCAGAAAACCCAAGGCCCCCAGACTATTACCCAGCTTCTCGAAAATCCCGCTTTGCAACGTCTGCTCATCAATCTCACTAACCAGAAACTTTTCTGCGCTATCGCGAAGTCTCATGGTAGCCAGCGAAGCCTGGTCAAGCCCCAAAACTGAGAACACGCCCCTCATTTGGGCTAGTTTGCTAGGCACCTCGTGCAAGGGTACTTTGTCAGTCGGATTGCGGAAGAACTGGTCAAGTGATTTCTCTACTTCCCCCAATGTGGTTCGCAACTCATCAACGACACTACCCATCGTCTGACGATCACTGACGCGACGGTACAGCTCTTCCATCCACCCTTCAAGCGGCTCAGGCTGGCCACCAGAAACAACATGTTCCAAACGATGTGCCAGCCGCTGGCTACGTTCCGCCATTTGGGATTCTGTCGGATCCAGATCGGCATAAGCCGCCTCCAGATAGAGTACAGCCGTGGCCACTTCCATCGCAACAGGGGTGCTCGGCGGCTCTCCTGTCTTGATGGTGACATCGATCGCAAGAGTCAGGGCGCGAGCCAGGTCGCCACATTCCGGATGGAGCTTCAAGATGGACTCGCTCACCGCAGCAAATTGCTCAACGGCCATCTTCAGACGATTAGTGTCTCCACCGGCCAAAGCAGACCACGTCTCCGTCGCGGAAGCAATGCGCTTTCGCGCTTGAACCAGTAGCGCGGGATCAAAACGACCAAATTGAGTGGTGTCGTAGGCAAAGGACTTGGTGCGGGTAAGACCATAGGCCGCACGAACAGCCGGCAGCACAACCAGCTGAGCGCCCTCAGCAGGAATGGCCTGGGCGCAAAAGAACAACATGTCCTGAGCCAGGCGATCCGACACACCTTTTTCACCACGCGCAAGCGTGGTGTACTGAAGGATCACGCGCGACGCGACGCGTTTGACGTAAACATCTGCGGGACATAGCCCCTGCGCAATAGCCTCAAAAAAGGCAGCGGTGATCTTCCAGAATACACGTCGCTCCAAACCAGAGTGACCACTGGATAAACCCAGGCTGATGTCCCGCATCGCAACGGCAGCCCGGGCATCACCGGTCTTGACAACCTTCAACACAGCCTGATCGACACGTGCACGCGTTTCCGGACCATAGGCCAATGTTTCAGGGCGTGGTGACAGTTCCGCATCAATCCATCGCCACTCGATTGACCACAGGTCAGCCGGGTGCACCCGATCACCACCGGCAAGTTCCAATACATCGCGATATTGAGGGAACAGAGCAACTGCCGAGGCATGTTTGCCTTTGAGTACACCCTCCAGATATTCCGTCAGCGCAAAGCTTGCACGCTCCAGCTTGGTTGCCGCGACATCACTGCACAATTCGGGCCGTTGAACAAATTTTTGGGCTAGCGCTTCCATGGCGCGTAGAACTTTGGCTGGGGCTTCCAGGCCAACCATCTCGAGAGCACCAACGGCTTGATGGAGCTGCTGGCGGGCGATACGCAGATGGCTAGCATCCAGCTCGGCAATATCTGCTCCGCGCGCCAATTCCGCGTCGCGGACAAACCTGCGCATGGCCTTGGTCGCCCCATCCAGGGACTTTCTAAGCTCGTCGAGTACCCAGGCCAATGGCCCCAGATCTGCGATCACAGAATCTTGGTCGCCTACCACCGCTGCGTTCGTTTGCATGGATTCGTGCACTCCTGCCTAAGACAACTTCAGAATGCCGGGGCTCAAGCGATCTTGAACCGTGAAACGGACTGGCGCAACTCATCTGCCATCCGTGACAGCTCGCGAACCTGGGTAGCGGTCGACCGGGTACCTTCTCCGGTTTGTTCCGTTACGGCAAAAATATGCTGAATATTGCTCGCAACAACATTAGCCAAGCCCGCTTCGCGCGAGGCTGAGCTGGAGATCTGCTCAATCAGCTCTGCGAGTTTGCGCGACACCTGGTCAATTTCAGTCAATGCCGTACCGGCGTTATCGGACAGTTTGGCCCCCTCAACCACACCCTGTGTGGAGCGCTCCATAGCCGCAACAGCGTCCTGGGTGTCGGTTTGAATGGCCTTTACCAATGCCGAGATCTGCCGCGTGGCATCTGCAGAACGCTCTGCCAGCCGCTGAACCTCCTCCGCAACTACCGAGAAGCCTCGACCGGCCTCACCGGCTGACGCCGCCTGAATAGCAGCGTTCAAGGCCAGCACGTTGGTTTGCTCTGTAATGTCAGAGATCAGCTCGGTAATTTCGCCAATCTCCTGTGAAGATTCGCCCAGACGCTTGATGCGCTTGGAGGTTTCCTGAATCTGGTCCCGGATCGAATTCATGCCGCCGATCGTGTTTTGCACAGCCTGGAAGCCAGTCTCCGCAGCTTGCAGTGATTGGCGGGCCACCGATGCAGACTCCTGCGCGCGAACAGACACCTCGTTAATTCGGGTAGCCATATCCACAACGGAGCGCCCCGTTTCCCGAATTTCACTCAGCTGTTCGTTGGATGCAGCGAGCAGTTCCGTCGATGTCGCGTCCACATCGGCAGTTGTTTGTGCCACGCGTGAAGCTGTATTTTGTACATTGGACACCAGCGCCCGCAGTTCTTCCACCGTGTAGTTCACCGAGTCCGCAATAGCGCCCGTAATGTCTTCTGTAACTGTGGCCTCCTGCGTCAGGTCGCCCTCAGCCACGGTCTGTAACTCGTTCATGAGTCGCAAAATAGCGGCCTGATTGGCATCGTTCACACGTTTGGCTTCCTGCTCCTGCCGCTCGGCATCCATACGCTGCGATTCGGCTGTGATCTGCCGCTTGCGACTATCCTGCAACTGCACGTAAGCGAATCCAGCCGCACATAGCAAAGCAAATGCAGCAGCAAGAATCATCATCACCAAAGAGCCGGTTCCCAATCCGGCTCGTCCCGACAATTTACCTTGCAGCTCTTCCAGACTCAAGCGCATGGGTTCGCTGTCTGCAACGATTGAGACCACCGCCTCACGGGCAGATACCAATCCTTGCAGGTTGCCAAGAATGCCGCCCGCCTGAGCACGCGTCTCTTCATAGACCTTCAGCAATGCCTGAAGCTGGGTCCGAACCTGCGGATCCCGAGACGGTGAAAGACGCAACTCAGCGCTGCCATCCAGCAAACCCTGTGCAATTTCCTTGAAGGAGTTCAAGTCCTTGCCCAGAAGAAACACTGCCTCGGGGCTAACACCCTCAGCAGACAAAAGCTCGTTGGAAGATTTACCAATGCGCTGGGTCAGCATCACCAACTGCCCAGCTGCGGATATCTCACCGGGAGCCGCATTCTTTTCGAGCTTCAACGAGGAGATCGACTCCGCGATTTCCAGCAAATCAGCAGATTGACGGTTGATTTGGCGCAACGCCCCGCCTGCTTGCGTCAACGTGTCTTTTTGCGCCATTACCGTTGAAGCATTCTTCTCAGCGCGCTCAACCAAAGGCATGATCTTGTCCAGCTCTTCCTGGTAAGCAGCATCGAGCGGCGACAGGCGCATCTCATCGTCACCAGCCTTCAACCCCCGAACCGACCGTGCCAACGTATCCGAACTCTGACGGACATCGGGAAAGGCCTGTACGCCACCCACAAAAGCCTGCGAAACAGTTTTTGCAAGTCGCTGCGATTGCATCAAGGATTGCCCTGTCGCTGACAGTTGTTGCGCTACGGCACCCGATACGTTCAGCGTAAAAAACGTAACCGCGGCCAGCACCACCAAAGCAAATGCCAGCAGAATGGCGAGTACCTGTTGGTGCTGTTGAACCGTTCGTCTGCCCAGTAGAGGCAGTGATACAAGGTCCCCTGAATCCAGATCCGCATCCATGCCTGGCGTGTTGTCGGGCGATGGGCTGGCAATTGAGAACTCAGCCTCTCCCGGCGCCATGGCCACTGTGGCAGCTGGCGCCAGTGTTGCGTCGGGCTCCGAGAGGCTTAGACCCCCTTCGGACTCGGCATCAGGCGCTTTTTTTGCAAACAGATTTTTTAATTGATCAACAACAGACATGGTGCAGCCTTAGAGGTTCGCTAACTTAAGCATTGATGTTCAAAAAACCCGGAAACTGGGACAAGGAACGTAAATCAATTTCCTGCCATACGTCCCCATTAAGGTCCGTATAACGATTTCCAAAAAACGCCGGAGCGCCAGCTTCTGGCGCAACCGAGCCCGTGAAGGAAGTCAAATTGCGAAGGCCGGCAAGACTATCAACCAGCAGCGCGCAGTTCACTTCCAGCGCAGTATTGAGAGTGATCACCCGCGCATCGGAGGCGGACCGCTCAACGCGGTCAGTCTTGGGAGCAGCAGTCGCAACTGCTGCCAGCCCCGCCAGATCCACCAAACCGTGCAAGCCACCCCGCAAATTGATCACACCCATAAACCAGGGCTGGGCATAGGGCACCGGCTGAACGCTCGCCAGCGGAAATATCTCTCCAGACTGCGCCAAAGGAAAAATGTATCGGGCGCCGCCAGCCTTGATGGCAAGCCACGACACTGCCACGCCCTCTTCACGAGCAGCTTGCAATCGGCTGGCCAGACGGGTCTGAAGTTCTCGAAGGGCTTCGCGGTTCGCCATGAGCTTTTCGTTTAACCCAACGCCTTGACTTTGGCCATCAACTCAGCCGCATCAACAGGCTTTGTGATGTAGTCCTTCGCTCCCTGGCGCAGACCCCAAACCCTGTCGGTCTCCAGATTTTTGCTGGTGCACATGATGATGGGAATCCCGGAATACTCTGGCAGCCGGTTGATTGCCCGTGTTAGCTGGTACCCATTTTGGCCAGGCATCACCACATCCATGAGGATGAGATCAGGCTTTTCTTCAGCCAGCTTGCGAAAGGCTTCATCTGCCCCCTGAGCAGTGCGAACCGACATACCGTTGGTCTGTAATAAGTCCGTCAGAAACATCAACTCCGTCTTGGAGTCGTCCACGATCAATACTTTCTGGATTGGCATCAAGGTTCTCCTTGCGTCACTGTTCCAACCTGCTGGACAGCTTGCAATAACTGGTCTTTTGTAAATGGCTTGGTCAAATAGTCCTGGGCACCCACCATCCGCCCACGCGCCTTGTCAAAAACGCCGTCCTTGGACGACAGCATGACAACGGGCACACCGGCAAACTTAATATTGCGTTTAATGATCGCGCAGGTCTGATAGCCATCGAGCCTGGGCATCAGGATGTCACAGAAAATTACATTGGGCTGGTAGTCGTTGACTTTTGCCAGCGCATCAAAACCGTCCTCCGCAAGCAGGACTTCATGCCCGCCCTGCTTGAGGAATATCTCGGCGCTTCGCCGGATGGTATTGCTGTCATCAATGACAAGTACTTTCAAGTTCGATCCATTCGTATTCACAAGACGATGCTCCTGCCCTGGCCACAATTGACCAAGGCCTTTGCCACCCAACCCCAGAACACACCGCTAGATCTGAACCATTTCAAAGTCTTCCTTGCGTGCACCGCACTCGGGACAGGTCCAGTTCATCGGCACATCGGCCCACAACGTACCCGGCGCAATGCCGTCGTCAGGGGCTCCCAATTCTTCGTCATAGATCCAGCCACAGATCAGACACATCCAAGTTTTTGTATCACGCACAGCTTAAGGGGCCTTCGAATAGAATGCAACGATTGTATAGACGCGACGCAGACGATTTGCGTCTGACTTGCTTCAACGCACGACATTCTGCCCCATCAAATCAACGGGCAAGCTCATGGTTCATCCAGACACCTCAACCCTTCAACTCGAAGAAGCCGAAGCTTCACACCCCGCCTGCGTTCTGGTTTTCAACGCCAACGATCCCAGCGGAGCTGGCGGCCTGTCCGGCGACGTCACTGCAATTGCCTCCGTGGGCGCACATGCGTTACCCATCATGACGGGCAGTTACGCTCGGGATACGGCTGAAATCTTTGACCATTTTCCACTCGAAGAAGAGGCTGTTTCGGAGCAGGCTCGCGTCATTCTTGAGGACGTTCCCGTGCAGGTTATCAAGGTTGGTTTTGTCGGCTCACCGGAGAATCTCAGTGCCATTGCAGAGATCGCAACTGACTATGCCGACATCCCCCTGGTGGCCTACATGCCGAACCTGTCATGGTGGAACGAAGTGCAGATTGACCTCTATCTGGATGCCTTTCGTGAGCTGGTTTTGCCACAGACAACGGTGTTGGTAGGAAACCACAGTACGCTGTGGCGATGGCTGCTTCCGGACTGGAGTTCAGAGAAAAGCCCTACCGCGCGTGACATTGCACGTGCTGCACATGAGCTGGGCGTGCCCTACACGCTGGTTACCGGCATCCCGCTACCCGACCAATTCATCGACAACGTGCTGGCCTCTCCGCAATCTATCGTGGGCAACGAAAAGTTCGAGCGATTTGAGGCCGTGTTTTCTGGTGCAGGCGACACCTTGTCAGCGGCGCTGGCCGCATTGCTGGCCAGCGGCACCGATCTGTCCGAAGCTTTCAAGGAGGCCTTGAGCTACCTGGACCGTTGCCTAGATAGTGGTTTTCGCCCCGGTATGGGTAACGTATTGCCAGACCGGTTGTTTTGGGCTCAACCTGAATCCGATGATGATGAAGCTGCCCAAGAGGGACCCGACGTCCTCCAGGGTTTTGATATACCGACGCATGAAACCAAACACTGACTTCAACGACGCGTTGTTCGAACGCGCCCGCAAATCGATCCCCGGGGGTGTGAATTCACCCGTGCGCGCCTTCAAGGCCGTAGGCGGCACGCCACGGTTTGTGCAGCGTGCGCAGGGCGCCTACTTCTGGGACGCCAATGGCAAACGCCATATTGATTACATCGGCTCCTGGGGTCCGATGATCCTGGGACATGGCCACCCGGCTGTGGTGGAAGCCGTGCAAAAAGCCGTTTTGGAGGGCTTCTCCTATGGCGCACCTACTGAGCGGGAAGTTGAGCTGGCAGAAGAACTCATTCGCCTGGTGCCATCCATCGAGATGGTTCGCCTGGTCAGCTCGGGCACTGAAGCGGCGATGAGCGCCATCCGGCTGGCACGCGGTGCAACCGGTCGCAACAAGTTCATCAAGTTTGAAGGCTGTTATCACGGGCATGCGGATGCGCTACTGGTTAAAGCCGGCTCGGGCCTGGCCACCTTCGGCAACCCCACCAGTTCGGGCGTACCGCCTGAAGTGGTGCGCGACACGCTTGTGCTGGAGTACAACAACCTGGCCCAGCTGGAAGTAGCTTTTGCCATGCACGGCGCGGCGCTGGCCTGCCTGATGATTGAGCCGATTGCGGGCAACATGAATTTCGTTCGTGCCTCTGTGCCGTTCATGCAACGCTGCCGGGAGCTGTGCACGCAATATGGCGCCTTGCTGGTGTTTGACGAGGTGATGACCGGCTTTCGGGTGGCTTTGGGCAGCGCACAAAGTGTGTATGCACGCGCCATACCCGGCTTTGCGCCTGATATGACGGTGATGGGCAAGGTCATTGGCGGCGGCATGCCGCTGGCGGCGTTTGGCGGCTCTCGCGCCGTGATGGAACACCTGGCACCGTTGGGCCCGGTCTACCAGGCTGGCACCCTGTCCGGCAACCCTGTGGCCACGGCTTGCGGGCTGGCCACACTGCGTGAAATCAGCAAACCCGGCTTCTTTGACGCGTTATCTGCACGTACCCGTTCACTGGTGACGGGGCTACAGCAAGCGGCGAATGAGGCTAGCGTGGCGTTCTGTGCCGACAGCGAAGGCGGCATGTTCGGCTTCTTCCTGCTGGACACCCTGCCAGTCAACTATTCGCAGGTGATGAAGACGGATTCGCCGCACTTCAACCGGCTTTTTCACGGTCTGCTCGATCGCGGTGTGTACATCGCACCCGCGCTGTATGAGGCGGGCTTTGTCAGTGCGGCGCACACGCAGGAAGACATCGAGGAGACGATCGCTATCGCGCGCGATGTTTTCAGGTCGCTATAAGTTTTATAGCTATTTAGGCATATTTCACTGCAGCTAAGGCCGTTTTCATTGAAATGAAAACCGTTTTTGCCTTTTGTTGATGGTGAAACACCGGTTAGCACCAGCGGCAGACCCGCCAAAATGTATCCAATTGTTACGTGTGCTTTACCTGGTCTTCATTGAAATCGACCTGTCCGCGGGCTAGACTTCTTCAATTCAAAGCACTCACGCGTGTCGTGGTAGCTTGGTAACAAGCAAGGAGTTCCCATGAAAAAGACCGTCATTCTGCTCGCATTGGCCGGAACTGCTGGGTTGAGCGCAGCCCAGGAAATGGGGCGCGTCATCTCCAGCATCCCTGTCGTCAATCAGGTGGGGGTGCCACGCCAGGTGTGCACGACCGAAGCGGTGCCCGTGCAGTCGCAAAAATCCGGCGCGGGTGCCGTCATCGGCGGGATTGCCGGTGGCGCGATGGGAAATGCTATCGGAGGAGGTAGCGGCCGTGCAGCAGCCACTATTCTGGGCGTACTAGGTGGCGCCGTTCTGGGCGACCGGATCGAAGGCTCCGGCCCAACGCAGATACAGAACGTGCAGAACTGTACCACTCAGACTTTCTACGAAAACCGGACGACCGCTTACAACGTGGTTTATGAATACGCTGGCAAACAGTACTCGGTGCAGATGCCAAGTGACCCTGGCCCGTACGTGAAACTGCAAATCAGTCCGGTTGGCGCGTCACAACCGCAGGCACCATTGGCCGATGGCACGCAGCCATACTACCAGCAGGAGTTGGCGCAACCTCAGCAACAAGTCATTACCCAGCAGCCGGTTTATGTGGCTGTGCAGCCGCCGGTTTACCCGACCTATTACTATCCCCGGGCCTACTATCCGCCCGTGGGCGTCAATCTGAATCTGGGTTGGTCCCGCGGCCATTATGGCCACGGACACTGGCGCTGACCCGCCACCCGGGCCAAAGTCCGCCGCGCAATCAGCTCAGTGCCTAAAGTGGCGCACACCGCTGTAAACCATGGCCACGCCACGCTCGTTGGCAGCGGCAATCACCTCGTCGTCGCGCATGCTGCCGCCTGGCTGAATGACGCAGGTAGCGCCGGCGTCCACCACCACATCCAGCCCGTCGCGGAACGGGAAGAAAGCGTCGCTGGCAACCACGGTGCCCTGCAATGACAGGCCCGCGTGCTGCGCCTTGATGCTGGCAATGCGCGCTGAGTCCAGGCGGCTCATCTGGCCCGCACCCACACCCATGGTCATGCCACCCGCGCAAAACACGATGGCGTTGGACTTCACATACTTGGCCACTTTCCAGGCAAACAGCATGTCCTGGAGCTGTTGCGCAGTCGGTTGCACAGTCGTCACCACCTTCAGATCGGCCAGGGTCAACTCGCGGTTGTCCGCCGTCTGCATCAGCAGGCCCGAGCCCACCCGTTTCACATCCACCGCGTTGCGACCGTTGTCCCAGGCGCTCTTGCCAGCACCAGTGTTGGTGGGCAGATCAATTTGCAGAATGCGCACATTAACCTTGGTCTTGAACACTTCCAGCGCTTCGGGCGTGTAGCCGGGGGCCATCAGTACCTCGACAAACTGCTTCGATATCTGTAGCGCACCTCGCTCGTCCAGTATGCGGTTCAGGGCAATGATGCCGCCAAATGCGGAGGTCGGGTCGGTCTTGAAAGCCTTGCTGTAGGACTCCAGCGCGTCTGCGCCGACGGCCACGCCGCACGGATTGGCATGTTTGACGATCACACACGCGGGCACATCAAAACTCTTCACGCATTCCCACGCAGCGTCAGCATCCGCGATGTTGTTGAAGCTGAGCTCCTTGCCGTGCAGTTGCTTGGCAGTCACCAGCGAACCCGGTGCGGGATACAGGTCACGATAAAACGCGGCCTGCTGGTGCGGGTTTTCGCCGTAGCGCAAATCCTGTAGCTTCACGAAGCGGCCATTCGCCTGGCATGAGAACAACGCGTGGCTGCCATCAGGCTGGATGCCAGAGAGGTAGTCAGAGATCGCACCGTCGTACTGACTGATGCGGTTGAACGCCGCCACCGACAGCGAAAATTTGGTCTTATCGCTGAGCTTGCCACTGGCTTTGAGCTCATCCAGAACCACCGCATATTGAGTTGCATCGGTGAGCACGCCCACATCTTTCCAGTTTTTGGCTGCGGAACGCACCATGGCCGGGCCACCAATGTCGATGTTTTCGATCGCGTCTTCTAGTGTGCAGCCGGGTTTGGCCACCGTTGCTTCAAACGGGTACAGGTTCACCACCAGCAGATCAATCGTGTCGATGCCGTGGGCCTTGAGAGCGGCCATGTGTTCGGGCACATCGCGGCGCGCCAGCAGGCCACCGTGCACCTTGGGGTGCAAGGTTTTAACGCGACCATCCAGCATTTCGGGGAACCCCGTCAGTTCAGCAACCTCCGTCACAGTCAGGCCCGCATCTGCCAGCAGCTTAGCTGTGCCGCCAGTGGAGATCAGCTTGACGCCCAGCGCATGCAGGGCCTGGGCGAATTCGAGGATGCCGGTTTTGTCGGAGACGGAGAGCAGTGCGTTCATTATTTTTAGAGCCTGATGTGACGGTAAAGGATCACTTGATTAATTTGTGTTCAACGAGCTTTTTGCGCAGCGTGTTGCGGTTCAGCCCCAGCCATTCAGCCGCGCGGGACTGGTTGTTGTCGGCCTGACTCATTACCACTTCCAGCAGGGGTTTCTCCACCACCTTCACCATCATGTCGTACATGCCATCGGGCTCGGTGCCACGCAAATCCTTGAAATACCCTTCCAGGCTAGTGCGCACGCACTCTTCTATGTGCTTCTTGCTCATGCTTCTTTTTCCTCTTTTTCCATCTCTTCCGTGCGCTCGCGTCCTTCAGCTTCTGCTAGCAAGGTGTCGGGGCGGGCAAGGGGCATGCGGTCGGTATGAACCGCCAGCGCGTCAAAAAAATCGGCCACAGCCTGCATCTGATGGCCACAGTCTTCCATCTGGTTCATCCGGTCACGGAACGCCTCACCTTGTGGCAACGACTTTACGTACCAGCCAATGTGTTTGCGCGCCGTTCGCACACCGGAGAATTCACCATACAGAGCGTAATGGTCTTGCAAGTGATCCAGCAGCAGGCGCTTCACTTCGGCAACCAGGGGCGGCGCGAGGCGTGTGCCTGTCGCCATGAAGTGGGCGATCTCGCGAAAGATCCACGGACGCCCTTGGGCTGCCCGGCCAATCATCACGGCATCGGCGCCTGTGCAAGCCAACACCTCACGCGCTTTTTCGGGGGTGTTGATATCACCATTGGCCACAACGGGTATGCGTACCGCCGCCTTCACTGTAGCGATGGTGTCGTATTCGGCATGACCCTTGTAGCCCTGCTCGCGGGTCCGGCCATGCACGGTAAGCATCTGCACACCTGCGTTCTCGGCAGCACGGGCAATAGTGACGGCGTTCTTGTGCGACTGGCTCCAGCCTGTTCGCATCTTGAGAGTGACCGGTACGTTGTGCGGTGCACAGGCGGAAACGACGGCTTCGATAATTTGCAGGGCCAACGGTTCGTCCTGCATCAGCGCGGAACCCGCCCACTTATTGCAAACCTTCTTGGCCGGGCAACCCATGTTGATGTCGATAATCTGCGCGCCACGATCAATGTTGTGGGCCGCAGCCTCCGCCATCATCGCCGCGTCGGTGCCGGCAATCTGCACGGCGATAGGTGCAGCTTCTCCGTCGTGGTTTGCCCGACGCGAGGTCTTCAGGGTGTTCCACAAATCCTTGCGCGACGTCACCATTTCGCTTACGGCATAACCGGCACCCAGCATGCGACACAGCTGACGAAACGGCCGGTCAGTCACACCCGCCATCGGGGCTGCGAACAGGTTGTTCGCCAAGGTGAAGGGGCCGATGTTCATGCGCTGGATTCTAGAAAAAAGGAGAACAGAAAAGCAGGAAGAAAGCGGGCCTGTAATGAAGAAAGGAGAGCTGCTGAAAAATGAGGCAATTGCGTGGAGGGTGGATTGTAGCTGCCCAAAATTTCAGCAATTGAAATTTCGTACCAAAACGTAAGTCATTCCGCCCGATACGGGGATCGTCTGTCAAAAGCTCGCGCTTGCCTATACTGGACCTCCGGTAACAAAAAAAAGCTGCGAATGGAAATCTGGATAGAACACCTGCTCACGCTGCTGGCATTGCCCAAATTTGGCTTGAGCACGGTATTCGTGGTGTCGTTCATCTCGGCAACGCTGTTACCTCTCGGCTCAGAGCCGGTCGTGTTTGGTCTGGTGAAACTTAACCCTGAAATGTTCTGGCCCGCCATCTTCGTCGCCACGGCTGGCAACACCCTGGGTGGCGCGGTGGATTGGTGGATGGGTTACGGCGCGCACAAGGTCGCGGACAAATATGGCCACTCCAACCACCACACCCGTGCGTTGAACTGGTTGAGAAGCCTCGGGCCAAAGGCGTGCCTGCTGGCGTGGTTACCCGGCGTGGGCGACCCATTGTGTGCCGTGGCCGGCTGGCTCAAGCTACCCTTCTGGCCGTGCGTGTTTTACATGGCCATCGGAAAATTCCTGCGCTACGCGGTGCTGACAGCCTTGTTGATCGGTGCTTTTCCGGGGCAGCTCATGTTTTGAACGTGGAATGCAAGTGCTATCGTTTATATAGCTATTAATGCATATTTCACGAGGTCTAGGTGCCAATTTGGCATCTAATTTAGGCCAAATTTGACCTTCAACAAGTTCCCGCTCAGGAGCTAAACAGGAAATTCATAACGTCGCCATCCTTGACAACGTAGTCCTTACCTTCGGCGCGCATCTTGCCTGCATCTTTCGCGCCCTGCTCACCTTTGAAAGTGATGAAGTCGTCAAACGCAATGGTCTGGGCGCGGATGTAGCCCTTCTCGAAATCAGTATGAATCACGCCGGCCGCTTGCGGGCCAGTGTCGCCCACGTGAATGGTCCACGCGCGCACCTCCTTCACACCCGCCGTAAAGTAGGTTTGCAGGCCCAGCAGTTTGTAGGCTGCGCGAATCAGGCGGTTCAGGCCCGGTTCGGTCTGGCCCAACTCTTCCAGAAACATCTGGCGGTCTTCGTCGCTCATCTCCGACATTTCAGCTTCCATCTTGGCGCAAATTGCCACCACGGGCGCGTTCTGTTTGGCAGCGTAGTCTTTGAGTCGGTCCAGAAACGGGTTGTTCTCAAACCCGTCTTCAGCCACGTTGGCCACAAACATTGCCGGCTTGGCCGTGATCAGGAAAAACTGTTTCAGCAGCGGCTGGTCTTCCTTGCTGAAATCCAGCGTGCGCACGGGTTTGGCTTCGTTCAGCGCAGCCTGGCATTTCTCCAGAATTGCCACCAGCTTGATGGATTCCTTGTCGCCCGAGCGCGCTGTTTTGGTCACCCGATGCAA
>JAKQJK010000318.1 GCA_029561195.1 Pseudomonadota bacterium
ATCTCGCACATCATGATGATCTTCAGACCCGCCTCGCCGCGCTTGAGGCCATGCTGCGCCAGCAACCGGGTTACCTTTTCAGCCTGCGCCAGTGTCCGCACAAAGGGCACCATCACTTCCACATTGGTCAGGCCCATGTCGTTGCGCACCCGCTTGAGCGCCTCGCACTCCATCGCAAACGCTTCTCCAAACTCGGCGCTGATGTAACGCGTGGCCCCACGGAAACCCAGCATCGGGTTTTCCTCTTCAGGCTCATAACGACTGCCGCCAATCAGCTTGCGGTACTCATTGCTCTTGAAATCTGACAGCCGCACGATGACGGGCTTGGGCCAGAAAGCCGCTGCAATGGTGGCCACTCCTTCTGCGACTCGGTCGACGTAAAAAGCGCGTGGCGAAGCATGACCCCGAGCAACCGACTCGACCGCCTTTTTGAGGTCGGCATCCACATTGGGGTAGTCCAAAATCGCCTTGGGATGCACGCCAATGTTGTTGTTGATGATGAATTCCAGCCGTGCCAGGCCCACTCCTGCGTTCGGCAATTGGCAAAAATCAAAGGCCAGCTGCGGATTACCCACGTTCATGGAAATCTTGACAGGGATATCCGGCATGGTGCCACGCTGCACTTCAACCACTTCGGTTTCCAGCAAGCCGTCGTACACAAAACCGGTATCCCCTTCAGCGCAACTTACGGTGACGAGAATGCCGTCCTTGAGCGCTTCCGTCGCATGACCACAACCCACAACGGCCGGAATGCCCAACTCACGTGCAATGATGGCTGCGTGGCAGGTACGTCCGCCACGGTTGGTCACGATGGCCGATGCACGCTTCATCACGGGTTCCCAATTGGGGTCCGTCATATCGGTCACCAGAATGTCGCCGGCCTGCACCTTGTCCATCTCGCTGATGTTGTGCACGATGCGCACCGGGCCGGTACCGATTTTCTGGCCAATGGCACGGCCCTCGACCAGCACATTGCCTTTACCTTTGAGCTTGTAACGATGCTCGGCCTTCCCAGCACTTTGGCTCTTGACGGTTTCAGGCCGGGCCTGCAGGATGTACAACTCGCCGTCCAGTCCGTCTTTGCCCCACTCGATATCCATGGCACGGCCATAGTGCTTCTCGATGACCAAAGCGTAGGAGGCCAGCTTTTCGACATCTGCATCAGTCAGCGAATACCGGTTGCGCATTTCGGTAGGCACATCGGTAGTTTTGACCAGCTTGCCCTTCAATGGACCATCCGACGCTTTTTCCTCAGCTGAAGTGAACTCCATCTGGATCAGCTTGGAGCCCAGACTACGGCGAATCAGTGCCCGCTTGCCCGCGCGCAGCATGGGCTTGTGTACATAAAACTCGTCCGGGTTCACGGCACCTTGCACCACCGTTTCTCCCAGGCCATAGCTGGAGGTGATGAACACTACGTCTTCAAAGCCGGATTCGGTATCAATGGTAAACATGACGCCTGCCGCACCCAGGTCAGAGCGGACCATGCGCTGAATACCCGCGCTCAGTGCCACATGCTCGTGGGCAAAACCTTTGTGTACGCGGTAGCTGATGGCGCGGTCGTTGTAGAGCGAAGCGAACACTTCCCTGATTTTGTGCAGGATGGCTTCGATACCGATCACATTCAGGAACGTCTCCTGCTGACCAGCGAAAGACGCGTCAGGCAGGTCTTCTGCGGTGGCAGATGAACGCACTGCAAAAGTAGCGCCCGGATCACCCGCGGTCAGGGTGACAAACTCGTCGCGAATGGCCTGCTCCAGGTCAGCAGGAAAAGGCTGAGCCTCGACCAGCGCCCGGATCTCGGCACCTGCAACCGCCAGTGCCCGCACGTCGTCGGTATCTAGCGCCAGCAAACGGGCATTGATCTTTGCGCCCAAGCCACCAAAACTCAGAAAATCACGGAATGCGTGCGCCGTTGTAGCAAAGCCGGTCGGCACTTTCACACCGGCGGGTAGCTGAGAGATCATTTCGCCGAGGCTGGCGTTTTTGCCGCCAACTGACTCGACGTCAGTCATTCTCAGGTTTTCAAACGGAACGACCAGGGCGGTCGAATTGAATAGTGCAGACATGGGGGGACTCCAGAGTTTAAAAACCGGTCGGCCAGTGCGCCGCGCTGATTAGGCGGTCTGGCTGCGCCCGACCACGCCGCACAGCGTTGTTGTTCTGGTTGTGGTGTGCGGTTCATGAACGGGTGTCAGAATGTACTTTGGCGATTGCAATATATTGTGATCATTGTAGGACGCGACCCTGCCGCGAAACAGTCCCCGTTCTTGCAAATTGCTGAATCCAGACTTTTTACTCAAAACATGCCCAACCGCACTGTATTCTTTGTCTCTGACGGCACCGGCATCACTGCCGAAACCTTTGGCAACGCCATCCTGGCACAGTTCGAAATAGAACCTAAACACGTCAGGCTGCCGTTTGTTGATTCGGTCGACAAAGCGTATCAGGCGGTGCGGCAAATCAACCATACGGGTGCGGTGGAAGGCATCAAGCCCATCGTTTTCACCACATTGGTGAACATGGAAATCCTGAAAATCATCCAGGATGGCTGCCAGGGCATGTTGCTGGACATGTTTGGGATGTTTGTTCACCCGTTAGAAACCGAACTCGGACTGAAATCCAACCACCGGGTAGGCCGGTTCAGCGACGCCAGCAAGAGCAAGGAATACCAGAGCCGCATCGAAGCCATCAACTTTTCCCTGGAACACGACGATGGGCAGTCACATCGAGATCTGGAGCACTCTGACGTCATTCTGGTTGGCGTCAGCCGCAGCGGAAAGACGCCGACGTCCCTTTATCTGGCCATGCAGTACGGCTTGAAAGCTTCCAATTACCCGCTGATTCCAGAAGATTTTGAGCGCCAGCAGCTGCCGCCATCCCTCAAGGCACACCGGCACAAAATATTTGGCCTGACGATTCAACCTGAACGCCTTGCCGAGATCCGCAATGAGCGCCGCCCCAACTCCAAATATGCGTCTTTGGAGAATTGCCGTATGGAGGTGGCGGAAGCCGAGAGCATGATGCGTCGCAGTGGTATCCGCTGGCTATCCACCACCACCAAGTCGATTGAAGAAATCTCCACCAC
>JAKQJK010000338.1 GCA_029561195.1 Pseudomonadota bacterium
GGCCAGCCCAACCAGCGCGTCGCGCCGGGTAACGACGCCCGTAAAAAATGAAGATTGACGCGACAACTGAAGCAACGGCATGAAGCCTCCGGCGGGTAGATGCAGATGAGATTAGCATGCGGCCCCACGGACTGCCAGCAGTCGGGCTTTGACCCTACTTAGGTATCAATTTGGCCTCCATCCCTTGTCATATATACGTGAGTAGCTATAAAATACATAGCAATCTCAATAACTTCAGACTTTTCCGCAACCTATGCTGTGGGCGGCATGAACAGCGGCATCGGAATAGCCGCCAGTTCCCGCCGATTCTCAGCGTCCGTCTTGGTCAGCCTGAGCCAGGTGCCCGGCAGCGTTGACGTATCGGCACAAAACCTGCCGGCAGAAACATTTTGGCCTTTTTTACATGCCAAATTGGCCTCTAGCCATCGTGGAATATGCGTAAGTTGCTACTATATTAATAGCGACCGCTCTGCGCATAATTTGCCCAGCGCCTCCACCCCCACTGGCGGCTCGGGCAGCCACGGCAACACAAAGGTGCGCCGGGCCAGACCGCTGGCAATGCGCTCGGTCTGGCGGCGCTCGCCGACCAGGCGGGCCTGAAGCAGCGGGTCCGTCGTGCCAGTGGCGGCCACGCTTTTGTTGATGACCCAGGCCCAAGGCTCTATCTTGGCGCGGCGCAGGTCATCTTGCAGGGCGGCGGCCTGGCTGACGGGCGTTACTTCCGGCAGCGTGACGATGATCACGCGGGTCATGGCAGCATCTTGCAGGCGCATCAGCGGGGTGATGATGTGCAGCGCGTTCGATGTGCCTTCGTACTGCTGCGTCATCTGCCGGTGGTAGGCGCCGGTGGCGTCCATCAGTAGCAGGCTGTGGCCAGTGGGGGCGGTGTCCAGCACCACAAAAGCAGTGCGCGCTTCGTTCACCACACGGCTGAAGGCGTGGAACACAGCCACTTCTTCGGTGCAGGGCGATTGCAGGTCTTCCAGCAGCAGCGCGCGGCCTTGATCGTCCAGATCTTTGCCTTTGGCGGCCATCATTTTGGTGATGTAGGCATCGGTCTCCAACTTGGGGTCGATGCGGCCAACCTTCAGGTTGGGCAGCGAGCCATTCAACGCGCTGGATACATGGGCGGCGGGGTCGGTGGTGGTGAGGTGCACGCTGTGGCCACGCTTCACCAAGCCCACGGCCAGTGCGGCGGCAATGGTGGTCTTGCCCACGCCGCCCTTGCCCATGACCATGATGAGGCCGTGGCCGATGGCGGCCAGTTCGTCGGCCATCCGGCTTAAGGGCTCGGCGGGCAATGTGGGTGCCTTGGCGGCGGCGTTTTGCAAAATTGCAGGTGGCGGCGCACCGCCCAGCAGCGCGCGCAAGGAGGGCAGGCCCACGGTGTCGAACGCGCGCAGCGGCACTTCGTCGCGCGGGAGGCTGGCCAGCGCGTCGGGCATTTTGGCCATCGCTTGCGCGCCCAGCGCTTCGATGGCGTTGGCAGTTGGGTCATCTTTGCCACTGGCGTGGAACACGCCGTTGATCGCCAGGCGCTGGTTGCCCAAGCCCAGCGTGCGCAACTCTTCAGACGTGCGCGCGGCCTCCTGCATGGGGCGTGGGTCTGGGCGGGTGACCAGCACTACGGTGGTCAATGCCGGATCGCTCAGCGCCTGCAGCGCGGCGTTGAAACGCGCCTCCTGCATCTTCAAACCCGAGTGTGGGCCGAGACAGGATGCGCCGCGGTCGTTGCCCGCCAGAAAACCGCTCCACGCTTTGGGCAGGCTCAGCAGGCGCAGTGTGTGGCCAGTGGGTGCGGTGTCGAAGATGATGTGGTCGTAAAGGTGATCGTCTTCCGCCAGCAGCGCGGCGAATTCATCAAACGCGGCTATCTCGGTGGTGCAGGCACCTGAGAGCTGCTCGCGCACGGTGGTGCGCTCCGATTCACTTGCGTTGGACTCCAGCTGTGCCAGCACGCGCAGGCGGTAGGCCTCAGCGGCGGCATCGGGGTCGATGTTCAGCAGGCTCAAGCCCGGTGCGCCGGGTACTGGACCGGGGTGGTTACTGAGCTTCACGCCCAGCATTTCGTCCAGATTGGACGCCGCATCGGTGCTGACCAGCAGCACACGCTGCCCGGCGTCGGCGAGCTTCAAGGCCACGGCGGTGGATAGCGAGGTTTTGCCCACACCGCCTTTGCCTGTGAAAAACAGGAAGCGTGTGGGGTCGGTCAGCAGGTTGAGCGAGAGCGGGCTATCAATGGGCAGGGGCAGGATCATGGTTCAAGCATGGCACACACTGCTGGATGAAGGTTTGCCCCAGGTCAATGCGGCAAGCAAATCGCTCGCAGCAGGTGCAAAATCACGTTTCCTCAACTGCTAACCGGGGTAATCCATGGGCTCCATCAGCAGACGCCACGCACTCGGCGCAGCCGGTGCCGCAGGCGCTTTGTCTCTCACCGGCGTGTGGGCGCCGCCCGCGCTGGCGCAGGCAACGACTGCAACCACTGGTACCGGCAAGCTGCAAAGTTGGAAGCTGGCCACCTCGCGGCGCACCGGTATTCACGATCTGGCGCCCGCGTCGGACGGTGGCGTATGGTTCACCGCCCAGGCCAGCGGTCACCTGGGCTGGATTGATCCCAAGACGGGCCGCACGGAGTTGATAGCATTGGGAGCAGGCTCGTCGCCCCACGGGGTGATTCAGGGGCCGGACAAGGCCGCCTGGGTGACAGACAGCGGGCAAAATGCCATCGTGCAAGTTAGCTGGCCAGCTCGTGCTGTGCGCAGCTTTCCCCTGCCCGAGGGCACGCCGTATACCAACCTAAACACCTGCGCGTTTGACGGCGATGGCGACCTGTGGTTTACGGGCCAGAGCGGCTACGTGGGTAAGGTCGCGGTGAAGACGGGCCAGGTGAGCGTACGGTCTTCACCCAAAGGGCGCGGGCCCTACGGCATCTGCGCCACGCCAGCGGGCGATGTGTGGTGGTGCTCGCTGGCGGGCAGCTTCGTTGCGCGCGTGGACCGGCGCACGGGCGAATCCACCGTAGTGGAGCCACCCACGCCGAACCAGGGTGCACGCCGCGTGTGGAGCGACCGCCGGGGCCGCATCTGGGTGAGCGAGTGGAACAGTGGCAACCTCTCGGTGCACGACCCCGTCGCCACAACGACTGCCAGCCGCTGGCGCACCTGGAAGCTGCCTGGCAACGAGCCTCGCGCCTACGCGGTATATGTGGACGAGCGCGATGTGGTTTGGGTGAGTGAGTGGGCAAATAACACGACGGTGTCGTTTGACCCACGCACCGAAAAGTTCGAACGCTACCCGATGCCGCGCGACAGTGCCAATGTGCGCCAGATTCTGGGCCGCCCCGGAGAGGTGTGGCTGCCCGAGAGCGGCACGGAGCACGTTTCAGTGATCTACACCAGCTGAAGATCAGAACGACGCAAAGGTGGAGGGCTTGGCACTCGCCTGGTACTCGCGCCAGAAGTCTTGGAACTGCGCCGGCAGCAAGGGCTTGCTGAAGTAGTATCCCTGCGCCTCGGTGCAGGCCTTGGCCTGCAAAAATTCCAGTTGACCTGCTGTCTCGACACCTTCGGCGATGGTCTGCATGCCCAGGCTCGTGGCCATGCTGATGATGGCGCCGACGATGGCTTTGTCTTCGGGGTCTTCGGTGATGTCGCGCACAAAGGTCTGGTCGATCTTGACCTTGTAGACCTGAAACTTCTTCAGGTAGCTCAACGATGAATAGCCAGTGCCGAAGTCGTCAATCGACAGGCGTACACCCCGCTCTTGCAGGTTGTTAATGATGGCGATCGCGCCCAGCGGATCGTTCATTGCGACGCCCTCGGTCAGCTCTAGTTCCAGCATCCCGGCGGGCAGTTGGGCCTCTTGCAGAATGGTGGTCACCAGCTCCGGCAAATCAGCATGGCGAAACTGAACGGATGACAGATTGACGGCCAGCGTAATGGGCGGCATGCCATCGGCCAGCCAGGCCTTGAGTTGCGCTACGGCGGTACGCATCACCCATTCGCCGATGGGCAGGATAAGACCGGTCACTTCCGCCACGGGAATGAATTCGGCTGGCGACACGGCCCCCAGTTCGGGGTGATTCCACCGAAGCAGCGCCTCGGCACCCACGATGCGGCCTGTTTCCAGTGACACCTGGGGCTGGTACACCAGACTCATCTGGTCACGCTCCAGCGCACGGCGCAGGGCATTTTCCAGCATCAGGGTCCGGTCCGACCTGGCCTGCATGGCGGCCGTGAAGAAGCGATAGCTGTTGCGTCCGTCCTGCTTGGCCTTATACATGGCGGCATCGGCACACCGCGAGAGGGCTTCAAAGTCGGCACCATCGTCCGGGTATAAGGCAATTCCGATACTGGGCGTGACGACCAGTTCATGATGGCCCAGCTCAAACGGCCGCAAAGCGGAGTTCAACAATTTGTCGGCGAGATGCGCTGCACCGGTGGCGTCGGTATCGGGGCAGACTAGGATGAACTCGTCACCACCCAGCCGGGAAACCGTGTCCTGCTCACGCACGGTCGCTATGAGCCGGTTGGCCAGCGCTACCAGCAAATCATCGCCTGTCTGATGCCCCAGCGCATCGTTGATGTTCTTGAAATGGTCCAAGTCCAAGAACATGATGGCCAGCGAAGTGTGGTTGCGTTGCGCCAGGCTCAGGGCCTGCTTGCAACGTGCAGCCAGCAAGGCCCGGTTGGGCAGCCCGGTGAGTGAGTCATAGTGCGCCAGTAGGCGGATTTGCGCTTCGGCCTGCTTGTTCTGGGTGATGTCCCGGGACAGCACCACAAAACGCGCATCTTCGCCCGCCACGTCGGACTTGCGCGATACGGAGAGCTCAAACCAGTACTCGGCACCGGCCAATGGCAGCCGGAACTGCCTGCCAATGGACAAACCCCGTTCATTGGCTTCCTGCAAGGCGTCCAGTACCACGTCGGCCGCATCGGGTGGCATCGTCTCCGTGACAGATTTGCCAATGATTTCGCTCACGGGGCGGTACAGCAACTCGGGCCGCACAGAGTGGGCGCTGTAGTAGATTCCGTGCAGATCCAGCTCGAATAGCAGGTCTGGAATGGCGCGCAGGGTGGCCTGCAATTGTTGCTGGGTTACCAGGATCTCAGTGGTGCGCTCACTCACCTCGACCTCCAGGCGGTCATCGCGCAGCTTCATTTCATACAACAGCCACGTCAGGTAGGCCATCAGGGAGCTGAGCAGCAAACCAACGGAGAACTTGAGTGTGGAATTCTCTGACCGTTCCCAGCCTGCAACGGGCGATAGGCTCAAATTCCATTGACCATTGGGCAGCTCCACCTGATGCTGGACCGCCCGGTCCAGAGGCAGTTCGCCGGATGCATCAATGATTTGGCGCTCGCCCGTCTCGGGCACCGTACGCCAGAGCTCGTAGGCATAGCCCTGCTCCGTCAACCGGGACAAACGCGCCGGGGCCAGTGCCTGCGGAAAACGCAGCGTGACATTGGAGAACCCCCAAAATACGGGTTGCTGTTGTTCGTCATTCAAGAAAACCGGCAAACGTCCGACGAGCCCCATGCCGCCCTGCACTAGGTTCAGAGGGCCAGCCAATGTCAGCTTGCCCGTGTCTCGCGCCAGGAAAGCCTCCTTGTTTTGCCTGGGGTCCTTCAACTGGTTGAAGCCAAGGCTTTTTTCATTGCCCGCAAGAGGAACCACCTGGTTAATGACCCCGCCCGGAGATAGGGCCAGGGCGACAATGCCGGGGTAGAAAGGCAGCATTTCAGTGGCGACCGCTTCAAATCCCGGTACCTGCCCCTGCACTTGCCCCTGCCGAACGAGCGCAGCACCGGCATACGTGGCCGACAGAGCCCGCTCGATGCCGCGCTGAAGGGTTTGGGAATGGTCTGATGCCAGAGCTGAAGCCCGGCTGCGGGCGTCAGCGAGGTCTTGCTTCTCCGAATGCAGAGTAAATGCCGTCACCACAGCCGCAGTGGCCAAAAAGGCACAAGCGGCCACCAACCACTGGGTGCTACGGGGATTCGGAGGTGCGGAAGGCATTGCGGGCCAAGTCTAGCAACAAACCCGCGCGACCATTTCAACAAAAAAAGGCAGATTCAACCGGGTAATTCGACGCGGACCTCCAGCCCCGGACCGGCATTGTGCACGCTGAAAGTGCCCCCGTGCGCCTGGGCGACCAATTTGCACAAATATAGCCCCAGCCCCACACCACCCGTGGCACGCTCACGCGCGGCGTCCGGCCGGTAAAACGGCTCGGCCAAGTGAGGCAGCGCGGCTTCCTCTACACCGGGGCCAAAATCGCGCACGGTAATCAGGGCTCCCCCCTTTGGCGTGCCTCGCAAGTCGATCACAACAGGTTGTGGCCTTGAACCGTCTACGGGCAGGTTGTGGCGCAACGCGTTGTCCAGCAGGTTGCGCAGCAGCAGGCGCATGCGGGTGAGGTCCAGCGACAGGCGGGGCACATCTGCAGCCACGTTTTGTGTGACCGTTTGGGAAATAGTTTGGGTAGCAGCTGGGTCATTGGGCAGACTGGCCACCACGTCCCTGACCACCTCCGCCGTCAGCGAGGCCAGATCCATAGGCTCGCGCTGCAGCGCCACATGCGGGCTGGCGAGGCGCTCGCTTTCCAGCAGGTCGGTCACGAGATCACGCATCAGCACCAAGTCACGCAGCAGCGCTTCACGGCTGGGCTGCACGTCAGGCGTCTCGGGCAGCAGCTCGGTGTTGAGCCGTGCACGGGTAAGCGGGCTGCGCAGCTCGTGGCTGATGGCCAGCAGCAGCGCACGCTTGGCGTCCAGCATCTGGTGAATGTCTGCGCCCATGGTGTTGATGGTTGCGGCCAGCTCGCCCAGCTCGTCGGGCTTGTTCGGCTTACGCACCGGGATGGGCTGGCCAAATTCGCCAACGCCAAACCGCATGGCACCTGCCCGAATATCGTCCAGCGGGCGCAGCAGGCGGCGTATATACAAGAAAGCCAGCAGCGTGAGCAGCAGCAAAGCGGTGAGCGTGAAGCCGACGAGCCGCGGGCGCCGTTCAAAAGCTTCGTCGTTCAGGCCGAATTCAATGGTGTGTCCGTCAGCGGTAGTGCGCCTGAGCAGACGCTGCCAGTCTTTGTCGCCGCCCCAACGTTCGCGATTCCAATGGTCTTCGCTGTCAGTCTTGTCGCGCTGCCATTCCGGTCGGCTCTGGCCGGGGTGAGACTGCCAGTTGATCTGCGGGCCTGTGATGGTTACGGTAACGGGCAGGCGCTGGGCGATGGCTTTGGCGCGCTCGATCCTGGGTGGCCCGCTTTTGTCCGCGGTGATATCGGCAGCCAGACGGTCCACATAGTCCATCAACATCGGACGAGCGCCATCGCGCCATCCCACGGAGAGCGCTTTTTGCACGCCGCTGATGAAAGTGAACGCCATGGCCCCGGCCAGTAGCAGAAACACCAACACCAGCCGCACCTTGAGCGAGTGCCCAACTGCGTGGCGGGCGCGACGGTGCCAGGGTTTGGTCATGATGGCGACTTGCGCAGCGCTAGCGAGTAGCCGGCATTACGAAGGGTTTTAATGCAATCCAACGGCTCGAGCTTCTTGCGCAGTCGGCTGACCACAATGTCCACCGCGCGGGTGAACAGCTCGGCCTCCTGTCCACGCAGTTGGTTGAGGATGTCATCACGGCTGTACACGCGGCCGCTCTCGCGGGCGAGCAGGTGCAGCAACTCGAACTCGGTACCGGTGAGCTCCACTTCGTCGCCCAGCCGCCTGACGCTGCGACGTGCGGGGTCGATGGTCAGGCCGCCTTCAAAATGCAAAATGCCCAGCTCATTTCCAGCAACTTTCGGCTGACTTGCACTGCTGTTGCCGACGCGCCGACGCAGCACAGTCTGCACACGCGCCACCAACTCGCGCGGCTCAAACGGCTTGGGCAAGTAATCATCCGCACCCAGCTCCAGCCCCACCACACGATCCATCACCTCGCCGCGCGCTGTGAGCATGATGATAGGGATATCACTCTCCTTTCGGATGGTGCGACACAATTCGAAACCATCCATCTCGGGCAGCATCACGTCCAGAATGGCAGCATCAAACCCGCCCGCACGTAGCCGAGCCAGCCCGTCGCTCGGCTTGAGCGCGTGGGTCAGCGACATCTCGAACCGCTGGAAATAGGTGGCCAGCGGTGGGCCGAGCTGTTTGTCGTCGTCAATCAGCAAAACACGGTGCATGGGGTTTAGGAGTAGCTGATGGCATTGTCCCACTGGCTTTGGTGTAGTCCGTAATGCCGCTGAATCAATTGACGTACGCGCTGCTGTTGCGCCAACGCCAGGCGGTCAAACTGCGTGGCGGCCTGCTCAAGTGTATGAATGATGGCGGGCTCTGGCCAGGGTAATGCGGCCAGAAGGCTATGTGCATGCTCGCGGTCAAACCGCGGACCCCACACAAGCGCCATCAGCTCGGCGTGGGGGTCGTCCGCCCCGGCCAGTAGCGCAGGGGCGTGGGCCCTTGCACTCTGGGCCAGAAGGTGAAGGGGTTGCAGAGTGGGGGACACGATGGCCACCAGCATCAACCGCGATCAAACCAGCCTTTGCGGCGCTCCATCTTCTCGCGAACCAGCTTTTGCTGCTCGAGGTTCAGGCTGTCATAGAAGTCCGCCAGAGCAGCGATCATTTTGGGGCCATTGCCCTGCACTACCTGGGTTTTCTGCTCCAGCATGGCTTGCGCACGGGTGCGGTCAAATTTGTTGCCAGACATCATGGCCTGAATCTCGACGCGCGGGTCGGAGTCCTTGCCCCGGAAGGCGGTGCGTGAGGCAATGATTTCATCGGCCAGCACACCCAGTTTCTGCTTTTGTGCTTCGTTGAGGTCTAGCTTGCTGCTGACCTTGTCAATGACTTTACCGCGAACTTCCGTGACGTTTTGCTCGCTCCATTGGCCGTGATGGCCACGCGAACAGGCCGAGAGTCCGCCGACAAGAATGGTTGCGCCAAAGACGCCGTAGAGGGTGCGTTTGATCCAAGGTTTCATGACAGTTTTCCTTTTACCAATAAGTGGTTGAACAAGGCTGTCAGTTTCGCGCTGGGCACCCGCCGGGTCATCTCGCGGCGGTATCGGTTTGTTTCGTTTTATTTCAACTGGAGGCAGTTGATGGCATCAGGCGAAGTTTTCAGTGTCTACTTCACTCGTACCCTGCGGGTTGTAGCGCTCACCGACCACCGTCTTTTCATTGATCAGGGCATCCAGCCGGGCCACCATGTCGGTGCCAAACTTGACATTCAGCGCACCCAGATCATCCGTGAGGTGCTCCACGCGGGTAGTTCCGGGTATCGGGATGATGTGCTCGTCCTTGCCCAGCAGCCACGCCAGCGCCATTTGTGATGGACTGCAACCGGCCTCGGCAGCCAGTGCGTTGAAGGCAGACAGCAACTTGCGGTTGGCTGCGTAATTGTCAGGTGCAAAGCGCGGCATCATGCGGCGAATGTCTTTGGCATCCAGCGCGTTCACATCCATGGGGCCACACAGAAAGCCGCGCGCCACCGGGCTGAAGGCGACAAAAGCCACGCTTAGTTCTTTGCAGGCCTGCAGCACGGCGATCTCGGGGTTGCGGGTCCACAGCGAATACTCCGTCTGCACGGCGGCAATGGGGTGCACCGCATGGGCTTTGCGCAGCGTCGCGGCAGAAACCTCGCTCAGGCCAACGCTGCGAATATGTCCCTTGCGCACCAGATCACTCAAAGCGCCCACGCTGTCTTCAATCGGCACCCGCTTGTCCCAGCGGTGCAGGTAATACAGGTCAATCACGTCGGTTTGCAGACGGCGCAGACTCATCTCGCAGGTTTTCCTGATGGTATCGGGACGGCCGTCGATCACCCGAACCAGCTTGCCGTCATCTGCCAGATCCACACCCTGCATGCCGCATTTGCTGGCAAGAGTGAACTTCTGGCGGTGCGGCTTCATAACTCTGCCTACCAGTGTTTCATTGGCCCCAAAGCCGTAGAGCGCCGCAGTGTCAAATAATGTGACACCTGCGTCCAGTGCGCTCAACAAGACACGTTCTCCCTGTTCCCCGGATACGGGTGCACCGTAGGCATGACTGAGGTTCATGCAGCCCAAGCCGATAGCCGAGACTTGAAAGGGGCCAAGTTGTCGCTGTTGCATGGCGGTGATCAGGCTAGTTGCTGTTCCAGGTCGTGCAGCACCTGGTAGCAGTTCAACACTTGAGCGACGCTGCTGTTAGGCTCGCGGCCTTCGCGGATGGCAGCGAAGAATTCGCGGTCTTGCAGTTCGATGCCGTTCATGCTCACATCAACCTTGCTCACATCAATTTTTTCCTCCTTGCCGTTATACAAGTCATCGTAGCGTGCCAGGTAAGTTGCCGTGTCACCGATGTAGCGGAAGAAGGTGCCCAGCGGGCCATCGTTGTTGAAGCTCAAAGACAAAGTGCAGATCGCACCGTTAGCAGCCTTGAGCTGGATGCTCATGTCCATGGCAATACCCAGCGCTGGGTGAATCGGCCCCTGCACGGCATTCGCTTTCACGATCGGGCTGCCGCACTGGTAGGCGAACAGATCAACCGTGTGCGCGGCGTGGTGCCACAGAAGGTGGTCCGTCCAGCTGCGCGCCTGACCCAGTGCATTCATGTTGGTACGGCGAAAGAAATAAGTCTGCACATCCATCTGCTGAATGTTGAACTTACCCGCAGTGATTTCCTTGTGCACGTACTGGTGGCTAGGGTTGAAGCGGCGGGTATGGCCACACATGGCAACCAGGCCACTGGTCTTGGCCAGCGCCACCACATCAGTCGCGCCTTTGAGCGTGTCGGCCAAGGGAATTTCTACTTGCACGTGCTTGCCTGCTTTCAGGCAGGCGATGGTTTGCCCGGCGTGCATTTGCGTGGGAGTACACAGGATGACGGCATCCACTTCTTTAAGGGCCAGGCTTTCTTCCAGATTAGTGGTGACGTGACTGATACCATATTTGGTGGCAATTTCCTTGGTCTTTTCCAGATCGCGGCTGATGAGCGAGACCACTTCAACGCCGTCAATATTCTTGATGCCGTCGATGTGCTTGATACCGAAGGCACCTGCGCCAGCCAGGGCCACTTTGATGGTTTTGCTCATTTAATTGTTCTCCAGAATCAGATGGCCCACGGCGGTGTTGCTGGCGGGTACATGGTAAAAGCGGTGCTTTACGGTCGGCGCCGGTCCGCCATTGAGGTCAGACATGGCGCCACGTGCGATGAGCCACATTACCAGTTCAATGCCCTCGCTACCCGCTTCACG
>JAKQJK010000349.1 GCA_029561195.1 Pseudomonadota bacterium
GAGCAAGTTCTGCAGATCACTATTGGCTGTTTCCAGTTCGCGAACTTTAACTTCCAGTTCCTGGTTGGCCGTCGTCAACTCTTCATTGAGTGACTGCAATTCCTCCTTGGAGCTTTCCAGTTCCTCATTCAGCGAGCGCAGCTCTTCATTGGTAGTTACAACTTCCTCGTTGGAGACCCTGAGGTTTTCACTGCCCGACTCAAACCGTTCGATGGTGTTTTGAAGATCATCACGCGTAGCTTGTAACTCTTCCTCCAGATGGCGCACAAGAGTTCCAGCTGCGCCTTTTGGCGCCGGAACTAGTAGGGATTCGCGCTCGTGACGAAAAACGACCAGAAACAAACGTCCCAAGTTGCCCCCGGGCGCTGGAGTAATGGTGATCTGGACAGGCGAGAAGCCCCCAGTTCGCCTCATGCGCGCCCCACTTGCGGTGACTGACAGGCCAGTTTCAATGGCCTCCTTGAGTGCTACGCGCAAGCGCGAGCGCAAGCCTTCACGGGCCATCGCGAGGATGTCCTGAGTAGGAGCACCGCGCGGGCGCATCAGGAATTCATCGGTAGGGCCGCAGAAGTACAGCACTTCATTGCTGACATTGATCAGCACCGCGGCAGGTGCGAACCGGTCAAGAATCAGCTTCTGGGCAACGCCAGCAACCTGATTTACCGACAGTCCAGCCGGTAAGGCTACAGGTGGACTCATAACGGGCACCTCACCGACCTTGACGGGAAGTGACAGTAAGTCACTGCGCCCGGCACCCTCACGGCCAAATATTCGCCACTTTTTGGATATGGGCTTGAACAGATCGTCTCGGCCGCTATTCGATTCAGCACTACCCAGGAAAAGGCAGCCGTCTTTGCTCAGAGCGAAGTGGAAGATATCGAGCACACGTTTTTGCACAGCAGATTCAAGGTAGATCAGGACGTTGCGGCAGCTGATCAGATCGACTCGCCCAAATGGGGGATCCGCAAACAGGTTTTGCACGCCAAACACGACGCAGGCGCGCAACTCCGGTCTGACGACATAGTTCTGGTGGTTCGCAGCAGGAGCGAAATATCTGCCCAATTGTGCCGCGGGTATGCGGGCAGCAATACCCACGGGATAGTGACCTAGTCGACCAACGTTCAGCGCCTCGTTGTTGGTGTCGGTAGCAAAAATCTGAACCGGGCATCGTTTGCGCGATCGTCGCAAACGATCAAGCACCATCATCGCCATGGTGTAGGCCTCTTCACCCGTCGAACAACCCGGAATCCAGATTCGGATGGGCTCGTCCCGATTTTTTCGAGCCACCAACGGCGATATCACTTCAGCATCGAGCGTTGACCACGCTTCCGGATCCCGGATGAACTCGGTCACGCCTATTAACAAGTCACGGAACAATGCGTCAACCTCAGCAGGATCTTTCTGCAGCAGCGCAATGTAAGCCGATTTATTCAGAATGCCGTGGAGGCTCATGCGACGGAGAATTCGGCGTTGCAAGGTTCCAATCTTGTAACCGGAGAAATCATACCCACACCTCTCCAGCAAAATCTTCACGAAGGCCTGGATAACCTTAGGGTCATCATCGACATCGGTATCTTCCGATAGTCCGTCCGCATAAGGATGTTTGGCATACCCAACAATAACCGCAGGCATTTTTTCAACGGGCAGAACGTAGTTTGCAATTCGCGCGCCAATTGCGCTAAGCGGCATGCCGTCGAATTGCGCCGTTGCGGGTTCCTGAACCAGGACGATCCCACCTTGGGTGGCAATAGTTTTCAGCCCCAGTGTGCCATCCGACCCAGTACCAGAGAGAACTATCCCAATAGCGCGAACGCCAAGATCGTTGCCAAGTGAGTTGAAGAAGTGATCTATCGGCAACTGCAAGTGCGCATGACTGTGACGCGGGGCCAAACGAAGACGCCCGTTCCGCACGGACACCTCTTTGTCGGACGGCGATGTGTAAACATGATTCGCTTCAATTAGCTCATTGTCTTTGGCTTCGCTCACAGACATCGGGGTGCACTTGGCAAATAGCTCAGCAGCCAGGCTGACGTGGCTGGGGTCCATGTGTTGCACTACAACGAACGCGACGCCACTGTCAGAAGGCATGGAGCGAAAGAAATTCCGGATCGCGTCGAATCCCCCTGCTGAAGCGCCAATTCCCACAACGCAAGGGTTCAAATATGCGACCGCCCCTTCAGTCGGCTTTGCCGCAGCTTCTTTCTTGGAAATGCGCTTGGAATTAGCCATGGCAGATGAAAGAGCTCCCCAAAAGATCACGTATATCGATATGACACTTTTAAGTGTAGCCGGTGCGGGCTATTCTAAAAATCTCGCAAAAAAACCTGTTTGAACCAGACGGTGCAAGCGGAATCTGGCCAAATGCTCATCTTTGCTGAATCTCACTGGATGAAGGCCCCCGCTGCACCGTGAGTTGAATATTTCCAGGGCTTGGTACCCCAGCAAAGGTGCCGCGAAATACGCGGGCGATCCGCACAAGGTTTCACACCAGTTGGGCAGAAGGCAATACGCGCGCCGTCTTTGGCAAAAAACGTCCCGCCGTGCTTACCCAATCAGGTCAGCGCAAACGGCTCACCCCAAAGGCAGCGCATCCAGCGTGGCATAGGTTCCGCGCAGCCAGGTTTTCACCCGCTGGCGCTCCAGCATGCCCAGTGCATCGGGGCCGGACGTGGTGTGAATGGCGGCCCAGAAGCTGGCGTTCTGGCGGTCGATCTTGCGCATGCTG
>JAKQJK010000377.1 GCA_029561195.1 Pseudomonadota bacterium
TCCGGCGACGCACGCGCAGAGTGTGATCGACAGTTCCTCGGGCTGGATCACTACGGCGCTCGCCGGCAAGCAAGCCGCAGGGTCATACCTCACCACGACGGGCACCGCAGCCGACTCGGCGAAGCTCGGGGGTGTGGCGGCATCTGGGTATTCTCAAACGTCACACACGCACAACTACGCCGGTAGCTCGTCAGCTGGCGGTGCGGCAACGACGGCGCTGGCGTGTACAGGCAATGCGGCAACGGCAACAACGGCAGCCTCATGTACTGGCAACTCAGCCACGGCAACGACTGCTAGCAGTTGCTCGGGAAACGCAGCAACGGCGACGGCGCTGGCCACTGCGCGCACGCTCACTATTGGCAGCAAAGCCAACACGTTTGACGGCAGTGCGGACAAGGCTTGGTCACTGGCCGAAATTGGAGCTGTTCCAACGCTCTACACGGTCAACATGGGCGGGGATGCTGCTGACTGGACTACAGCGGACTTTATTGCCTTTCTGACTGCACAAGGAGCCTTCAATGTTAGGCAGTGGTATGCCAGAGGATCGTGGGATTATAGCAAAAACCGCACAATATCTGACACGGGGGTTGGTAGGCTATCGCTTGCTGGAGCGGTCGTAGAAGTATTTGGCGTTGGAAGCGCCTCGCAGTATATTGTTAGGGTATTGTCAGCTCCGACGAGCAATACTGGAGGAATGGTGAACTCTATTTTCGTGTACTCAAATTATGGGTCGCCTTTTTCTCCGGGCTGGACTAGATTCGCGAAAAGCTATGAGTTGGAGACTGTTAGCAATGCGCTCTGGGCCGCTCTCTACGCGGAGCAGTGCGGTGGAACCGAGTGCATCATCCCGCTTGCAGCAACGGGCGACGGCTCGGGCGTGCTCACGCTGCGGCTATGGAGTGATGTGGCGAACACAGCGAAGATTTCGGCGGGTGCGTTTTACGGCGAGATAGGAGGCACCACCAACCTCGGCCAGTCCGTCGCCATGACGGCGGGGCAATACACAACGTTTTACATCAAGCTGCCGGCCTCGACGACGGCTACGCTTACCATTACCTACGGCTGGGCTCTGACGAAGTGGGGCCAAGGCGGTACTGAGTTTGTGGATGAGGCCACTAACGCGCCTAAGCTAAACGGACTAAATACAAAATACATTCCGGCGAACGTAACGACCATACGAATACGGACCAACCTGGGCGCAGGTGTTGTTGCTGGGACAACATACCCGTGGGCCTCTGCGATACAAATTCAGTTCATCGGTAACTCGATGACGCTGGGCGGTACTACATACCCATGGGTTGCTGCGACATTTATTTATTTCGCCGGTAGCTCAATGACGCTGAGTGGGACAACTTATCCTTGGGCTGCTGCGACGTATATTGCGTTCTCCGGCAACTCACTGGCAATAAGTGCTAATCTCTCAACATCTTGCACTACAACCGGAAACCTGTTTCTGTATCTATCAGGGACAGGCATCGCTGTTACATACCCGACGACGAGGACTT
>JAKQJK010000381.1 GCA_029561195.1 Pseudomonadota bacterium
TGCTGGCCCATGGTGGTGGCAGCATAATCAATATGGCCAGCGTGTGCAGTAGCCTGAAGGGCTTGCCGAACCGCTTCATTTACGGCGCCAGCAAGGCCGCCGTGGTGGGGCTGACCAAATCGGTCGCGGCTGACTTTGTCAGCAAAGGGATTCGCTGCAACGCCATTGCGCCCGGTACGGTCGATACGCCTTCTCTGGGTGAGCGCATCAACAGCTACGACGACCCAGTCGAAGCCCGCAAAAACTTCATCGCCCGCCAACCCATGGGCCGTCTTGCGCAGGCGCACGAGATTGCGCCAGTCGTGGTGTACCTGGCCAGTGATGAGTCGGTATTTGCAACCGGACAGGTGTTCGCGGTGGATGGCGGCATGACCATATGAACCAATTGGATATGGCTGGTCGCCACGGGGTCATCACCGGCGGCGCAACCGGCTTGGGCTATGCAACGGCGCAGCGCATGCTCGCCTCTGGCGCGCGGGTCACGTTGTGGGACCGGGACCGCGATGCACTGACACGGGCTACCCGCGAGCTAGGTGCCAAGGCGCTGGGCGTCACGGTCAACGTGGCAGACCACTCCAGCGTGGCGGATGCGTTGCGGCTGACCCTGGCGCAGACGCCTGCCATCGACGTGCTGGTGAATTCAGCGGGCATCACCGGCCCCAACGTCCGGCTGTGGGACTACCCGGCGGACGACTGGCTCGAGGTGATGCAGGTCAATCTGAATGGCTTGTTTTATTGCTGCCGTGAAGTGGTTCCGCTGATGCGCGCGCGCAATTACGGGCGCATCGTTAACATCGCGTCGGTGGCTGGCAAGGAAGGCAACCCGAACGCCAGCGCCTACAGCGCTAGCAAGGCCGCCGTGATCGCGCTCACCAAGTCACTGGGCAAGGAACTCGCCGACACTGGCGTGCGCGTGAACTGCGTGACCCCCGCAGCGGTGAAGACAGCGATTTTTGACCAGATGAAGCCTGAGTTCATCCAGTTCATGTTGTCCAAGATTCCCATGGGTCGCTTCGGCACGCCCGAGGAAGTGGCCGCCATGGTGACCTGGTTGAGTACCGAGGACTGCTCGTTTTCCACCGGCGCCGTGTTCGACCTGTCGGGCGGGCGTTCCACCTACTAACCCCTTCAGTTACCGTCTCTTCCAACTCTTCACATTTCCCCTAAGAAAGGCAACCATGAAACTCGTTCGCTACGGAAACCCTGGCAAGGAAAAGCCCGGCCTCATCGATGCTGACGGCAAGCTGCGCGACCTTAGCGCCGTCGTCAAGGACATCGGTCCGGACCAGCTCAGCGATGCGGCTTTGGCCAAACTGCGCAAGCTCAAAACTGACAAGCTGCCACTGGTGAAAGGCTCTCCACGCCTGGGTTCACCCGTCAACGGCGTGCCCAAGTTCATCGCGATCGGTCTGAACTACGCAGACCACGCCGCTGAATCCGGCCTGCCCATTCCGCCGGAGCCGGTGGTATTCATGAAGGCCAACAGCTGCATTCAGGGGCCTAACGACCCTGTCATGCTGCCCAAAGGCTCGGTCAAGATGGACTGGGAAGTGGAGCTGGGTGTGGTTATCGGCACCAAAGCGCGTTATGTGTCGCAAAAGGACGCGCTCAACTTTGTGGCGGGTTACTGCACCATCAACGACGTGAGCGAACGCGAATTCCAGATCGAGCGCGGCGGCACATGGGACAAGGGCAAAGGTTGCGACACCTTCGGGCCGCTTGGCCCCTGGCTGGCAACCCGCGACGAAGTGCCCAACCCGCAAAGACTGGCGATGTGGCTGGATGTAAACGGCAAGCGCGTGCAAACCGGCAACACGAAGACCATGATTTTCACGGTGGCCAAAATCGTGAGCTACGTCAGCCAGTTCATGACGCTGATGCCCGGTGACGTCATCACCACCGGTACACCACCCGGCGTTGGTCTGGGCATGAAGCCGCCCGTTTACTTGAAAAAGGGCGACGTGATGACGCTGGGCATTGAAGGCCTGGGCGAGCAACGCCAGGTGGTGGTGCCGTTCAAGTTGTAAGACCTGCAAAACTGAAAAGCTGAAATCTATAGGTGTGAATCAGGAAGAATCTCCGAAATAGACTGATAAGTATTAATAAATACCATATAGTTCATATGGATACTATTTGGTATATATTCCGTCTGCGCCACATTTTTGGCGGACGTACTGCATCAGTACTTTTTTTGGAGATTCTTATGAAAAAGACACTCATCGCTTCCGCACTGGCTATTGGCGTCGCGTTCTCGGCCCAGGCTAAAGACATCGTTGACACCGCCGTTGGCGCGGGCAGCTTTAATACCCTGGCCACGGCACTGACCGCTGCAGGCCTGGTGGACACGCTCAAAGGCAAAGGCCCGTTCACGGTGTTTGCGCCTACCGACGCCGCGTTTGCCAAAATCCCCAAGGCCGATCTGGACGCGCTTCTGAAAGACAAAGCCAAGCTGACCGCGGTGCTGACCTACCACGTGGTTGCAGGCAAAGTGATGGCGGCTGACGTGAAGGCGGGCAAGGTCAAAACCGTGCAGGGCTCGGAGCTGACGGTGTCCACCATGGGTGGCGTGATGGTGGATGGTGCGAAGGTCACTGCCACCGACATCGTGGCGGACAACGGCGTAATTCACGTGATCGACAGCGTGATCATTCCGAAGTAAGTCACCGGACGAAAGCGCAAGGGAAAAAGGCAACCCGGGAAACCTGGTTGCCTTTTTTGCTACATATTTAATAGCTATTTGCGCATAATGGACTATGTCTGCGGCCCTATTTGACCACTAGGATCATCAATCCTTACCCACCAACCCCATGTCGGCACTGCTCATGAGTTTCTCGATGTCCAGCAAGATCAGCATGCGGTCTTCAATGGAGCCAATGGCCAGCACATGGTCTTCGCCAATGGCGGTCGAGAAGTCCGGGGTGGGACGCAATTGTTCCGGCTTGAGGGTGATGACGTCAGACACACCATCCACTACCATGCCCATGATGCGGTTTGCAATGTTCACCACAATCACCACCGTGAAACTGTCGTAGGTGACGTCCGTCAGATTGAAGCGCATGCGCATGTCCACGATGGGCACAATCACGCCGCGCAAATTGACCACCCCTTTGATAAACGGCGCAGCATTGGCCATGCGGGTGGGCTCTTCATAAGAGCGGATTTCCTGCACACGCAGGATGTCCATGCCGTATTCCTCGTTGCCGAGCTTGAATGTCAGGAACTCGCGGATGGAGGTCACTGCGCTGCTCAGGCCCGGGCTGGAATCCGCAGACTGTCTTGACGCCGGGTTATTGGCTACCGGGGTTGCAGCCGGATTAGTGCTGGTTTGCATCATGGTGGTCCCCTTAGAAGCTGGTCCATTCGTCATCAGTGCCGGTTTTGGCGAGTTGCTGTGGCACCGCTTTTGCAGGCGCAGGCCTCGGAGACGCGATTCGCGTCACATTGGTCGCCCGGTTGGGGCCTCGCCGCTCTTCACTCTTGAATTGCACGATAAGACGCGTCACCTCGTCGGAGGTCTGCGAAAACGGGGTGCCACTGCCGAGCATTTTTTCGGCTTGTGCGCCGTTACCCTGATTGATCAAGCTAGCCACTTTGCCCGCCTCAGTATGGAACGCGCGGTGCCGGTCAATCAGCGCAACAAAAGTTGGTCTGCCGCCAAATGTCGAGCTACCTGCCCCATGCAGCCACTTGCCAAGCTCGCAACAGTCATCCCGACCAGCGGTATCAGCGTCGATTTGTTCGTTTTTATTCGCCGCCAATCTCAATTTTGAGCGCCAGTTAGCATGCGCTTTGATAGCATTGTCCAGATTGATGTTCGCACCGGCCCGCGTGTGACTCGCAGGTGATGGAGGAGCCTTCAATTTTTGCGCCGCTACGGGTTTGAATTGGTGAGCCTGCACAGGACGGGGCTGGTTGTAGGTCTGGGCACCTTCGTTGCCTAGCTTGAACACCGCCACCGTCTGCACGAGTTCCTGCGCTTGAGAGCTGAGGCCGGATGCCGCAGCAGCCATCTCTTCCACCAGTGCTGCGTTTTGTTGGGTAACCCGATCCATTTGCGTAACGGCTTCGCCTACCTGCGCCACGCCGGCGGCCTGCTCATTGCTGGCCGCGCTGATTTCGCCCATCAGGTCCGTCACCCGGCGGATGCTGCTGACTACCTCGGTCATGGTGACGCCAGCTTCATCCACCTGGGCCGTGCCCTGCTCGACCCGTTCCACACTGGCTCCGATCAGGGACTTGATTTCCTTGGCAGCTTCTGCACTGCGACCCGCCAGACTGCGTACTTCAGACGCCACTACGGCGAAGCCACGGCCTTGCTCGCCCGCGCGAGCTGCCTCTACCGCTGCATTCAGTGCCAGAATGTTGGTTTGAAAAGCAATGCCATCAATCACGCTGATGATGTCGGAAATCTTGCGCGAACTGTCGTTGATGCCTTTCATGGTCTCGACAACTTGCGCAACCACTTCACCACCTTTAACGGCCACGGTGCTGGCGTTCATGGCCAGCTGGTTGGCCTGACGTGCGCTGTCGGCGTTCTGCTTGACGGTGGCGCTGAGTTCTTCCATGGAGGCTGCGGTTTCTTCGAGCGCGCTGGCTTGCTGTTCGGTGCGCCCACTCAGGTCGTGGTTGCCCTGGGCTATCTCGGCGCTGGCAGTGGAGACGCGTTCGGAACCTAGACGCACTGTGGAAACCACGCGAGTTAGCGAAGTTTGCATGTCCCCCAGCGATGCCAGCAACGGGCTGAATTCATCCCGGCCCAAGTCAACCACCGGCGTGGTGAAGTCGCCATCGCGGACCCGTTCTGCCACAACCTGAGAGGCCGTCACCCGGCGTTTCAGCAGATTGGCTATGTACCAGGAGAAAGCCAGCAAGCCCAAGGCGATAACGGCCACGGCACCGATGATCGTGTTTCTCGCAAAAACTGCGTCATCTTTTAAAACAGTCAGGTCAGTGACCAAAGCCGCGCTTTGCCGTTTTTTCTCGGCATCCAGGACTTCCAGCAAAGCATTGCGTGCGGGGATGGTTTTTTCAACAAGCATTTTGAAGGCCTCGTCCTTCTTTCCAGCTGCAACAAGGGCGATATTGGGCTCCGCTACTGCCCAGAAATCTTTTGCAATTGGCTTTATTTTGGCCATTGCTTCCTTGCCCTCCGGTGTGACGAGCCCAGCCTCAAACGCCTGGAACGTTGTATCGACCTGCTTTCGTTTGTCGGCTATGTATGCAAGTGTTGCGTTCAGGTCAGTCGGCGTGGAGACCAGCATGCCGTGCCGCAACTGAAGCGAAACGCGCGTGACATCCAGTTCTATATCTGCAATGCGTGTCAGCTGCGGAACCCGGATGGAGCCCGTGTCATCCGCTTGACCCATCGCATGGTTCAAGGGGCCGGTGGACGACACTGCCAGCGTGATCAACGCCGCGATGAGAACGAAAGCGACCAGATACAGCCGCTTGGCAATGCCGAAGGTGGTGATTTTTCCCATAATCGCTTTCTAATGAAATGATCACCCTTAATCTGACGGGGTGGTCTGCTTGCGATTTTCGAGGGCTGGTCAGTCCATGAACTAGGGAAAAGGACTACAAAAGCCTGTCTAAATGGCCTACGGACATAAGGGATATCGGCCAACGAATGTCGCACTTGAGCGACCCAACGGGTCTTTCCGACTACGCTTGTTGCGCGCATCGAATTTTGGGAGGACTCAAATTGCTATATATTTGATAGTTATTTCCGCTTAGCCAACGACGTCTAACGGGCATTTAGACCATCAAAACAGGTGCTCATGACCAGTTCCACGATCTGCTCGTCATTGTGCTGCCCGCCCATCTTGAGAAACTCCAGCACGGGGTCGCAGGCTCGAGCATAGAAGGTGTACAGAATCGCAATTGCCGGTAATTTGGGGTTGAGCGCACCGGCAGACTGCGCCGCTTCGATCCAGGCGCCGAGGCGATCGCTCACATCCATCAGGCCATCCATGTAGTCACGGTTGGCGACAAGCGTG
>JAKQJK010000367.1 GCA_029561195.1 Pseudomonadota bacterium
GCGCATTCAGCAGGTGTGGTCTGGGGCGGGGGCGTGATGTCCCCGGGCTTGGGTGCATCGCGATAAACAATATTGTGGTGTTCGGTCAACGCTACCGTTTGCGCACCGTTGCGTCGAATCTCATGGCGTACCTTGACGAAAATCAGGCTACCGGTTCGGCCCGATTTTTCCTTTATTTCCACAATGGTGGACGTACGCGACAACTCATCGCCTACCAGCAGTGGCTCGTGGAATTCAAAGTCGCTACCTGCCCACATGCGACGTGGCAGCGGGACAGGCGGCAAGAAGCCTCCGCGCTTTGCATGCCCGTCTTCGCCAGTTTCTGATTGCGGGTAGATCGGCAAGAAATACAGCCAATGCCACAAATAAGGAAGGGCAGTTCCCGCCGCTGGACGACCTGCGTTGAGCTGATGTGCCCCCGTTGCTACCGGCCAATCCAGCGTGGCAGACAGTGCCGCATAAGGAGTGGCAGTTACCACATCATCCAGCGTTTCGCTGCGTCCCGTCCATGCTTGCAAATCCATAACTCTTTACTCCGCCGTGTGGGCTCAATCTATCTTGATTTTCGCCGCAGTCACGACGCTTTTCCAGTGAGCAACTTCCTTTTGTACCAGTGCCTTGAGTTGGTCAGGTGTTCCTGTTTCGACTTCGGCACCCTGGTCTTCGATCTTTTTTTCTGTCGCTTTGTCATTTAACACTGCGTTCATTTCCGCGTTCAACCGGTCAATCACCGTCTTGGGTGTTTTCGCGGGTGCAAACATGGCGTACCACTGCGACATGTTGACGTTGGGCACACCTTGCTCGGTCAGCGTGGGCAGTTCCGGCATCACCCGGGAACGCTTCTCGCCCGCAATTGCCAGCGCCCGGAGCTTGCCGCCTTTGACCTGCGGGTAGCCCGTGAACATGCTTGGAAACATGTATTGAGTTGTTCCACCAATAGTATCCACAACTGCAGGTGCAGACCCTTTGTAAGGCACACCCACAACATCCTGCCCGATCGACAATTTAAACAACTCACCCGCAATGTGAGGCGCCGTACCGTTACCAGCAGTGGCGTAGCTAAACGAGTCAGGCTTCGCCTTGATCAATTGCACCAGTTCCTTGACATTCTTTGCGGGGACAGCGTTGTTAACTACAAGGACAGTAGGCGAGGCCGCAACCATGCCAATGGGTTCAAAGTCTGCTACTGGATCATATTTGAGTTTTTGCAACGCAGGATTGATGCCATGTGTCGCGATATATCCAAACATGATGGTGTAGCCGTCTGGAGCAGCACGGGCAACAAATTCGCTGGCGATGGCACCGTTGGCTCCCGCCTTGTTTTCCACAATCACCGGTTTGCCCAGCCGGGCACTGAGTCCCTGGCCGATGATGCGTGCCATGGCGTCATTGGCGCCTCCAGCAGCGGTGGGCACAACAATAGTGATGCCCTTTTCGGGCCAGGATTGTGCGTGCGCCGGTAACACGACTGTGACTGACAGGGCCACCGCAGCGGCGAAAGTAATTGACCGTTGGTGAAATGACATGAAGCGCTCCTTTTGCATGTGTTGGGCCGCATCTTGCGGGAATACGGATATTCTGTGAATTGCAACATTTGCTACTATTAGTGCATGTCACGCATCAATTTTGATCTTCAGCAACTTCAGGCATTTGTTGCCGTTGCGGATCGTGGCAGCTTCCGCGCTGCCGCCGAGCAAATTCATCTTTCGTCGCCAGCGCTGAGCCGACGTATTGAGAAACTGGAGCGCATTCTTGGGGCGCGTCTATTCAACCGTACAACGCGCGACGTCGAGCTGACCCCTTTGGGGCGTGTTTTCCTGGAGCGTGCCCGTACGGCCTTGGACGATCTGGAATCAGCAATGCTGAGCATCTCGGATATTGCCGGCAGCCGGCGCGGGCGGGTGACCGTCGCCTGCGTTCCGTCCGCCGCCATTCACTTTCTGCCCGCCGCGGTGCACTCCTTCTCGGAAAAGTACCCGCTGATCCGCGTGCGGCTCATCGACGAAGCGGCAGGCCAGACGCTCACGAGCGTCGCGTCCGGCGAGTGTGATTTTGGCATTAGCTTTATGGGCAACCAGATTCCTGGCGTTGATTTCGAACCCATTCATGTGGACCCATTTGTCCTGGCTATGCCGCGACAGCACGTGTTAGCGCGTCGCAAGTCTTTGTCCTGGGCCGACTTGGCGGACGAGCGTCTAATATCAGTTGCCCGGTCCAGTGGCAACCGGCAATTGCTCGACGATGCCTTGGCCAAGGCCGGGCATAACCCGACTTACGTTTTCGAAGTGAATCACATCGCTACATTGCTGGGCATGGTCGATGCCGGACTGGGGCTCGCCGCAGTGCCTCGCCTTGCACTGCCTGCCTCGAACCCTACCCTGATAGGCGTTGCGCTCAAAAACCCTGTAGTGTCGCGCCAATTGGGCTTAGCTACCCGCCATGGCGCCACTTTGAGTGCACCGTCCCAAGTGTTTTATGACCACTTGCGAAACACGCTGAAATCAAGGCGATAGATTGACTATCGCTTGATTGTTACACTCCGGCAAGAGCTGCATTAAACGTCGCGCTCGGGCGCATGATGGCAGTCACTTTCACAGGATCCGCAAGGTAGTAGCCACCAATGTCCGCGGGCTTGCCTTGCACGGCCTTGAGTTCATCTACGATCTTTTGCTCGCCGGCTGTCAGTGCCTTGGCCAGAGGTGCAAAATGGGCTTGGAGTTCCTTGTCCTGCGTCTGTGCCGCCAACTCCTGGGCCCAGTACATGGCCAGATAGAACTGGCTGCCGCGGTTGTCGAGCTGGCCGGTCTTGGGACTTGGGTTCTTGTTGTTGTCCAGCAGCTTGCCGGTGGCCGTGTCCAGCGTTTTAGCCAATACCTTGGCCTTCTCGTTGCCGGTCTTTATCCCCAGGTCTTCCAGACTCACGGCAAGCGCCAGGAATTCGCCCAGCGAATCCCAGCGCAGGTGGTTTTCCTCCACAAGCTGCTGCACATGTTTGGGGGCGGAGCCACCCGCACCGGTTTCGTACATACCGCCACCCGCCATCAAAGGTACTATGGACAGCATCTTGGCGCTGGTACCCAGCTCCATGATGGGGAACAGGTCGGTCAGGTAGTCACGCAGGATATTACCGGTCACGCTGATGGTATCCAGTCCGCGGACGACTCGCTCCAGCGTGTAGCGCATTGCACGAACCTGGCTCATGATCTGAATGTCCAGACCCGCGGTGTTGTGCTCGTGCAGATACATCTTGACCTTGGTGATGAGCTGGGCCTCATGCGGGCGATACGCATCAAGCCAGAAGACCACCGGCATGCCGGAGTTGCGCGCACGCGTAACGGCCAGCTTGACCCAGTCGCGGATGGGGGCATCCTTGACCTGGCACATGCGCCAGATGTCCCCCTCTTCCACATCCTGACTAAGCAACACTTCGCCAGTTGCCAGGTCGGTGATGTTGGCTACGCCGGCTTCCGTGATTTCAAACGTCTTGTCATGTGAGCCATATTCCTCGGCTTGCTGGGCCATCAAACCAACGTTAGGCACAGTGCCCATGGTCGTCGGGTCAAAGTTGCCGTGCCATTTGCAGAAGTTAATGATCTCCTGGTAAATGCGGGCAAAGGTCGATTCAGGCATCACGGCCTTCACGTCCTTCAGGCGGCCATCAGCCCCCCACATCTTGCCGCCGTTACGGATCATGGCGGGCATGGAAGCGTCCACAATGATGTCGTTGGGCGAGTGGAAGTTGGTGATGCCTTTGGCCGAATCCACCATCGCCAGCTCGGGGCGACCTTCGTGGCAGGCATGCAAGTCGCGCTTGATTTCGTCCTGCTTGGACTGCGGCAAAGTGGCGACTTTGTCATACAGGTTGGCCATGCCGTTATTGACGTTCACCCCCAGCTCTTCAAAGAGCTTGCCGTGTTTGGCAAATGCATCCTTATAGAAGATCTTCACGCAGTGGCCGAATACGATGGGGTGAGACACCTTCATCATGGTGGCTTTGACGTGCAACGAAAACATCACACCCGCCTTGTAAGCGTCGTCGATTTCTTTTTCATAGAACTCGACCAGCGCTTTCTTGCTCATGAACATGCTGTCGATCACCTCACGATCCATCAAGGAGACCTTGGGCTTGAGCACAATAGTCTTGCCACTCTTGGTGAGCAGTTCCATCTTGACATCACGGGCCTTGTCCAGCGTCATGGACTTTTCGCCGTGATAGAAGTCGCCATGGTGCATGTGCGAGACATGCGAGCGCGAGGCCTGGCTCCAATCGGCCATGGAATGGGGATTCTTGCGGGCGTATTCCTTGACAGCCTTGGGCGCGCGGCGATCAGAGTTGCCCTCGCGCAGCACGGGGTTTACCGCGCTGCCTGTGCACTTGGCATAGCGGGCGCGGATGGCCTTCTCTTCTTCCGTCTTGGGCGCTTCCGGAAAATCAGGGATGGCGTAACCCTTGCCCTGCAGCTCCTTTATGCAGGTGATCAACTGGCCCACCGAGGCGCTGATGTTGGGCAGTTTGATGATATTGGTGTCGGGCAGCAGCGTGAGCTTGCTCAGCTCGGCCAGGTTGTCCGGCACTTTCTGTTCAGCAGTCAGGAACTCCGGGAACTCACCCAGTACGCGGGCGGCTACGGAAATGTCACTTTCAGCGACTTCAATGCCAGCCGGCGAAGCGAAGGTGCGAACGATAGGCAGAAACGCAAAAGTAGCAAGAAACGGAGCCTCGTCAGTGAGTGTGTAGATGATTTTCGATTTTTTTGAAGCCATGGATATTCGCCTGCTGTGAGTTACTTGAAAGGAAGAATGATAAGACGACTGTATTCGATCTTAAGCGGTCTTTTCGACCCTGAGGGCGAAAGAACCGTCTGGGTCATTTTTAATCCTAATTCGCCTATTAAATCAGGCATTGGACGTTGCCCCATATACGTGAGTAGCTCCTGCATATATAGCAAATCCGTAGCCAGCCTTTCAAAAGCCCGTTATGAGCCCCGCTTCCCAGGCTCCAGACGTTACGATGGGTGTCCTTTTACGCCAGATTTAACGTCAGATTTGCATGCCCCGCATCCAGCTCGTCCCCGCGCCCAGTTACCCCTTTGTCACGGAAATCCAGATCTACATCAGCCATGTCAATCAGGGCGGCCATCTGGACAATGCCCAACTGCTGACGCTGGTTTCCGAGGCCCGGGTGCGGTTTTTCAAATCGCTCGGGTACGTCGAATCGGCGGTAGAGGGGGTACTGACGGTTGTGGCTGACATCGTGGCCCAGTACCAGTCAGAAGGCTTCCACGGCGAGACCATGCGGGTGGAAATGCTTCCTGTGGACTTCAACAAATACGGATTTGACCTACAGTTCCGCATGAGCGACAAGGCATCCGGCCGGGGGGTTGCTTTGGGCAAGGTCGGCATCGTATTCATCACCCGTGAGCACCGCAAGGTGGCTCTGGTGCCGGCGGCTTTCAGGGAGCTGGTGAGTCATTTGGTGGATTCCCCACCGCTGTCGACTCATAACTTGAAATAACCTGTAAGGCCCGCCATGCCCACCAAGACGTTCACAAGCGGCCGCATAAAGAAGGCTGACTACAACCCCGCATCGCGGCAACTGGACCTGCATTGGGATAACAAAACCGTCCTCGCCTACAAACAGGTGCCTGAAGAGGTGTATCGACGGCTTTGCAACTCGCCGAATCCGGCGACGTATTGGGAAGACCGGATTGCCGAGGAGTATCCAAAGAGCATTCCGATGACTTCCGGTAAAGATCCAGATGCCGCAAAGAAGCTGGGCGACTTGTTTGGCGACGGGAACTAAGGGGTTCGCAAAGGGTACCCAGCGCTTCGTCAGACGTTCCGGGTAGGCCCCGAGAAAAGTCCCATCATCGACTGACGCAGCCACATATTCCCCGCGTCTGCGTTGAATCGTTCGTGCCAGTGCTGCTTGACTTTGTAGGCGGGCAGCGGCAAGGGCGGCTCCAGCACCTTCACGCGCTCCTGCTGCGCCAGCGCATTGCCAAGCTGCCGTGGCACGATCACCAGAAACTCGGTTTGGGCCACGATGCGGGCGACGCCCAGAAAGCTTTGCACGCGTAGCACCACACGACGTTCCACCTTGTTCTTGGCCAGCACCTTGTCCACAATCGAATGGCCTGTGCCGGAAGGCATGACCAGAATGTGCCCCTCGGCCGAAAAGGCCTCGCCAGTGAGTTTCGCACCAATGCGGGGGTGATCGCTGGATGCGAGGCAGACGAAGTCTTGCGCAAACAATGCCTGCTGGTAAAACCCAGCCTCCAGGTCGGGTGTGAAACCCACAGCCAGATCAATGTCGCCTGACTCCAGTCGGCGACGGCTGTCCGGTGAAATCTTCTCGGCCTCGATGACGAGGCCCGGTGCGGTTTTCTGAAGATGATTAATGAGGCGCGGAAGCAACACAATTTCGCTGATATCGGTCATACAGATGCGGAAATCGCGCATTGCCTGTTGGGGCAAGAACGCCGCAGAGGCGCCGCGCGCCTTTTCAATCCGCATCTGGGCCTCGAGCAAATCGGGGTAGATGGTTTGCGCACGTGGCGTTGGCTCCATGCCAGCCGACGTGCGACAGAAGAGCGGGTCATCAAAATGACGGCGCAGCTTGTTCAGCACCATGCTGGCGCTGGCCTGCTCCATGCCGAGCGTCTGCGCCGCACGTGAGACGCTTTGCGTTTTGTAGACTTCAACGAAGACGCTGAGCCATTCGAGGTCAAGCTTTGCCATGGCGGGAGTGTACTGCTGTATATCAAAACAATATACGAGCTATTCGACTACTTGCTTTGACGCAATAGTCGAACCCTGCGACAGTTGTAAACAGTGACATCTATAAGCAGTCGGTCAAAGGAAAGAATCAAATGCAATTTCACCTCAACGGATTTCGTACCGGTGACCCCGGGCTTCTGGACGCTGCCATACCGCCCTTGGATGCACCTGCAGGGGACGCCCTTCCCGCTGACGCAGATGTACTGATCGTCGGCTGCGGCCCCGCTGGTCTGACCCTTGCCGCGCAATTGGCAGCTTTCCCGGATATCCGCACGGTGATCGTCGAGCAGAAACCCGGCCCTTTGCAATTGGGCCAGGCTGATGGCGTTGCCTGCCGGACGATGGAGATGTTCGAGGCCTTCGGTTTTGCCGAACGTGTGTTGAAAGAGGCCTATTGGGTCAACGAGACGACTTTCTGGAAGCCTGACGATGGCGAAGGTGAACGCAACAGGATCGTGCGCAGCGGTCGCGTTCAGGACGTGGAAGACGGACTCTCGCACATGCCGCACGTGATCCTGAACCAGGCGCGAGTGCACGATTTCTACCTTGAGATCATGACGCGGTCAGCCTCGCGCATGGTGCCGCACTATGCCCGCCGTCTGGTGGGGCTGGAGCGTGCGCCCGAAGGCACGTCGGATACCGCGTCCGATCATCCGGTCACGGTCCGGTTCGAGCGGCAGGACAATGGGCACGCAGGCGAGGTTGAGAGCATCCGCGCCCGATATGTCGTCGGTTGCGATGGTGCGCGCAGTGCGGTACGCCAGTCCATGGGCCGCACGCTGCAGGGCGATTCTGCCAACCATGCCTGGGGTGTGATGGACGTACTGGTGGTCACTGATTTTCCGGACATTCGTTTCAAGGCGTTGATCCAGTCCGCCGATGAAGGCAGCGTCGTGCTCATCCCACGCGAGGGCGGTTACCTCGTGCGCATTTATGTAGAACTCGACAAACTCGCCGTGAATGAACGCGTCGCAGCGCGCAACATCAGCATCGAGCAGCTGATCGCAGCGGCCCAGCGGATCTTTCATCCCTACAGCCTGGATGTGAAAGAAGTGGCGTGGTGGTCGGTCTATGAAATCGGCCAGCGGCTGTGTGACCGGTTTGACGATGTCGAGCCGCATGAAATGGAGACACGTCTTCCGCGCGTCTTCATTGCGGGAGATGCCTGCCACACCCACAGCCCGAAAGCCGGCCAGGGCATGAACGTCTCCATGCAGGACACCTTCAATCTGGGCTGGAAGCTCGCGGCGGTGCTGCGCGGGCGCTGCCCACCCAGCCTGCTGCATACCTACTCCGCCGAGCGGCAGACCGTGGCCAAGGAATTGATTGATTTCGACCGCGAATGGGCGGCAATGCTCAGTGCGCCCTTGAAGAAGCCGGGGGACCCGGCGGGCACGGGTGTGGAGCCTGCTGACGTACAGCGCTATTTCGTGCAGCACGGTCGCTACACGGCCGGCACCGCAACGCGCTACAAGCCTGCGCTGCTGACTGGTCCATCCACCTATCAGCATCTGGCTGGTGGGCTGGTGATTGGCACGCGTTTTCACTCCGCGCCGGTTGTCCGGGTGGGTGACGGCAAAACGATGCAGTTAGGCGAAGCGCTGGCGGCGGACGGTCGCTGGCGTCTGATTGCCTTTGGAGCACGAGGTGATGATGCCGGGTCTGCATCGCCCGTTGGCCGGCTATGCGGCCACCTGCTCGA
>JAKQJK010000006.1 GCA_029561195.1 Pseudomonadota bacterium
GCCAGCACGGTGTGCGTGACACGGCCGACTACCGGCACCGGCTGCGGCAGTTGCCTTCCACGCCGCTGTGGCTGGCCTATACGCGGCACACCGTGCGCATCTGCCGGTGCCACTGCAGCACGGTGTGCCGCGTATAGGCCAGCCACAGCGGCGTGGAACGCAACTGCCGCAGACGCTGACGGTAGTCGGCCGTGTCACGCACGCCGTGCTCGCTGCTGAGCCAATCACGGTAGGCGCTGCCGCCGCTGCCAAGATCCTGCAAGCCAGCGGCTTTGACGTCGGCCGGTGCAGCCTCGCTGCGCAGCCATGACGCAAAGCCCTGTTGCATGACCGGATTGAAATCCCCACCCTGGTTGTTGGCCGCATACATCTGCAACTGCGGGTCGTCGAACTGCAACGACGACGCCCCCAACTGCATGGCTTGCTGCAATTGCTGCGTCCATGCGGTCTGGGCGTCAGGGTGAACGCTGCTGGCCCATAGCACCCCCCAGCCCTTCATCCAGGGCGCAGCCAGTGGCTGCCCGTCAAAGTCACGCACCGCACCAGCATCTGTCGCCAGTTTGGGATTGGCATTCAAGGTCACGCCGAACCAGGGAGTGACAGCCTTGAAATCTGACACGTAGGCCGCGTCATTGGTGTACACCCATTCGACCCTGGTGCCCTTGTAGGCCGTGAAAACCTGCATGGCCTCGGTACGCTTGAATCGCGTGGAGAAAACCACGTCGGATCCACTGGGTACGACGCCGTGAAACGGCGGGTGCACTTGGGCAGCACCCGACAATCCGCCGGCGACAGCGGATTCGAGTGCGATGGCGAACCCAGCTGCCAGAAGACTCTTTACAAGCAACGACCGTTTCAGCCCATCGCCCCTGTCACGGTTCCTGAAGTCTTCATGGTCCATCGCTGAGAACGCCTGTAACAGCAAAATGATTTGATTCACGGTCGACTGACAAGCGCCTGCGGTCTACCCGTCACTGCCCGCATATCAGGACGCATGGTCAGAACCCGCTCTGCCAGAGATCGAACCAAGCAGGGCGGTGTCGAGTGCTGGATTCCAACATCAACGATGCCAGACACCTTCAATCCGCACTTGCGCAACAACCCCAGGCTCTCGCGAATCTTCGCATTGCGCATTTCTATTCCTCTCTCTGTTCAAACATGAAACCAGACGCAGCGGTCAATCAAGCAACCACGGGCATGATCTTTCTGATTCAGCGCCGAATCAGGGTGGGGCAAGCATAACGTTCATTGCGAAGGCTTCAGTTCGACTGAACGAACGAAAGCTTTTTCTTGCCAAAATCGAAGACTTTGACCAAGCGGGCTCTGTCGTTGTCACCACTCAGCACTGCGGATGGCTCACCGCCGGTAGCAGCGGGAACAACACACTCCACCTCACTGAAGCCCATGAAGTATGCAAGCTGCAAACAAAGGTAAGCTTCATCACCGACATCAACGATGTAACTGGCCGCGTTGGTGGAAAATTCAAAGCCGGCCGCACTTGGCCGGAGACAATTGAACTGAAAATTCATTGCGCCGGTGTTGGGCACTTGACCTGCAGCACCATGTGGTGACAGCATCACTGTGCGACCCGAATCTGGACCAGGCTGAAGGGCTTCATCATTCGGTAATTTCAATGCAACAAGATAGGCAGGTATGACGCCGGCACGGACAAGTACACCGTGGGTTTTCGGCACAGAGAAAACCGTTGAACTTTTCAGTTTCGGCTGATGCGCAGCAAACCAGGCATCATCAACGGTGTGGCCCACAATGATGGCGTGTGACTTTGAATGCCGATTCTTGAATCTCAGCAGCCTTGCGTTTGAGATGGACGAACGTGCTTGCACATCCAACATTGCTTTCAGAATCGTTGCTTCGTCTTCCGCTGCCGTCGATGCATTGCCTACTTGCGGTGCCAACTGCACCGCTGCTGCCGCCTCCGGGCGGCCCGTGGGCGCCGCAGCAGGTTCGACCAGTTGGAGCTTTTTTGCACTGCCCTGAGGGGCGGCATCCGCAGCAGCGGCCATCAGCGCACGGAATCGAGTAGCCACTGCGGCACGGCTGAGATTCTTCTTCGCGAAAACGCGGCCAAGCCGGCCCAACCTTTCTGACTTGTCGCGATTGGAAATCAGGCTCAGGATCGCGTCCGTCACAAACTCGAGTTCGGGCCGATCCACCACCAAACCGCCACCTGTGCCGCGCAAGACGTCAATGGTGGCGATCTGACTTGGCCCGTAGCCGATGACGGGCACGCCGGCGGCCAAGCATTCAGGCAGCTTGTTCGCCAGCGACAGGCTCGTGTAGGCCATGCTGTCTGGATCGAAGTTGTAAGCGATCAACAAGGCATCAGCGGATGCGAGCGCTTCAAAATACGCCTCGTCGTCGACCAGTCGATGAACTGAGACAGAAGGGAGCCCCTTCAGTGCGTCCATGGCAACGTCAAAGTACCAAGGCATGGTGTAGATCTCAAACGTCACAGGCGTGGTCGCAGACATGTTTGCGACAGCCCGGGCAAATGAAACCACACTCTGGAAGTTCATGTTCTTTGCCATGCCCCCCATGTACCTGATACAAAACGGTGCAGACTTGCTCACCGCTGGCCGATTCGACCAATCCTTGCTGGGCTGTGCCTCAACATCGATACCGTTCGCCAAAGGCACCCACTCGGCTCCATAACGCAATGCATATTCGTCCGCCATCTTCTGCGATATGGACAGTCTGATGCCCGCGTGATTCACCAGTTCAAGCAGCAACGGATTGAGCCGCTCATATTCCTTGATGTTGGCGTGCCGCAGATACATGGGCCAATCGTCCATCATGTGAACGACCAACGCGGTCGGGCGACGCTTGATGTACTCTGATGCAAACTCCAGGAGTGGGGCCGAATCAATTGGTCGCAAGTACACTGCGTTTGGTGAGAAGCGCAGGCACTCCTCCATCATCACATTCAACTTCGGCGCCTCAACTGGAACCGCTTTGCCATCAGCGTCATACCGATTGAGTTTGAGTGCCCCATTCACCCCGCCTTCTTGCCAGACCTGCAGAATATTTTCTCTGGGCCACCCCCCCAGGAAAACCTTCTTGATTTGACCTGTTGCGGAGCCGTGGCCGACAGGTGTGCTGTCAATCACCAGAACCCGATCGTACCGATGAGACTGCACTTCAGCGGAATTGAGAACCCGCCACGGGTCTCGCAATTGCGGCAGAAAGGGATTGGCGTCTTGCAACCCCAGCGACTGTTTCGCGACGAGCAACATGTCAGCATGGACAGTTGCCTCCGTCGGCGTGGCCTTGTCTTTGTAGATGACAGATTGCCAGGCGTAATACTTCAACCGGTCCTTGATCTGCCGGGTCTCTGGAATGTCGCGGATGGAGCCAAGATAATAGTCACCATTGTTGCCACTGACCTCAATCTCGACAAACGCATTCCGGTCGATCGCCTTCTGTATTTCTTGGGCCCGCTCTCGCAGTTGCTCATCCGTGTCCGTCGCAGGGTTGAACGAAATCGAGACGAAGTCGATGCGCTGGGGATTGATGGTCTGCGTCCAGGGCACAGCACCCAAGAGCCTGAACAGCGCGTGGCCCGGGCCGTGCCGATGCATGGGGGTGCCAATTGAAACGATACTGGGGCGCAATGATTCGATGGCCGAGATCGTCTCAGACATTGCGTCGCGGCGCCCTAGAACCGTTTGCAACCGGGCCACCACAGATGCCGTGTTCTTCAGCATCTGTTTCGTTCCGGCTTCCATCGCATAATTGCGATGCTTGTTGTCGCGGTGAACAGTCTTGTAGCTCATGCAAGGGTTGACGACGGGGATTCCAGCCAACCTGTTCAGGGCCACGACCGCGGTATCACAGCCAAACGTACCGATGAAAACATCCTGCAGTGCGGCGATTTCTGGCAATCCGCGGTTGAAGATATAGGCGTCAAACGACAGGAAGTTCTGGTGCTTGTGGTCAGAGTCTTTCAGGGCGACCTCGGGCCAGGGTGGCGCAGCAGACTGCCCCTGAATGAAGAGGCCGTTGGCTGTTTCATTCCATCGCGTGAGCGCCAGAAGTCGAGCTGTCGGCTGGTTGAAGTTTGCGCAAATCTGCGTCAGAAATTCCTGCGTGAGCAGAATATTTCCATTTACCACAGCGGCAATTTGCGCGCCGGCACTTCTACCAGCACCAAACAATTGGTGATAGTTCGGACGAGAATCAATCTCAATGAACTTGAGAGTGCCACGGCCCTCACACTGGCGCACCTTGAACAGAAGATCCGCCGGTATCCGGGCGTTCAGGCTTGCGCGTTTCCCTTCAAACAGAATTCTCACTGAGTCAACACGTGGCTGACTGGCGTTTTCCACAGCGATTGCGAGAAAGTTCTGGATGTCGTCGTCGTCCGCGCCGCTGTGGAACGATGTGATGATCGCAACATCACCAAACGACAGAAACCGATCGATTGACGCCTTTGGAAAGACACCGTGCGTTGCAATCGGACTGCAATCAGAGATTCTGACTGTCGGAAACTTCTTCGAAATTTCGTCGCGCGCGCGCTTCAACGCTTCAACATGAACGAGTTGACCAGTCTGCTGCAGATAATCCGGCGAATTCGGTACGTTGTATTGGTCGCCCTGCCGCTGGTAGTCTGAGAAGAAATAGTTCGGGTTGAAGCTCGGCGTGCTCTTGACTTCAAGCCTCAAATCCTTGTCGGTTCCCAGTCGCTTTGCTTCCTTGATGAGCTCGACATAATTGGCATCGATTCCGATGGTTGCAATATGATTGTGCCCTTCATTGGCCATCCAGCGCAGCGCCCAACTGCCGGTGGTGATCATGTTGGTGTCAAAGATCGAATCCTTTCTGGATCGCATGTCTGCGAACCATTGAATCCTCGGGTGGTTGGCATGCTCAGGAAACGATTCCTTGTACTCATCCCGAAGGAAGAACTTCTTGACTCTTCCTTCTTCTACAAGCTCATGGATTCGATGAACATGTGACTTGATGAGCACCGCATCCATGCAGATGAAATATGTGGGCCGAAAATCATGCCGATCCCAGAAGCGATACGCGGCATTCATGCCAACGGACGCAAAGCCAATGTCCTCAACTCGCGCAAAGTCGATCAGTTTTGCCGACGGACCATTTCCCATGATCAGGACTGGCGTCAATGCATTGCTCTGGGACATGGTTTTCTGAACGGAAGTAATTTTTTGTATGGTTGCAAAACAGCCCGAAGGTTCTTCGGTCAATGTGACTCACAGACGGTGGCAGGGCCGAATCAGTGCACTTGCAGTGGCAATTGTCTTGCGCCAGATGAAGTCGACCACGCTGTACAAGCTAGACGCTTCCAAATTGGCTCGGATTTGGGGCTCAACGCGCAGCATCAAGTGCCACCATCGCACTGCAGCCCAGCCAACAACTAATTGGGATCATGAAGCCGCGATCCAATTCCTCCATCCAGCAAGATGCATGCACCCTGCAAGAATCCATTCTCTGGGTTGGCCAGTTGCAGGGCCGCCCTCGCAACTTCATCCGGGTTTCCAATCCGGCCGCTGGGATGCGACGACTTCAGCTGTTCCAGCAAGTGCGGCTGCGTCGCGAAGCCCGCCTTCAGCATGTCCGTCTCGATGGCCGCAGGCTCGATTGCGTTGATGCGGATGCGCCCGCCCAGGTCCACCGCCATGGCCCGCGTCATGCCGCTCAGGGCGGCCTTGCTGGTGGCGTAGGCCACGAAGTTCTGC
>JAKQJK010000014.1 GCA_029561195.1 Pseudomonadota bacterium
GCCACGTCCATCCAGCCGTGCACCATGACCAGTGGCGACTTACCTGGATTCGGCGTTCCCCACAGGCGTACGTGGTAATCGAGGCTGCGAATAGGGACAAACTCGCTGCGGGAAATGCGTTTGACTTGGTACATTCGGGGAATGATAGTCAAGGTCGCCCAAAGCGTCAGTCAATACAGTGACAAAGCTGCGACCCAACCAGAAAAAAAGAGGAACCCGCATGACCAGTCAGTCCGATCACTATGCCAGTCTGTATGGGCAATTTCGCTGGCTGGTGCCCAAGCGGTTCAATATGGCGCAGGCCTGTTGCGCGCGCTGGGCCAGACTGCCAGATGCTACCAAAAGAATAGCTGTCCGCGCACATTCGGCGGGGGCTGAGGGCGAATTTCTTACCTATTTTGAGCTTCAGGAGCAAGCCAATCGCCTGTCCAATGTGTTGGCCGCCAGCGGCGTGCACCGCGGCGACCGTGTGGCCATTGTCATGCCGCAGCGCTTCGAGACCGCCGTTGCCTATATGGCCGTGCTGCAGATGGGCGCCGTGGCCATGCCTCTGTCAATGCTGTTTGGCCCCGAGGCGCTGGAATACCGCCTGCACGACAGCGAAGCCGTAGTGGCCATTTGTGATGAATCATCCATCGACAGCCTGCTGGCTATTCGCGAGAACTGCCCACTGCTGGAGACGGTGATTGGCGTGGGCGGGGCGGGTGCGAAGGCCAGCTTTGAATACCAAGTGGCACTGGAGCGCGCGTCGGCCGAATTCAGGATGGTTGACACGGTGGCGGATGAAGCCGCCGTGCTGATCTACACCAGTGGTACCACAGGCCAGCCCAAGGGTGCATTGATCCCGCACCGTGCGCTGATTGGCAATTTGACCGGCTTTATCTGCAGCCAGAACTGGTTCGGGTTTGACGGGGTTTCCAATGAAAAAAGTGACGCGGTGTTCTGGTCGCCCGCGGACTGGGCGTGGACTGGTGGCCTGATGGATGCCCTGCTGCCTACGCTGTATTTTGGCCGGCCCATTGTGGCTTTTAACGGGCGTTTTAGCCCTGAAACTGCGTTCACGTTGATGCAGCAGCACGGCGTGACGCACACTTTTTTGTTCCCCACCGCGCTCAAGGCCATGATGAAGGCTTACGCTGAACCGCGCAAACACTTCAGGCTGAAACTGCAAGCGATGATGAGCGCAGGTGAGGCAGTGGGTGACGCGGTGTTTGCCTACTGTCAAAGCCAGCTTGGCGTGACCGTGAACGAGATGTTTGGACAGACCGAGATCAACTACATCGTCGGTAACTGCAGCCAGTACTGGCCGGCAAAGCCGGGCAGCATGGGTAAGGGCTATCCCGGCCATCGGGTGGCGGTGATTGACGAAGCGGGTAACGAATGCGCGGTGGGCATGCCGGGCGATGTCGCGCTGAACCGCTTTGACATCCATGGCAAGCCAGACCCGATCTTTTTTCTTGGCTACTGGAAGAACGAAGCAGCCACCGCCGGTAAATACACAGGCGACTGGTGCCGTACCGGCGACCTGGCCACGCGCGACGCCGATGGCTACCTCTGGTACCAGGGCCGGGCAGATGACGTGTTCAAGGCGGCAGGTTATCGCATCGGGCCGGGTGAGATTGAGAACTGCCTGATCAAACACCCTGCAGTTGCGAATGCGGCTGTAGTGCCCAAGCCGGACCGCGAGCGCGGTGCCGTGGTCAAGGCCTATGTAGTGATCGCTCCTGATTTTATAGCTGCTCGTGCTCAATCGATGGAGGCTGAAGGGCAATTTGATGCTCAATTAATGGCTGAACTGCAGGCCCACGTGAAAGGCCTGCTGGCGCCTTACGAATATCCCAAAGAAATTGAATTCATCAAGGAATTGCCCATGACCACCACAGGCAAGGTACAACGCCGCGTGCTGCGCCTGCAGGAGGAAGAGCGGGCGAGGGCCGTCAGCAAGGATCACAAATGAGGCTCGGCGTTCCTGCCGTCCATGTGTCGGGAAGGCGCCGAATTCAGGTGCTGTCGATCGGAAAGTGGCTGGCGTTCCCCTTGCTACCGCTGGTGATTGTCAGTTCGTCATACAAGGTGGGTTCAGGCCTTCTGGTCGGGTTCACTTTGGTGTGCCTTTCTCTTTTTGCAGCGCTCACTTTCTGGGAGATCAGCCGACGCCGACAATTCATTCGCGAGTCACACCTTCCCCGTTTTTTGGGGGCTAAACTGCGCGAGCAGTACCCGCATCTGTCGTCGGGAGATGTTGATCTGGTGGCGCGTGGTTTGAGGCAATTTTTCATGGCGCACCTGCGCAGCAACAGGCAATTTGTAGCCATGCCATCCCGGGTGGTGGATGCGATGTGGCACGAGTTCATCCTGCATACGCGTGCTTATGATATGTGGTGCCAATCGGCCTTTGGCAGGCTCATGCACCACACGCCAGCCGAGGTGCTGGGCTCTGACCGGAAACGCAACAACGGATTGCGTCGAACCTGGTATTGGGCTTGCAAGGAAGAAAGCATCGATCCGCGCCAACCGGGCAGGCTGCCCCTGCTGTTTGCACTGGACAAGAAGTTCGCAATCCCTGGCGGCTTTGCGTATGTGCCAGATTGTCGCGATATTGACCGCCAGAGCGGGTCTGGCGCCTACTGTGGAACCAGCTTTGGCGAAGGTGGTGGTGGCAGTGACAGTGATGGGGATGCAGCCAGTTTCGGTGGCAGTGAATCGTCAGGTGATGGTGGAGGTGGCGACGGTGGGGGGTGTGGTGGCGGCGATTGACCGGCGTCAACGCGGAGTAGCCCCGCTGAAGCAGTGAACCGGGCAAGCCCGTAAACTGTCCCCTTCTTTCAATTTCTCAAGCAAGCCTCAATCCATGAAAACGGTACAACTCGGCCAGAGCGATCTGCACGTTACCCCCATTTGCCTGGGCACCATGACTTTTGGCGAACAGGTGGATGAGGCGACATCCCACACTATCCTGAGCCACTCGCTGGCGCGTGGCGTCAATTTTCTGGACACAGCTGAGATGTATTCGGTGCCTACCCGTGCCGAAACCTACGGCGCCACCGAGACCATCATTGGCAACTGGTTTGCCAAAAATCCTGGCGTTCGGCAAAAACTCATCGTGGCCACAAAACTGGCTGGCCCGCCACGTGGCATGGACTGGATTCGCCAGGGGCGCAGCGGCCTGTCCTCTGCCGACATCGTGGAGTCGTGCGAGGGCTCGTTGCGCCGCTTGAAAATTGATGTGATCGACCTGTATCAAATCCACTGGCCAGCCCGCCATGTACCCGCGTTTGGCGTGCCGTACTTTGACCCGGCCAAAGATCTGCCAACGATCTCTGTGCACGAGCAACTGGAGACCTTTGCCAAGCTCATCAAGGCCGGCAAGGTGCGCGCCATTGGTTTGTCGAACGAAACGCCTTATGGTGTGCACGAATTCATCCGCCTGGCCGAGCAGCACGGCCTGCCGCGCGTGGCCACCGTGCAAAACCCGTATTGCCTGGTGAACCGCACGGTGGACAACGGTCTGGACGAAACCATGCACCGCCTGGGTGTGTCGCTGATTCCGTATTCGCCCCTGGGCTTTGGTTTGCTCACAGGCAAGTACGACGAGCACGGCACCGAAGGACCCAACGCGCCAAAAGAAGGTCGCATTGCGCTTTACGAAACTATCCGCAAGCAACGCTGGGGTCGCCCAGAGGCGCTGGCCGCTGCGCGCCGCTATAACGCACTGGCGCGTGCGCACGGCCTCACGCCCACCCAAATGGCGCTGGCGTTTTGTTATACCAACTGGCGCGTGGCCAGCACCATCATTGGCGTGACGTCGGTGGCGCAGCTGGATGAGTGTCTGGATGCTTGGGGAACCAGGTTGTCGCCTGAACTGTTGGCTGCGATTGACAAGATACGTTGGGATATGCGGGACCCTGCGCTCTGATTGTTGTGGCGAGCTTACGCGCGGGATAGCGCGCTTCTCGCCCAGCGCCAGCCTATCGAACGAACAAAAACCCGGCGAAAAATACCCGCCATGGCCAAAAAAGAACATGTTTCCGAAACCCCCGCCACTGCCCTGCTGAAAGCCAACAAGGTGGCCTTCACGGAGCACCCTTATGACTACCTGGAGCACGGTGGTGCGCAGCACAGTGCCGAGGTGCTGGGAGTGGACCCATTCACCGTGGTCAAGACACTCATCATGCAGGACCAGGACGCCAAACCGCTGGTGGTGCTGATGCACGGCAACCGCAAGGTCAGCACCAAAAATCTGGCGCGCCAGATTGGGGCCAAGTCGGTGGAGCCCTGCAAGCCCGAGATCGCCAACAGACACAGTGGTTATCTGGTGGGCGGCACATCGCCTTTTGGCACGCGGCGGCAGATGCCGGTGTATGTTGAAGGATCGGTGCTGACATTGCCCCGGATTCTGATTAACGGTGGACGTCGCGGTTATCTCGTGGGGCTGGAGCCTGGGGTTTGTGTGCAGTTGCTGGATGCCAAGTCTGTACAGTGTGCGCTGGCAGAATAGGGCGCTCGACGCGGCGCCATAAAAATAACGCAGGAGAACATGTTGGATTCACTACAAGCTTTTTTCCCGATCCTCGCTACGGTGGCTGCCTACCTGGTGGGGTCGCTGTCGTTTGCCGTAATTGTCAGCCGCGTGATGGGGCTGAATGATCCGCGCACTTACGGCAGCAAAAACCCCGGTGCTACCAACGTGCTGCGCTCGGGTAGTAAACCTGCTGCAATCGCGACGCTGTTGCTGGACGCGTTTAAGGGGCTGGTACCCGTTTTACTCATCAAGTTCTTCGGCAAGCCGTACGGGCTGGAAGAGGGCACGGTGGCATTGGTGGGGCTAGCGGCGTTTGTGGGGCATCTGGCGCCGATATTTTTCAAATTTCAGGGCGGCAAGGGCGTAGCCACCGCGTTTGGTGTGTTGTTTGGCGTGAGCTGGGTGCTGGGTCTCGCAACTGGCGCCACTTGGCTGATCATTGCTTATTTCTTTCGTTACTCTTCGCTGGCGTCACTGGTGTCGGCAGTGTTTGCGCCCGTCTTCTACCTGATGGGTGGCGGCGTGGCTTGGTTCATGGACAAGAGCCAGATGCTTGCGCTTTGCGTGATGTCAATGCTGCTTATTTATCGCCACGCTGAAAACATCAGCCGTCTGGTCAAGGGCAACGAATCGAAACTGGGCGCCAAGAAGAAGGCGTGAGCTTGGTTCTGGCGTTGTCCCCCGCTTAGGAATGCCGCGCTGCGTAGGCACCCAGTTGCAGCACCAGATGGTGATTCAGGCGCGATTGCACTGAAGCTGCCGCTAGCGCAGCCTGTATTTTGGGGCTGGCCTCGGACGTACGGTGCAGGCGCGGTTGACTGAGCGTTTCACCCCGATCATCAATCACGATGGCGACATGCGGGTGGTTGGGTTTGCCGCTGCGTCGCAATACGACAGCTATTTCGTTATTGTCCAGTCGCACATAGGTGCCAGGCGGGCACAGGCCCACTGTGCGAACCAGTGCGTGGCCCACTTCTCCCCCTTGTTCGGAAGAGGCGCTGATGATGGCGCGCACCGAATCGGTTGCGCTGCGCCCGGTGCGTGACTTACGTGGACTGATCATCGCGGCATACCGGTCCACAATACGCAGGATACGGGCCAGGCGATTCACCGGCGTAATGGCCCTGAGTTCGCCTTGGTCGGTACTTTCGTCGTGATGGGACGAAACCACCTCTACCCACAATTTATCGACCACGCCTACGGCATTGAGCATCAGGCTGCCCTTGACGGCATGTGCCCGAATGGCGCTTTGCTGCTCGGAGGTGGGCCTTTCCATTTGCCCGGCCAGTTCGTCCTGAAGCGCTGTCATGGCCACGTTCATCGTAAAAGCTGCGTGAACCAGGCTGTCCCGCTCCTTGAGTCCCAGGTTGAGCTCAATGGCAATCAAATGCGAGAGCACGGCACAGATCAGCGCGTGGGATGCGCTGTAACCCACGGGCGAGTTGGTGGCCAGCTGAAAAAGCAGATACAGGCCCACATCGGCATCACGCTGCAGCAACGTCTGCATCCATCGGTCGTATTGCCACACCCGCTGTTCGAACTCCTGAACGCTGCCGGGGCTGCTCAAAATGACGCCCAGGCCAGACTCAAGGTCCGACCACAGGCTCAGCAATTCTTCGTATTCGTTTTCGTTTTGCACGTTCAAAACCGCTTCTCTAGCAGCATCTGGTCGTTGGTCCGAGTCATCTGGAACCGGGTAAGGTAGCTGTTGCCCAGCAACACATAGGGCATGCTGCCTGACGACACTACGGCGTCCACTTCATACACCTCTACGTCCCCCAGCTTGACGGATGACAGCTTGATTTTCCATCCGTTGGTGACGCCATTGGCCGTACTCAGACGTGCAGGCTGTCCACTCTTGTAATCCAGTCCCATGCGATCAGCATCTGCTGCACTGATTGAAACCAGCGAGGCGCCAGTGTCTACCACCATTTGGGTGGCCCGGCCATTTATCTGACCTTGTGTCACAAAGTGACCTCCGGTGCCGGCAGTCAACACCACTTTGGTACCGGAAGCACCGCCACCGCCGCTGCCACCTACACTGGCCGGAGCATCACCCACACGCAAAGTGTGCCGTTTGCCGGCGATCTCGATCACTGCAACATCGCCCTGTGTGGACAAAATTTTGACGCCACGGTGCGTTTCGCCCACGGCCACGCCTTTGGGCGCGCCTCCATCCACAATGACAAGCGCCTTGCTGCCCAGCATGCCAGCAAGCGCGACGGACTGCGCGTGGGCAGATGTTGCGAGCGCCAGCACGCTGGCAACAACAAAAGAGGATAGTCTCATCAATCGGTCAGTCGCGGAAATTGTTGAAGCTGACCGGTACGTCGGTCACGTCCTTGCGGATCAGCGCCATGGCGGCCTGCAGATCATCACGCTTGGCGCCCGTCACACGAATGGCATCGCCCTGAATGGCAGCCTGAACCTTCAGCTTGCTGTCCTTGATCATGCGCTGGATTTTCTTGGCCAGTTCGGACTCGATGCCGTTGCGCACCTTGATGACTTGTTTGACCTTGTCGCCGCCAATCTTCTGAACGTCACCCATGTCCAGAAAGCGCACATCGACACTCCTTTTGGTGAGTTTGTTGCGCAATACATCGTCAATTTGCGTCAACTGGAATTCGGCATCGCCAATCAGCGTGATTTCTTTGTCCTTGAGTTCGATGCTGGCGCTGGTTCCCTTGAAGTCAAAGCGTGTGGCAATTTCCTTGGCGGTGTTTTCCACGCCGTTTTTCACCTCGACCAGGTTGGCTTCGCAGACGGTGTCAAAAGAGGGCATAAAGATACTCAAAAGGCGGTGAGACAATCCTCTCATGTTAGTCGAGAAAAACGTCCCACTCCAGCCTTACAACACCTTTCACATCGTGGCGAAGGCGCATTCGCTGGTCCGCGTGACCAGTGAGGACGATGTGCAGACCGTCATAAGCGACCCGGAACTGGGGCCTGCGCTGAAGTTTGTGCTTGGCGGGGGTAGCAACATTGTGTTGACTGGTGATGTCAAGCCCGTAGTGTTGAAGGTGGAGGTGATGGGTCGGCGGCTGGTGGAGGAAACCACCAGGGCTTTCATTGTGGAGGCCGGCGCGGGTGAAAACTGGCACGACTTTGTCACGTGGACGCTTGAACAAGGCTATCCTGGCCTGGAGAACATGGCCTTGATCCCCGGCACCGTGGGGGCGTCGCCCGTGCAAAACGTTGGTGCCTACGGGGTGGAGCTACAGGACCGGTTCGAGTCGCTGGACGCGGTTGATTTGCGCAATGGGCAGATGTTCACGCTCAATGCAGCCCAATGTGCGTTTGGTTACCGCGACTCGGTTTTCAAACATGCGTCAAGCGGGGCGTCGGAGGATGGGTCGGATCGCCAGGCTTTGGGTTTGAAGGACCGGGCGCTGATCACGCGGGTGCGGTTTCGCTTGCCCAAACCGTGGGTGGCCGTGCTGGGCTACGCCGACCTGGACCGCAAAATGGCTGAGTCCGGCGTCTCCGCGCCGTCGCCTCAGCAGATTTACCAGTGGATTTGTGACATTCGCCGCACCAAACTGCCGGACCCGCAGGTGATCGGCAACGCGGGCAGTTTCTTCAAAAACCCCACTGTGACGCAGGACCAGTGCGACGACATCATCGCCCGCGAACCCAAAATCGTGCATTACCACTTGGCGGACGGCTCGGTGAAGCTGGCGGCCGGCTGGTTAATCGATGCCTGCGGCTGGAAGGGCAAATCGGTCGGGCAGGCAGGTGTTTACGAAAGGCAGGCGCTGGTGCTGGTCAATCGTGGCGTCGGGACCGATGGCAACGGCGCCACTGGCGGCGAAGTGATGACGCTGGCCAAGGCCATTCAGACCAGTGTGTATGAGCGCTTTGGCATCCTATTGGAGCCGGAACCGGTGGTGGTCTAGCCGTCCGACAACAAAAGCTCGCAGAAGCGGGCTTTTCTTCCATCGTGCGAAAGGTCAGTCCCTGCCCAATTTGAGGAAATCCCCGTCCTTGCCCAGTGACAACAGCCCGGCCTGCGCATAAATGCCCAGCTTGGCTCTCGTGTCGGTGATGTCCAGGTTGCGCATGGTCAGCTGACCAATGCGGTCCAGCGGGCTGAACGGCGCGTCTTCCACCTTTTCCATGCTCAAACGTTCGGGCGCGTAGGTCAGGTTGGGGCTCTCGGTGTTGAGCAGCGAGTAGTCATTGCCACGGCGCAGTTCCAGCGTCACGGTGCCAGTCACGGCCCGGGCCACCCAGCGCTGGGCGGTTTCGCGCAGCATGATGGCCTGGCTGTCGAACCAGCGGCCCTGGTACAGCAGGCGGCCGAGCTTGCGGCCGTTATCGCGGTACTGCTCGATGGTGTCTTCATTGTGGATGCCGGTGACCAGGCGCTCATAGGCGATGAACAGCAGCGCGAGGCCCGGGGCTTCGTAGATGCCGCGGCTCTTGGCTTCGATAATGCGATTCTCGATTTGGTCGCTCATGCCCAGGCCGTGGCGTCCACCAATGCGGTTGGCTTCCAAAATCAATGTCACCAAGTCGGAGTATTCGACGCCGTTCAGCGCCACCGGACGGCCTTCTTCAAAGCGCACTGACACCTCTTCGGCCTTGACGACGCAGTCGTCTTTCCAGAACGGCACGCCCATGATGGGGTTGACGATCTTGATGCCGGAGTTCAAAAACTCCAGGTCTTTGGCCTCGTGTGTGGCACCCAGCATGTTGCTGTCGGTGCTGTAGGCCTTTTCAGCCGACATCTTGTAGCCAAAGCCGTTGGCTGTCATGAAAGCCGACATTTCGGAGCGTCCGCCCAGCTCGTCGATAAAAGCCTGATCCAGCCAGGGCTTATAGATCTTCAGTGCGGGGTTGGTCAGCAGGCCGTAGCGGTAAAAGCGCTCGATGTCATTGCCCTTGAAGGTGCTGCCGTCGCCCCAGATGTTCACATCGTCCTGTTTCATCGCCGACACCAGCATGGTGCCAGTCACGGCGCGGCCCAGCGGTGTGGTGTTGAAGTAGGTGGCGCCTGCGGTGGTGATGTGGAAGGCGCCACTTTGCAGCGCGGCAATGCCTTCGGCGGCAAGCTGCGGGCGGCAGTCCACCAATCGGGCCTTTTCCGCGCCGTACTCCATCGCCTTGCGCGGAATTTCGTCGTAATCGGCTTCATCCGGTTGGCCCAGGTTGGCGGTGTAGGCGTAGGGCAGGGCACCTTTCTTCTTCATCCATAGCAGGGCGGCACTGGTGTCCAGTCCGCCCGAAAAGGCGATGCCGACCTTTTGGCCGACGGGAGTGTTTTGCAGGATGGTTTTGGACATTAGTTTGGACCTTAGCCCTCGCCGAATAAGCGTGAGCAGCTATAAAAAGAGTAGCGAATGCGAGCGGTGTAGTGAGATGGTTTAACCGAGATGCTCAGCCGAAATGGCAGATGTAGTGGTAAGCGTCAGCCACCCGAATGTCAAACTTCGAATTGCCTGGAACACTGAACTTCTCACCTGTCGAGGATTTGACCCATGCATCAGTGCCTGCCAGTTTGTATTCGCATGAGCCGGCCACACATTCCATGATTTCAGGTGCGCCGGTGTTGAAGGTGAGGGTGGCGGGCAGTACCACGCCGACCGATTTTTTGGTGCCGTCGGCCAGCGTGATGTTGTGGCTCACGCATTTGCCGTCGAAGTAGACGTTGGCTTTGGTCGTGACGGATAGATTGGAGAGGGTGTCGGTAGTCATGGCCCTATTTTAGGCGACCCGCTGCTGCCAGCGCGCGGCGTCGAAGCCAACCGTTACGTCGCCGGCCGACCAATCCACCACCGGGCGCTTGATCACGCTGGCCTGCGCCAGCATCAGGGTTTTGGCGCTTGGGGCGTCCACCACGGTGGCTTTGACAGCATCGTCCAGCTTGCGCCAGGTGGTGCCCTGGCGGTTCACCAGTTTTTCCCAGCCCACCGTTTTCAACCAGTTGTCGAGCTGGGGCAGGGGCACGCCCTGCTTTTTTAAGTCGTGAAACTGATAGTCCACGCCGTTGCTGGTTAACCAGGCGCGCGCTTTTTTGACAGTATCGCAGTTGGGTATGCCGTAGACCGTGATGGATGTGGATTTCATAGTCGTCATCATGCCGCAATCTGTGGAGCTATCCCGGTACGCGACCCATGTGCGCGACAATTCACCCCTGTATGACAACTGATTTCAAAACACTCGACGAATGGCTCGCCTACTGCGAGCAGTTACACCCCAAAGCTATCGACATGGGGCTGGAACGCGTGCGCTCTGTGGCTACCCGCATGGGCTTGGGTTTCAGCTGCCCGGTCATCACCGTAGCCGGCACCAACGGCAAGGGTTCCACCTGCGCCATGCTGGAGGCCATTCTGGGCCAGGCAGGTTATCGCACTGGGGTGTATACCTCGCCGCATCTGGTGCGGTTTGAGGAGCGGCTGCGTTTGCTAAGTGAGGCGGTATTTGCTGCGGAGTTGATAGATGCCTTCGCAGATGTGGAGAGGGCCAGGTGCCAATTTGACCCTGCAATTTCACTCACGTATTTCGAATTCTCCACACTGGCCATTCTGCAGGTGATGGCCCGCTCCAACCTTGACGTGGTCATTCTGGAGGTGGGACTGGGTGGGCGGCTGGACGCCACGAACATCATCGACCCGGATTGCGCCGTGATCACCAGCATCGATTTGGACCACATGGAGCTGCTGGGGCCAGACCGGGAGTCGATTGGCCGTGAAAAGGCCGGCATCATGCGCACCGGTCGCCCGGTGATCGTCAGCGACCCCGTGCCGCCGCAGAGCGTGCTGGACCGCGCGCTGGAGATCGACGCCGATTTGTGGCGCTTCGGTGTGGATTTCAACGTTTCGGGTGACAAACAGCAATGGGCCTGGGCCGGGCGGGACCGTCGTTACAGCGGCCTGGCTTATCCGGCGCTGCGAGGCGCCAACCAGCTGGTCAACGCCTCGGGCGTGCTGGCTGTGTTGACTGCCCTGCGCGAACGCCTGCCGGTGACGGCGCAGGCTATTCGCAACGGTCTGGCCATGGTCGAGCTTCCGGGGCGTTTTCAGATCATTCCGGGCCAGCCCACGCTGGTGCTGGACGTGGCGCACAACCCGCATTCGGTGGCGGCGCTGGCCGCCAATCTGGATGCGATGGGCTATTTCCCGACCACCCACGCGGTTTTCGGCGCCATGGCCGACAAGGACCTGGCGCCCATGCTGGGCAAGGTAGGGCCGTTAATCGACAAATGGTATTTCACCGATTTGCCCACGGCACGGGCTGAATCGGGCATCAAGTTGATGGAAAAATGGCAAACGCAGAACACGCGCAAAGACGCGTCGGCGCTGGCCTTTGCCGACCCCGTGGATGCGCTTCGTGCTGCTGTCGGTGCCGCGGACCCCGCTGATAGAATCGTGGTCTTTGGTTCGTTCTATACCGTGGGCGGCATTTTGAAGGATGGGACCCCGCGCCTTCATGCCAAACACCTGAATCCCTGAGTCTTCCTACATGGCTTTTTTCAAATTCCGGAAAAACGCTGGCGACTCGTCTGCCACGCCCACCCAGCCCGACAGCGTCGAGGTCATGCGTAAGCGTGCCAAACACCGGCTGATTGGCGCCGCCGTGCTGGTTCTGGTGGGTGTGATTGGCTTTCCGTTGCTGTTTGACAACCAGCCACGGCCCATCGCTGTCGATATTCCAATCGAAATCCCGGACAAGAACAAGGTTAAGCCGCTGGTTGTTCCTGCTGTACCCGCACCATCCATTGCGGTAGCTTCTGCGCCAGCAAAGCCGGTGGCTGTGGCCCCGGCCACGGTGCCTGAAGCCGCTGCGCCCGTTGAAAGACCACCTAAACCGGCCGTGGCAGCTTCTGAAGCACCTGTCGTTGCAAAAAAATCTGAGCCCAAGCCAGTCGAAACGCCGGCAACAGTGAAGCCAACAGAGAGTGCCAAAGCCAAGGCACTTCTGGAAGGCAAGGATGTTGTAGCCAAGGAGCCAGCTGCAGCAGACGGCCGTTTCGTCGTCCAGGTGGGGGCATTTGCCGATGTGGCCAAAGCCCGCGAAGCCCGGCTGAAGGTGGAAAAAGCAGGTCTCAAGACTTATACGCAGGTGGTTGAGACTAAAGATGGTCGACGGATTCGTGTGCGTGTCGGCCCCTTTGCCGGGCGTACAGAGGCTGACCAGGCGGCTGAAAAAATCAAGAAACTGGATCTGTCTGCAGCTGTGTTGACGCTGTGATGGCGGGTGGTTGATGACTGCTCTGGACTGGGTGTTTCTGGTGGTGTTGCTGGGTTCCCTGTTACTCGGCGCCTGGCGCGGGCTGGTTTACGAAGTGGTATCGGCGCTTAGCTGGGTGGCTGCATTCGTGGCTGCCCAGTGGTTTGCGCCGGATGTAGCGGAAAAATTACCCATGTCGGGAGCCGGTGAGGCGGTTCGTTACGCAGCGGGTTTTGTGGTGGTGTTTGTGGGCGTGGTGTTTGCTGGTGGGCTGGCGGCATGGTTGATCAAAAAACTGATCGAGTCCGTGGGTATGCGGCCTGCCGATCGTGCGCTGGGGGCTGTGTTTGGTTTGCTGCGCGGTCTGGTGCTGTTGCTGGCAGCGACCGTGGTGGTGCTCATGACGCCGCTGAAAACGGCTGCATGGTGGCAGGAGTCCGTGGGTGCCAATTTGTCCACTATCGCGCTTAAGGGTTTGAAACCGGTGTTGCCTGTTGAATTTGGAAAGTACTTACCATAATGTGTGGAATTGTTGGGGTTGTCAGTAACGTACCCGTCAATCAGCTGATCTACGATGCATTGCTGCTGTTGCAGCATCGCGGGCAGGATGCTGCGGGTATCGTTACGCAGCAGGAACGCAAGTTCTTCATGCACAAGGCGAAGGGGCTAGTGAAGGATGTTTTTCGTACCCGTAACATGCGTGCGCTACCGGGTAACTGTGGGTTGGGCCAGGTGCGTTACCCCACCGCGGGCAATGCCTACAGCGAAGAGGAAGCCCAGCCGTTTTATGTGAATGCGCCGTTTGGCATTGTGCTGGTGCACAACGGTAACCTGACCAATGCGCATTCACTCAAATCCGAGCTGTTCAGCACAGATCACCGTCATATCAACACCGAAAGCGATTCTGAAGTGTTGCTCAACGTGCTAGCGCACGAAATTGAGCGCACCACCCGTGGTCTTCCTCTGCAACCCGATGACCTGTTTGCCGCTGTGCGCAACGTGCATCGGCGCGTCAAGGGCTCCTATTCGGTCATCGCGCTGATTGCCGGGCATGGTGTCTTGGCCTTTCGCGATCCGTTTGGCATTCGCCCGCTGTGCATGGGCCGTGGCGATGGCACGGTGATGCTGGCCAGCGAGTCGGTGGCGCTGGAAGGTACATCGCATACGTTTGAGCGGAACATTTCGCCCGGCGAAGCGGTGTTCGTCGATCTGCAGGGCAAGGTTTACAGCCAACAATGTGCTGACCACCCTGTGTTGAAACCCTGCATTTTTGAATTTGTGTACCTGGCCCGGCCTGATTCCGTGATGGACACCATTTCGGTCTACCAGGCACGCTTGAATCTGGGTGAAACGCTGGCCAAGCGTGTCATTTCGACGGTGCCACCCAATGAGATTGACGTGGTGATTCCCATCCCCGAGTCCAGCCGCCCCAGCGCTGCGCAACTGGCCCAGTTGCTGGGTTTGCCCTATCGTGAAGGTTTTGTGAAGAACCGCTATGTCGGGCGAACCTTCATCATGCCGGGGCATGCCGTACGAAAGAAATCTGTCCGTCAAAAGCTCAACGTGATTGCCAGCGAGTTCAAAGGTCGCAACGTGCTGCTGGTCGATGATTCCATTGTGCGGGGCACCACCTCTAAGGAGATCGTACAGATGGCTCGGGACGCTGGTGCACGCAAGGTCTATCTGGCTAGCGCCGCACCGCCGGTGCGTTACCCCAACGTATATGGCATCGACATGCCGACCGCTGACGAGTTGGTGGCGCACAACCGCACCGTGGATGAAATTCGCGAAATCATCGGTTGTGATGCGCTGATTTACCAGGATGTGGATGGAATGAAGAAGGCGATTGGCTCGCTCAATACCAAACTGGATGGGTTTGACGCATCCTGCTTTGATGGCGTCTATGTCACCGGCGACATCTCCTTTGATGACATCACGCGGCTGAACGAAAACCGGGTCAATGCCGACGAAAACGAGGAAGACACTTCCCGTCTGGCGCTGCCCAACCACGTTGACTGACACAGCCTTAAAACCATGACTTTGAAGAAATTACCAGACAACCTGCACCGCGACACCCTGGCTGTGCGCGTGGCTGTGGAACGCAGCCAGTACGGCGAAAACTCAGAGGCGCTATACCTCACCAGCGGCTATGTGCAGCCTTCGGCAGAAGCCTCGGCACGGCGCTTTGCCGGTGACGAAGAGGGCTACACCTATGCTCGCTCGGGTAACCCCACGGTTACCAGCTTTGAGATGCGTTTGGCCGCGATGGAAGGCACCGAAGCCGCTATCGCCACGTCGACTGGCATGGCCGCCATCATGCTGATGCTTTTCAGCCTGCTTAAGACGGGCGACCACGTCGTCTACTCGCAAAGCATGTTTGGCTCCACGATCAAGCTCATCGGCACCGAATTTGCGCGCTTTGGTGTGGAGTCATCCATCGTGCCGCAAAGCGACGTGGCGGCATGGAAAGCGGCGATTCGCCCCAATACCAAAATACTGTTTGCTGAAACGCCCACCAACCCGTTGACTGACGTGTGCGACATTGCCGCTCTGGCGGACTTGGCGCACAACGCGGGGGCCCTGTTGGCCGTGGACAACTGCTTCGCCACGCCCATCTTGCAGCGGCCGGTGGCCATGGGTGCCGATATCGTCATGCACTCCGGCACAAAGTATCTGGACGGACAAGGTCGCGTAATGGCTGGGGCACTGTGCGCCAGTGAGAAAATGATTCAGGAAAAGTTTTTGCCCGTGCAAAAAAACGGTGGCATGGTGCTGTCGCCCTTCAATGCCTGGGTCGTCCTCAAGGGCTTGGAGACGCTTGATATTCGCATGCGCGCGCAGAGTGCCAGAGCGCACGAACTGGCCTTGTGGCTGGAGCAGCACCCGAAAGTCTCGCGCGTGTATTACCCCGGGTTGACGAGCCATCCGCAGCATGAGCTGTCCATGAAGCAAATGTCGGGCTTGGGCGGTGCCGTACTGTCATTTGACGTGAAAGCCGATACGCCGCAAGCCGCACGTGCCGGCGCCTTCCATGTTCTGGACAGCTTGCAGACACTGTCACTGTGTACCAATCTGGGGGACACCAAAACCCTGCTCACACATGCTGCCAGCACTTCGCACGGCAAGCTTTCTGAAGACCAGCGACAAGCCGCCGGCATTGGTCAGGGGCTTATCCGTATGGCTGTAGGTCTGGAACATCCCGACGATATGAAGGCGGACTTGTTGCGCGGTCTGGATACGTTGAAATAATTCATGATCAGAACCCGAATTGCCCCCTCGCCGACCGGCTTTTTGCATCTGGGCACTGCCCGCACCGCTTTATATTCCTGGGCCTACGCTCGTCACTATGGCGGACAGTTCGTGCTGCGCATCGAAGATACCGACGTGGCGCGCTCGACCCAAAATTCAGTTGATCAGATTCTGGCGTCCATGAGCTGGCTGGGGCTGGACTACGACGCAGGCCCGATTTACCAGATGCAGCGTCTGGATCGCTATAACGCTGTGGTTGACCGCCTGATTGCTGAGGGCAAGGCATACCATTGCTACAGCACGCCCGAAGAACTGGAGGCGACTAGGGAAGCGAAACGGGCCAAAGGCGAAAAAACACTGTACGACGGTCGCTGGCGGCCTGCGCCAGGCAAGACCCTGCCCCCCGTTCCGCATGGCGTATTGCCAGTAGTCCGGTTTTGCAATCCACCGGATGGCGACGTGACCTGGAACGACTTGGTCAAGGGTCCAATCACCATCAGCAACCGGGAGATTGACGATCTCATCATCGCGCGAACAGATGGTGTTCCGACCTACAACTTTGCGGTGGTGGTGGATGATTGGGACATGCAGATCAGCCATGTGTTTCGTGGCGATGAACATATCAACAACACACCTTGGCAGATCAACATGTTCAATGCGCTGGGTGCGCCGTTGCCGCAGTTCGGACACTGCCCGGTGATTTTGGGTGACGATGGCCAAAAGCTGTCCAAGCGGCGTGGTGCCGTTAGCGTGACAGCCTATGAGGAGGGCGGTTATCTTCCCGAAGCCATGCTCAACTATCTGGCGCGCCTGGGCTGGAGCCATGGTGACGAAGAACTGTTTAATCGCGAGCAGTTGGTGAACTGGTTTGATGGCAGCCATTTGAATAAAAGCCCGGCGCAATGGGACCCGGTCAAACTGTTGTGGGTGAATGCACACTACATCAAACAAGCAGATAACCAACGGCTGGCGCAACTCGTGTCCAGCCAGTTGTCCCGGCAACCTGCCCCTGTGACCGTGGCTGCGGATTCCCGCCTGGAGGCCATCTGTGCACTGTTCAAGGACCGGTGCGATACAACCATTGCCCTGGCCGACTGGGCCGCAAAGTTTTATCAGGACGTAATGCCCAACGCTACAGAAATGACCCAGCATGTGACAGATGTGGTCCGTCCGGCATTGCAGGTGCTGGCGGGAAAACTGGAATCGTGCACATGGGACAAGCCCTCCATCGCGGCTGCAATCAAGGACGCCTTGCTTGCCACCGGTCTTAAAATGCCCCAATTGGCGATGCCAGTGAGGGTTTTGGTGCTGGGCACGCCGCAAACACCGTCGCTTGATGCTGTGCTGGCGTTGTTCGATCGCCAAACGGTAATTGCGCGACTGGGCCGAGTCTGATTTTCAGGCTATAATTGAAGGCTCGGGAATTAAGAATGCTGAAATTGAGATAAGTTGCAGCGTTTCGGGTTTGGGGGTATAGCTCAGCTGGGAGAGCGCTTGCATGGCATGCAAGAGGTCAGCAGTTCGATCCTGCTTACCTCCACCAAGAGTTTTCGGGAACGGATTAGTCCAAGGTTTTGACCCCATCGTCTAGAGGCCTAGGACATCACCCTTTCACGGTGAGTACCGGGGTTCGAATCCCCGTGGGGTCGCCAGGTTTTTGTTGCAAGACAAAACGGCACAAGTTGGTAACAAGGCGGGCACCTAAAGTGCGTGCCGCAAGCCCGCAAGGGTCTGCAACTTGACTCGCAAGAGTAAACGTTACCTCTACCAGGAGTGGTAGTTCAGTTGGTTAGAATACCGGCCTGTCACGCCGGGGGTCGCGGGTTCGAGTCCCGTCCGCTCCGCCAATTATGTAAAGCCATCAATCGAAAGATTGGTGGCTTTTTCATTGGTTCCCCCAGCGTAGCGTTCCTAAAAGTCGATTGCTTCGTCTTGAGTAGTTGAAAAACTTTTCAGCTTAATGAGTGCCGACTCACAAGTCAACTCACAACCAACAAAAATGGCACTGTGAGTGATCGCTAAGCCGTACAAGTCAGATATCAACGCGAATCCAATCAGTCATTGTTCATTCGGACAAATGCGTGGCACACTCGATTTTTGTCGCGCCCAGCCGAAGTTTTTTAGATTCGTGAGCTGCGCTCGATCTCCACGACAATGGTGCATCGGCCGAGCATTTGTCAGTCAAAACTCAAGGTCGGTATCACGGCGCAACGCGGCGGCCTAGCAAGAACAGCGAGTGAGCAGCAAATCCGCTGATCGATCTCGCACCACAAACTTCCCTTCCTGCAAATTCAATCTTGATTACCTCGTCCAGTTTGGCCGCCGCATGCGCCATCTTTCTAACTTCTAAGGAGAACTCAATGGCATCGACAAAGACAACCGCTGCAAAGCTGCCTGACAACTTTACCCCGCCTTGGCACCTTGTTACTGCTGAAGAGCGGATAGATGACAGCCTTGCGTGTGTGGCAATGCTGGCAAAACAATCATTGGCAGACATCAAAGAAATGGCTTTCAAGTGTGGCCTTCCCAGACAAGGACCGGCGTGGGTCTACAACGAAATGATTGCCAAGTTGCTCTATCAGTATGGACTCGTGGCAAGTGAGGAAAAAGAAGTGAATTCGATGGCGGGCCTGCCGTATTGCGCCATCCTGCAAGTTGACTACAACGAAGACATGTGCTTCGGCAGAAACGTACTTTGGGCGCATTTCGGTGGCACCGATACGCAACAAGCCTTCCATCTAATCATGGACCCTAGCCCAAATACCCCCAATGAACTGCGAATAACGAGTGCCTTCGGCCATTTGAAGTTGGGGCCAACGTTTACCTACGTTGAGGTAACTCCCCGTAACGACACGGTTGCAGCAGCCAAGAAGGGAAAGTAAGCGTCAGCGTCATGGGCAATCAACAGACCCATGAATCGATTGCGAACCTATCCATTACCTAATGAAGGAGTACTGAATGCCAACAGTCCCACTGAACGCGGGCGGACTTCCCATTGACTTTGAGCCCGAGTATCCGATGGTCAATCAGACCAGTCATCACGATTGCCTCTTCGCTGTCATTGCAATGATCTCAGGTGGACACACCATAGAACAAGTTCGTGCCGTAGCAATCGCGCAGGGCCA
>JAKQJK010000021.1 GCA_029561195.1 Pseudomonadota bacterium
AAGTCCCGCTCAATTAGCCCCTTGCGTTCAGCCTCTGCCAAACCATCTTGAATGGCGTTGACGGGCAGGCCGGTCCGCTCCGAAAACTGGGTCAGGCTGAATCCGTTGCGCAGACGCAGTGCGTTGAGCATGAACTCAAACGGCAATTCAGCCCGGCTGACCTCTTCTTCCTGAGCAACGGCCTGCCCTGCCAGAGCGTTTGTCATGTACAACTGAGGTTCCCGAAAACGGACTTGCCGAACCACACGGTGAGCAAAACTGAGTTTGCTGTGCGCCCCGGCGCCAATGCCCAGATAGTCACCAAACTGCCAGTAATTCAGGTTGTGGAAACAGCGATGCCCAGGCTTGGCATACGCCGAAACCTCGTAGCGGTCCATGCCTGCAACCTGCGTCATCTCGGTGATACGATCCAGCATGGCATAGGCCGTGTCGTCTTCCGGAATTTCAGGCGGAAACTTGGAGAAATAGGTATTGGGCTCGATGGTCAGGTGGTAGATCGATATGTGAAATGGCGCTAGCCCCAATGCAGTCTGCATATCCTGCTCCACCTGTTGTAGCGTCTGACCCGGCAGCGCATACATGATGTCGAGGTTGAAGGTATCGTACGATTGGGCAGCCTCCTCCACCGCCGCCAGCGCTTGAGCCCGATCATGTACACGACCCAACGCCTGGAGATGATGATCATGGAAGCTTTGCACACCAATCGACAAACGGGTCACACCAGCACCACGAAAGGCCCTGAAGCGGTTCTTTTCAAAGGTCCCGGGATTGGCTTCCAACGTAATTTCACAATCGGGCTCAAGCCGGAGACGGGCACGAATACCGCCCAGCAGGTGGTCAATTGCTTCGGGGGAAAAAAGACTGGGTGTACCCCCTCCGATGAAGATGCTGTGAACTGTTCGGCCCCAAATCAGCGGCAAAGCGGCTTCCAGATCGGCCATCAGCGCGTCAACGTAGCGCTGTTCGGGCAGTCCACCCGGACGCTGCTCATGCGAATTGAAGTCGCAGTAGGGGCATTTTTTGATGCACCAGGGTAGATGCACGTAAAGCGACAGAGGAGGAAGTGACGCGAGTTGCAGTGTGCCCGGACGCATGTAATGCTGGGGGTCACGCAAAGGTACAACGGTTGACGGCTCCCCGGTCGGGATGATCGGAATCATGGTGGCGCCAGCCATCTCTCCCGGATGAGCTCAACCATGACTCGCGCTGCACGGCCCCGATGGCTGATGCGGTTTTTGATGTCCGTCGGCAACTGGGCAAAGGTCCTGCCCAATTCGGGAATCCACATCACGGGATCAAACCCAAAGCCATTTGCCCCCAGCGGTTTTCGCGTAATTTCGCCGGCAACACGTCCTGCAGCAATCAGTGGCTCCGGGTCATCGGGCGAGCGCACTGCCACCAGCGTGCTAACGAGCGCCGCTCGCCGGTTCTCGACGTGCTGCATTTGCTCCAACAAGGCTCTCACATTGTTGTCGTCACTTTTCGGATAACCATATTGTGTGGCGTAGTATGCAGTGTCTACGCCCGGCAGACCTTCAAAAGCATCGACACACAGGCCAGCGTCATCTGCAATGGCCGGCAAGCCCGAATACGCACTGGCATTTCGCGCTTTGGTCAACGCGTTCTCTACAAAAGTCCGATAGGGCTCTTCCGCCTCCGGCACACCCAGTTCAGACTGCACCACGAGATCTACACCGAGCGGGGAAAACATGGACTGCAACTCCGCCAGCTTGCCGAGGTTATTGGAAGCAAGAACAATACGCATGAAATATGGCTTTAACCCTTATAAACAGCGTGCGGTCAGCTATCTATTTGATAGTGATTGAGTTTGCAGGATCACCAGCTCGGAAATGCCCTTTTCAGCCAGCGCTAGCAGCGTGTCCATCTCCTTGCGCGAAAAGGCAGCGCCCTCTGCTGTGCCTTGCACTTCCACGTAATGCCCCGCACCGGTCATCACCACATTCATGTCAGTGTCACAAGCTGAATCTTCAATGTATTCCAGATCCAGCAGTGGAGTGCCTTGCACGATGCCCACGGAGATGGCCGCCACGTGTCCAATAATCGGTGAAACCTGAAGCTTGCCGGACGCAAGCAGTGTGTTCACCGCATCCTGCGCAGCAACGAACGCGCCGGTGATGGCGGCCGTTCGGGTGCCACCATCAGCCTGAAGTACGTCGCAATCCAGGTGAATTGTGCGTTCGCCAAGTTTTTTCAAGTCAAACACGGCTCGCATGGAACGCCCGATCAAACGCTGGATTTCCTGTGTTCGTCCACTCTGCTTGCCCCGCGCTGCTTCGCGGTCACTGCGTGTATGAGTGGCGCGAGGCAGCATGCCATATTCGGCCGTCACCCAGCCCTCACCACTGCCCTTCTTATGGCCGGGTACCTTTTCTTCAACCGATGCGGTACATAAAACCTTGGTCGCGCCAAACTCGATCAACACCGAGCCCTCCGCATGGATGGTGTATCCCCGTGTAATGCGCACGGGGCGCAACTGGTCTGCTGCGCGTGCGCCGCTTCGTTTATATGAACTCATGATATTTTTTTAAAGTTGAATACACTGCCAGACCATAGTCTGGCCAAGACAGACGGGTTAGCCCCGCTTGGCGGCTGTTCGCCGGATGGCTTCGTTGATTTCTGCGATTGAGCGCTCTATTTCAGCGTCGTTAAGGTCATCCACTCCAGTGTCATTCCAGCCAGCCTGTACCGTGGAGGCAAAGACGCCTTCATTGATGCTGTCGGTCGACACGCCACCCAAAACCGATTCGCTGGCGTCGGGAGTTTCCCACTCAAACGCGATTACCGTAACATTGTCACTGCTGTTACCAGCCTTCGCGAGAGCCTTCTCAACCAGGTCAGGCGCAGCCTGAGTCACCGCTTTTTGGCCAAGTTCGTAAACGATTTCAATATCGTTCAGACTACCCCACAAACCATCCGAACATAGGAGCACCTTGTCCCCCTGCTTGAGTGCAACGGGCCCCGTTACATCAAAGACAGGCTTGGTAGGTGAGCCAAGGCAGGTGAAAAGAATATTGCGGTTGAACCGCCCCGGTGGTCTTTTGATCGTGGCCTCTGTGACTGGCTGCTCCATATAAGAGTGGTCCCTCGTACGGGCCAGCAACTCCCCATCACGCACGAGGTACAGACGGGAATCGCCGCTGTGGATCCATGTAGCGCATCCGCCCTGCACTAGCACCGCAACCAGAGTAGTTCGGGGCGTGTCCAGGATGCTTTGCTCAATCGCATAACGCAGGATTTGTCGATGTGCGGCCAGCAAGGCCGTCTGCAGAAACGCGGTGACATCCGCTACCTCCGGCTGAGCCTCCTTCTGGAAACTCGCCGAAAATGACTGCAGTGCCAATTGTGCGGCTACCTCACCCTCAGGATGCCCACCCATGCCATCGGCCAGCAAAAAAATACCTGCGCCACGCGTGTAGCAATAGCCCATCCTGTCTTCGTTTTTTGGCCGACCACCCCTGCGGCTAAGCTGAAATACGGAGAACTTCATTTTGTCTTGCCGCCAAAGCCCGTCGCGTTTTTGACACTCTTCTTGGTGTCCGAGACCATAGTGTCAAATTGCAGTCGGACCTTCTCACCCACAGACAACTTGGTGTAGCGGCGCTCGCCTTCTCGACTGAGTTCTTTCTGGAGAGCAAAGACTGACTGTGGTCGCGAGAGCGGATCCAGCGCCATGCACCACTCGACTACCTCTATCAGGTTGTCGGAATACACACCTCGCAGGCGCGCCAGCGCGATCGCAATCCGATCCTTTTCCAGACGTTGCGGCGCTTCATTCGGCGGATAGCCCTGCATACAGGCATAAATGCAAGCGCCGATAGCGTAGATATCCGTCCAAGGGCCCATGGAAGCATCGCGCCGGTACATCTCTGGCGCCGCGAAACCGGGCGTATACATGGGTCGAATGAAGTTGCCTTCCTTGCTCAAGACCTCGCGGGCTGCGCCAAAATCAATCAGGACTGATTTGTTGTCATCCGTAATGAAAATATTCGCGGGTTTGATGTCAAGATGCAACATCTTGTGCTGATGAACAATGCGTAGACCACGCAATATTTCATCAAACAGCGAGCGAATGGTGGACTCACGAAACACTTTTTGCTGCTTCAGGTCTCGCGCCGTGATGATGAAATCCTGGAGCGCAGCTCCCTCCAGGTAGTTCATCACCATGTAAACGGTTTCATTCTCGCGAAAGAAATTCATCACACTGACAACAGACGGGTGTGAGATTTGGGCCAGTGACCGGCCTTCCTCGAAGAAGCTCTTCAGGCCCAATCGGTACAGGGACAGCTTTTCAGACGCCACCTGGGGGCGCAATTCGCCGGGTGCACGCGTGGCCAGCGATGAAGGAAGATATTCCTTGACCGCCACTTTCTGTCCCTCAGAGTCCAGCGCCAGATACACAACACCGAAACCACCAGCCGCCACTTTTCGAATGACGCGATACCCCCCAATCATGGTATCTGGCGGCAACGGGGTGGGCTTGACCTTTGACATATTTTTGGACTGAACGCTCGTCGGATCAGGTTGAACCGGGTTATTCTCGAAGCCCCTCCGATCAAGAAGAGTATCTCAATGCCAGTTTACAGCATGACTGGCTATGCCAGTGCACAGCACAGCACAGCCAGCAACACCGCCGACAGTGAGACAAAAACGACACCCCCCAGCCAGTTGGGTCTTGAGATTCGCTCTGTCAACAGCCGCTTTCTGGACCTCTCATTCCGGCTACCCGAAGAATTGCGGATGTATGAGCCTGCGCTACGGGATTTGTTGATTGGGCAGATCAAGAGAGGCAAGGTGGAGGTTCGCGCTTCAATTGAAACCGGTGATTCCAGCGCCATTGCGGACCCATCTACCCGGCTATTGCAACGACTCAATTCAGTACAGGATAGCGTCAAGGCCTGGTTACCCGATGCCCGCGCGCTCAGCGTTGCAGACATCATCCGTCTGTCATCTGCAGAACAAAACTCAAACCGGGACTGGAGCAAGGTGATTTTGCTGGTGGCAGAAAAAGCCGTCAAAGCCTTAGTTTCGGCACGTCAGCGGGAAGGCGACCGGTTGGCAGTCATGCTGCTGGAGCGAATTGGTCAATTGCGGACTCTTGCGTCCAAGGCCGGCCCGATGATTCCCAAATTGGTCGATCAACAACGTCTGCGGTTCCTGGAGCGCTGGAAAGAAGTGATGGCCCTGACCGATGGCACGGTAGCGCCCGAGGCCGCGCGGGATCGGGCCCTGACTGAAGCCACTGCATTTGCCATCCGAATTGATGTGGCCGAAGAAATCTCCCGTCTGAATTCGCATCTTGACGAGTTGGAAAGATTGATCAAGAAAGGCGGCGAAATTGGCAAGCGTCTTGACTTTTTGATTCAGGAACTCCATCGCGAAGCCAACACCCTGGGTTCCAAATCAGCCGCACTTGAACTGACCCATGTGTCTGTTGATATGAAGGTCTTAATTGAGCAAATGCGGGAGCAGGTTCAGAACATAGAATGAGCAGATTGTTGTAAATAACAAACAAGAGCCTTTTCATGGACTATCCCGGCAATCTATTTGTTGTTGCCGCCCCAAGTGGGGCAGGTAAATCGAGCCTGGTTAAAGCATTGCTGGAACTGGATTCCCATGTTCAACCATCCGTTTCCCATACTACCCGCGCGCCAAGGGGGCAGGAAAAACACGGCCGGGAGTATTTCTTTGTTTCACAGGCTGAGTTTGACTCAATGGTCATCGCAGATGCCTTTGTTGAGTGGGCAAATGTCCACAGTCATCGTTACGGGACATCCAAAAAAGCAATCGAAGAGCGGATTGCCCAAGGGGCAGACGTTATTCTGGAAATTGACTTTCAGGGTGCGTTGCAGATCAAGAAAGTTTTTGCCAACGCGGTTTCCATTTTCATATTACCCCCCAGTTGGGAGGAGCTTCGCTCCCGACTCGAAAGACGGGGTGAAGACTCGGAAGACGTCATCGAATTACGGCTCAAAAACGCGGCCACAGAAGTAGCTCAAGTCCACAATTTCGACTTCGTTATAATCAACGAGATGTTTGATCGGGCGCTTTTTGACCTGAAAGCAATCGTTCACTCCCAGCGGCTCAAATTTTCAGCCCAGCGCAGAGCCCGTGCTGAGACTTTCAAAGCCTTGAATATTCCCTAGTCCTCTCAAGGAACCCCATGGCTCGTATTACCGTTGAAGACTGCCTTCTCCAGATTCCCAATCGTTTCCAATTGGTATTGGCAGCGACCTACCGCGCGCGCATGCTGAGCCAGGGTCACACACCAAAGATTGAGAGCAAGAACAAACCCGGCGTAACCGCCCTGCGCGAGATTGCTGCGGGCAAAATCGGCGTGGAAATGCTGAAAAAAGTACCGCTCTGAACATTGCCACCTCAAAAAAACAGCACCCTAGAGGGTGCTTTTTTTTGACCTCATGACTCGAAATTCCACTCGCACGCTATATTTGTGGGGTGAATACTCCGGTCACCCCCCCAACTGAGAGCCCTCCAAGGGCCAAAGGGAAGAGCCGTACCGGCACAGTTCACATAGCAGCGGCAAACGCGGCTGCGGCAAGTTTCGCCGGGTTGACGGCGCGTCTGGACTACCTGAACCCTGCCGACATTGAGCAGGTGCGTCTTGCCTATCGTTTCGCAGACGAGGCACATTTAGGCCAGCTTCGAAACAATGGTGAACCTTACATCACCCACCCCATTGCTGTTGCAGCCCAGTGCGCAGACTGGCGACTGGATGCGCAGGCTTTGATGGCAGCGTTACTTCACGATGCCATTGAGGACTGTGGAGTAACTAAATCTGAATTGATAGAGCGGTTCGGCTCGGCGGTGGCCGAGCTGGTTGACGGGTTGACCAAACTGGACAAACTGCATTTCAATACCCGGGAAGAGAGCCAGGCAGAGTCTTTCAGGAAGATGTTACTTGCAATGGCCAGGGACGTGAGGGTCATCCTGATCAAGTTGGCAGACCGCTCCCACAACATGCGCACGCTATCGGATGTGCCGCGCGAGAAATGGGGACGGATTGCTTCGGAAACACTCGAAATCTATGCACCTATTGCCCATCGTCTGGGTCTGAATCAGACCTATCGGGAACTGCAAGACTTGTCTTTCAGACATCTCCGTCCCTGGCGATACGCGACCTTGTCCAAGGCCGTTGAAAAAGCCAGGAGTCGGCGCAGAGATTTGATCCAGCGTGTGCAAAAAGAGGTGGAAGCGGCATTTACTACAAGCGGTATGGATGTGCGCATCGCTGGCCGGGAAAAAACTCTGTATTCCATCTATAGAAAAATGGATGATAAACACCTGAGCTTTGCACAGGTAACGGACATCTACGGATTCCGCGTATTGGTACCCGAAGTCATCGACTGCTATACAGCGCTGGGTACCCTGCATCAACTATACAAACCTGTGCCAGGAAAATTCAAGGATCACATAGCCATTGCCAAGGTAAATGGCTACCAGTCGCTCCATACAACATTGGTCGGTCCTTCTGGTGTTAACGTTGAATTTCAGGTCCGGACCGAGTCCATGCACATCGTCGCAGAATCAGGTGTAGCTGCCCATTGGCTTTACAAAGAGAAAAGTGCCGATGGGGCGTCGTCAGACCGTCTCGGTGCGCAGTGGTTGCAATCGCTCCTGGATATTCAGGATGAAACCCGTGATGCAGCCGAGTTCTGGGACCATGTCAAAGTGGACTTGTTCCCAGACGCTGTTTATGTCTTTACACCAAAGAGCCAGATCATGGCGTTGCCTCGAGGGGCGACTGTCGTGGACTTCGCATATGCAATTCACAGCAACGTAGGTGATCGCACTGTTGCGGCCAAAGTGGGGGGGGAGCTGGTCCCATTGCGCACGGAGCTGAAGAACGGTGACGTGATTGAAATCATTACGGCTCCCGTTTCAGCACCTAATCCAGCCTGGCTTAGTTTTGTTAGGACGGGTAGAGCCAGATCGAAGATACGCCATCACCTCAAAACAATGGCTCACACCGAGTCTGAGGATCTGGGTGGAAAATTGTTGTCTCAGGCTCTCAGGTCAGAGGGAATCGAGCATTTGCCGGACGATTCAGAAGCTCAAACAGGCATTTGGGAAAAACTGCTTCGATTCACCGGCAACAAAACCCGTGCTGAGCTGCTCGCAGACATTGGTATGGGCAAACGCATTGCCAATATCGTGGCCAAACGCTTGGTCAATTTACTAGCGGAACAGGGCGAAAAACCCAACGCCGTTTTGTTGACCCGCGAGCGCTTCGATACAACAGGATCCTCGTCGTTGACAGGTCTCGCTCTCGACGGTAGCGAGAACGCTTCGGTGCAATTTGCCAAATGCTGTCGCCCGATACCGGGCGACAGCATAGTAGGCTATCTGGGAAGAGGTGAGGGCCTTATAGTTCACGCCGAAAATTGCCCCACAGCAAGAAAGCTGCAACACAAAGACAGTGAGCGCTTCATTCAAGTGGAATGGGCGGATGAAACAGTGCGGCCCTTTGAAACCGGCATCTCAGTGATGGTGTCCAATGGCAAAGGCGTTTTGGCCAAAGTCGCTTCCGCTCTGGCGGCTGCAGAAACCGATATAACCCATATCGACATGGGCGAAGAGGCTGCACAAGACACAGCCGAACTCCGTTTTGTGATTGCAGTAAGAGATCTAGCCCATCTGGAAGCAGCACTTCGTAGTCTGAATCGCTCCAAATCAGTTATCCGGGCGGGCCGAACCCGCGTGGCTTCCTAAATTTCTTTTGTAACCGGTGCTGGGTAAGTCACGCGAATTACTTCAATTTCAGTGACCTGAGCTGGGGTTACCAACTGCAACACGTCACCTTCTCTTGCTTTTAGCAAGGTTCTCGCAATCGGGGATACCCAGCTGACCTCACCTTTCGAGCTGTCAGCCTCATCCACGCCTAATATGGTGACGGTTCGCTCAAGCCCAGAGTCATCAGCATAGGTCACCGTAGAACCAAAAAATACCTGCTTGTTTTGAAAATGAACCCGTGGATCGGTGATTTCGGCTAGTTCCAGCCGTTTCGTCAGAAAGCGGATACGTCGGTCAATTTCCCGTAAACGCTTTTTCCCGTAGATGTAATCTCCATTTTCAGAGCGGTCACCATTGCTGGCAGCCCAATGAACAATATCCACGACTTTGGGACGCTCGTTATCGATCAAGTCGAGCAATTCGCTTTTTAAACGGGCGTATCCAGCGGGTGTGATGTAGTTCTTGCCACCTGTGGGCAGCGGAGGCAATTGCAGATCCTCATCGTCTGCGTCATCGGTTTCTTTTGTGAAAGCCTTGCTCATGACATTTGACGCTGTTGGTTGGCAAATTACCCATTTTCCGAACAAGAAAAAGGCCTGCAACCGGAATAGTTGCAGGCCTTCGCTTGATGGTGCGGCTGGCAGGAATTGAACCCACGACCCCTTGGTTCGTAG
>JAKQJK010000036.1 GCA_029561195.1 Pseudomonadota bacterium
CGCCGTGCTTCCTAGCCAATTTGAGCGCGCCACGATCGGATGGCTTCATCCTTTTGGATACGCGCCAGTTGTCGATCGGCGATCTCTTGGTTTTCAGATGGTGGACGGTCACCGCTGTCTCCTGTGAGGCCTAACGTTTGAACTAACCGGCGTTTTGCGGCGCACGGGCTTTGGGCGAAAATGAAATGAAGCCCAAAGCCCGTGCGCCGCAAAACGTCCGGTTGAGTGAATGGTTAGGCCGCGCTGTGCAGCCGCGCAAGCAGGGCATGACCAGTGGACAGGATTGACCTTGTTGCATGCTCGTATACAGGAGGCAGGAACTCCGAAACAAAAACTTGGGGATACGGCCCTGATTTACACCTGAATGCTGGCAATACGAGCATATGCTGTTCTTTCCGCTCCCCTGTAAGGTCTGTGTTCAATGCAGGAAACACGATGCTGTAGTGCTTCGATTGATTCGAAAGTGCGGCGAGGTGTTTGTAGCCGGGTGATGAAGTCATTTCACGAAGTGGAGCGCGGACTGCTTCGCAGTGCGGCACGCTGGCAAGAGCCTTGACTACAAAGGCGTGGTTCACATACCCACCGTCTCTTGGGGCGTGTGTTTTGTTGAGGGCCATAGAATAGTAGACAGTGCTCGCAAGAATGTCGGGTAGCGTATGAATGCTCTGAATGCAGGCAGTGATGTCCGCTGCCAACTTCCGAATGACTACGTTGAAACGTTGCCACCCTTGATCATTCTGTCCGAAGATAGTCGGGAGTGGGTCATTCGGATCTAGCGTCTTGACGTAGCGCGCGAGACCACTGCGCGCTCTATTGAAGTGAAATCTTGCGTAGAACTGGCGATCGCTGAGCGATCGCATGCAAGGCGCGACCAGTTCGAGTTGGTCCCGTCCGTGCAGGCGTTTTATTGCGCGTTTTGTGACTTCGAGGTCCCAAGGCGGCATTGGCGCGGCCTAACGTTTGAGCTAACCGGACCGTTGCGGTATGTGGCTAAAGGCCCAGAATGAAATGGCGGGCTTTTAGCCGCATGCCGCAATGGGTCCGGTTGAGCGAGTTGTTAGGCAGCGCATTCGCGGCGGTGGCAGGCAATGACATGCCCAATTGAACACTGCTTGTGCTGGCCTTGCAAGGCGCGCCGAACTTGATTGGTCAAGAGGCTCTTTGCGTGCAGCCGCCTGAGCGTTGCGAGTGATGGAGACGCTGCGCCTTGGCGCAGCGCGAAACGAACTGACTGGCGGCTTTGCCGCAGGCGCGAAGCGCGAGCGACGAACTAGCTTTGCACGGCTGGCCAACATTTCGCGGCGCACAGGGAGGCGAACAGCAGAGATGGAGCGGCTTGCTTGGTAAGCGAAGCCGACGCTGGTGACTTGGCGCCCAGGACCGATGACTTGCGTGCCGACTTGCTAAATTGGGCGAAGGTTGCGCGAAGGGCGGCAGACTTCGTTTTTGACTCGAACTGAGGCAACCATTGCGAGAAGTGGGAATTTCAACCACCACAGCAAGGCGTAGCGATGGTTGAAGAGCTTGCATTGGCGCTGCCTAACGTTTGAGCTAACCGGACCGTTGCGGTATGTGGCTAAAGGCCCAGAATGAAATGGCGGGCCTTTAGCCGCATGCCGCAATGGGTCCGGTTGAGCGAATGGTTAGGCCACGCCGCTACGAACGGTTGCCTTTATTTGAAACATAGTCTTTGAGGACGCTGTCCATTCTGGATTGCCAACCAGCCCCCGTTGATTTGAAGTACTCAA
>JAKQJK010000041.1 GCA_029561195.1 Pseudomonadota bacterium
CCGATCACCCCGGGCGGCAACCCAGCAATCAGCGCACCCAGCTTCGCGCGCGCCACCTTCGGCTGGCGCACTTGCACCACCCCTGCGCCATTGACACCGTGCACCGCAAAAACATTCTTCGCCAGATCAATCCCTGTGGCAATAATCGTCATGGTCCTTCTCCTTCCAAGTGAGTTGATGAGAGTTCGCACTTCCCATCTTGGCGCCGTTCTGCGGCGCCTCGCTCAGCGGATCACTCGGGGCGGGGAAGGCCCTTCCATTCGTTAGGCCACACAAACACAAGCCATGCCCATAATCCGCTGCTACTCGGAGCAATCAGATCAAGAGCAAGTTGTTGCCCTGTGGACATCAGTCTTCGGATATGGCACCGCTCACAATGAACCGACGTTGGCACTCTCAAAAAAGCTCAATCACCAAGATGGCCTATTGTTTGTCGCCGATGACTCAGGACAGATAGCAGGAACCACAATGGCGGGATACGATGGTCATCGCGGTTGGCTCTACTCTATTGCCGTACACCCTAGATATCGCCGTCAAGGACTTGGCTCAAAGTTGGTTCAGTATGCTGAACGTGCACTTCTTGATCTTGGGTGCATGAAGATCAATCTCCAACTACTCGAAACAAATTCGGCTACTTCGCAGTTCTATTCTTCCCTCGGCTACAACACCGAGCCAAGAATCAGCATGGGGAAAATCCTTCATCAGAATGTACCACCGCGAAGTGTGGCCTAACCATTCGCTCAACCGGACCCATTGCGGCATGCGGCTAAAGCCCCTCCACTTCATTCTGGGCCTTTAGCCGCATACCGCAACGGTCCGGTTAGCTCAAACGTTAGGCCGCATATGAACAAGCGTGACCACATTCTGGCAGTCATAAAGGCAGGACTCAACGCAGTTCCTGTTCTGGGCGGATCTATAGCGAGCTTGATCGGGGACTATATTCCCTCATCCACTCAGAATCAGTTGGAACAAGCCACTCATTTGCTCGCAGCAAGATTGACGGAATTGGAGTCTCGAATAGATGTAAGCGCGGCAGATAAAGAGCAATTCGCCGAACTGTTCAAATCAGCGTACCTAATACTTATCAGGTCTCACCATCTTGAGCGGAACCGGGCGGCAATAGAATTGATTGCAAACTGCCTTCTTGCGCCAAACGATATCGATAAAGTTCCATACGATGAACTGGATCACTTTGCACGGTGCTTGGATAATTTATCGATTGGTGCAATTAGAATTTTGGTCGCATGCGTCAACATTGCCGCTCAAAAGGACCCGTCAATGACTGCGCAGGGGTATCGCCAGTTTAATGTCGCTGAACTCGATGGCCTTGCACCCGACCATCTAGTTATGGGCTTGGTTAGCGAGCTCAATTCTCTACACCTTGTCCACATTCTTGGAACTCCTCCAATCAGAATTCAAGGATATGCAAACTATCCTTTGGAACTTACCATGCTCGGCTCACGCTTTGTTAAGTACGTGCTAAATGCGGCCTAACCATTCGCTCAACCGGACCCATTGCGGCATGCGGCTAAAGGCCCGCCATTTCATTCTGGGCCTTTAGCCACATACCGCAACGGTCCGGTTAGCTCAAACGTTAGGCATCGCCAACACCGGCCACGCCACGAAATCCTCTTGCAACACGAGGCTCCGAATGAACGACCATGGACAAGAATCCGGCAGCTCTCCTCACAAGTCGCCGGCTGGCATGTGGAAGGTCTGGCTTTGGATCGCTCTGCTAATTGTCTACATCATTGGTGCCCAGATTGAGGCACATTCGCCTAAGGCGGAAGCTCTTCGCCAACAAGGGGCGCAGAACATGATCAACGCGGTGCGTAGCGAGACGTATGCAGAATGCACCGAATCTGAAAGGGAGTGCCAAGCGCAAGCTGAAGCGGCGGCCGATCTCGCTCGCACTAAAGTCCAAATCATTAACGCGAAGTAGCGTCGACGTTCGAAAGGGGCGACTTATGGATCTGAGTCATATCGGGGCCAACCGCAAGGAAGTGAGGAAAACAGCGTTCTCTGATAAAGCACCTGAGATTGGAGTGGACGCCAAGACCGGCAATCTGATCTTGAGTGTCCACAACGCGAGTGGTTTGGGAACGAAAGGTCAGTATAACTACACGGTAGTTCTCACTCCTGTTGATTTAGCGTCTTTGTTGAAGGTGGTGTCCTCGCATAGGTCAGCGTTGAACTAAACCGCTGACGCGGTGGTGGCGCGCCGTGAGTTGCGTGGGGCGGTGAGTCGTACCTTGGTTCTGGGGACTGTTCCCCGGACCTCGGAGACTGTGATGACACCGCTGCGCCAACGCATGATCGATGCGATGGTGTTGCGCGGCTTTGCTGCGCGCACCCAGGAGACCTACCTGTCCGCCGTCGGGCAGATAGCCAGACACCACCATTGCAGCCCTGCGCTGCTGACCGACGAGCAGGTTCAGGCGTATCTGCTGTACCTGCTGCAGGAGCGACAGCGCTCGCGCTCCACCGTCAACATCACCGCCTGCGCATTGCGCTTCCTGGTTTGCGATGTGCTGGGCCAGGATCAGCGTCGAGCGCAGATCCCCATGGGTCGCAACCCGCAGCGGCTGCCCGAGGTGCTGTCGCGCGCCGAGGTGGCCGCGTTGCTGGCCGCACCGATCTCGCCCAAGGCCAGGATGTTCTTGACCCTGGCCTATGCCAGTGGCCTGCGCCTGAGCGAACTGTGCCAGCTGCGTGGCTGCGACATCGACTCCGCCCCCGACCGCATGTGCATCCGCGTCATCCAGGGCAAGGGCGCTCAGGACCGCTACGCGCTGCTGACCTCAGAGCTGCTCGACGACTTGAGGCTGTACTGGCGCAACTGCCGCGCTGGGGCCAAGGCCTCGGACTGGTTGTTTGCGTCGCGCTCGAACCCGGCGCGCGCCATCGACCGTGCCAGCGGCCAGCGCTACTACCACCTCGCCCGGGCCGCCGCCGGCATCACCAAGGTCGGCGGCATCCACACCCTGAGGCATTGCTTCGCCACACATTTGCTGGAGGCCGGCGTCGATCTGCACGGCGTGAGCAAGTTGCTCGGCCATGCCCAGCTCAGCACCACCAGCCGCTACCTGCGCATGGCACGCCCCGGTTACAGCGCCGGGGGCGACGCGCTGGCCCTGCTGTCGCAGTTGCCCAAGACACCGCCGCCGCCGCCCCTGCACTGAGCTGCCAGCGCTGTGAGCGCCACGCTGGCCGAGGTGCTGCGCACCTTCGGCCCGGCCTACCTCACCGGGCACGATCTGAGCACGGCTCAGGCACGTGCCTGGCGGGCCATCGTCGCCTGCCGCACCCCGGCCCTGGGAGGCCAGGTGCAGCAGTGCGACCGGTGTGGGCGCGAGCAGCGGCTGTTCCATTCCTGCAGGAACCGGCATTGCCCGCAGTGTCAGAGCGGGGCGCGCGATGCCTGGCGTCAGTCCCAACTGGCCGAGTTGCTGCCCGTGCCGTACTGCCATCTCGTCTTCACGCTGCCGCATGCCATCAACGGCCTGGCGCAGTTCCATGCCCGCTGGGTCTACCGCACCTTGATGCAGTGCGCCGCGGCCACGCTCACCGAGTTCGCCGCCAACCCCCGCTGGCTGGGCGCCACGCCCGCCTTCTCCCTGGTGCTGCACACCTGGACGCAGGACCTGCGCCGGCATATCCATGTCCACGCGCTGATGGCCTGCGGCGGGCTGGACGATCAAGGCCAGTGGTGCGCGCCCAAGCGCAGCCCGACCTTCCTGTTCCCCGTGCATGCCCTGTCCAAGGTGCTGCGCGGCAAGTTCCTCGATGCCCTGCGGCTTGCCACCCAGGCCGGCAAGCTGGCGCACGATCCGGCCAGCACAGATGTCGCGCGTCAGGCCCGGCTTGCGCAGCTCAAGCGCTGCGACTGGGTGGTCTACGCCAAGACTCCCCTGGCCGGGCCCGAGGTGGTGCTGAACTACCTGTCGCGCTACACGCACCGGGTGGCCATCTCCAACGAGCGCATCGTCGGCATCGATGGCCAGAGTGTGCGCCTGCGCGTTCGGGCCGACAACTGCGGCGGCAAGCGCACCGTCTTGATCGACGGCCAGGACTTCATCGCTCGCTTCTTGCAGCATGTCTTGCCCCCAGGCTTCAAGCGCATCCGGCACTACGGGCTGCTCAGCCCGGCGGTGAAGGCCAAGAAGCTGGCCGCAGCCCGCACGGCCCTGGCCATGCCGGCGGCCAACGCGCAAGCCCGCGAGGACGCGGCCGCCTTCCTCAAGCGCGTGGCCGGCATCGACACCGCCTGCTGCCCGCACTGCTTGCTCGGCCACTGGCGCACCACCGAGATACTGCCCGCACAACGCGCCAGCACCTGCGGGCACGACCGCAGCACCAACTGCCGGGGGCCACCGTGATGCGCAGCGCACCCATCTTCACGACCATTGCCTGCTGTCCCCAGCACGGCAAAGGACTTGCTCACGCCCGCCGCCTGACTCGCCGTCTTCTCGACCATCGCAACCACCGAAGATGTCGCGACACCCGTCGCCACAGCCGCACCAGCCAGTCCCGACATGCCGCGAATGCGATCCGCAGCCACTGCGACGTTGCCCAATCAGCTTGCTGAGCCTTACATTCCCCAACAGCCCCGGCCCCCCCACCACCGAGGCGGCGGTTCAGTCCAACGAGGTTTATCCGACGCCATCAGCATCGGTGCGTTCAGCCAGCTTCGGTGGGGCGTCAGATAAACGCTTTCCGTTAGGCCCCGCAGTCGAAATCTCCACCCTTGACGCATCGCTTTATCGTAGCTACACTAAAGCATGCAAATCGAGTTCGATCCCGAGAAAGACAAAATCAATCAAAGCAAACACGGATTGCCCTTGACGCTGGCTAGCGAACTCGATTGGCAGAACTCTCTCGTTTG
>JAKQJK010000043.1 GCA_029561195.1 Pseudomonadota bacterium
AATGGCCCTCAGCCCTCGTGGAATTTGCATGAGCAGCTATCAATTTCATACCTTCCCGCCCTCACCCAGACCGATTTTGACCACCTGCTGTGGGCCTGCGACCTCAACTTTGTGCGGGGCGAAGACTCGCTAGTGCGCGCCATTTGGGCTGGCAAACCCTTTGTCTGGCAGATTTACCCGCAGTCCGACAACGCCCACCACGTCAAACTGACCGCGTTTCTGGCCATGCTGGGGGCAGACGCCTCTTTGCGACGTTTTCACCAAGTCTGGAACGGCGTGGAAACGGGCGCTCTGCCGTCGCTAGCCCTGACTGGTTGGCGGGAAATCGTCGAACAATGCCTGTCCCGACTGATAGCTCAGGACGATCTGGCTACCCAACTGCTTCAATTCGTCGAAAAAAAGCGATAAAATTCAAGGCTTTGCGCAAATAGCGCATGCGCCCGCATTGGGCATCTGTGTGGGCACCCGTTTCGCACTATCACGCGCCTCAAGGCCAAACCTGAAGAAACCGTTATGAAAATCGCTCAAGAAATCCGCGCCGGCAACGTCATCATGCACGGCAAAGACCCGATGGTCGTGCTCAAGACCGAATACAGCCGCGGTGGCCGTAACTCCGCTACCGTACGCATGAAGCTCAAAAGCCTGATCGCCAACTTCGGAACCGAAGTCGTGTTCAAGGCCGACGACAAGATGGACCAGGTCATTCTGGACAAGAAGGATTGCACCTACTCCTACTTTGCCGATCCGATGTACGTCTGCATGGACGAAGAGTTCAACCAGTACGAAGTGGAAGCCGAAAACATGGGCGACGCACTGAACTACCTGGAAGACGGTATGGCCGTTGAAGTGGTGTTCTACGACGGCAAGGCCATCTCGGTCGAACTGCCCACCAGCGTGGAGCGCGAAATCACCTGGACCGAACCCGCCGTCAAGGGCGACACGTCCGGCAAGGTTTTGAAGCCCGCCAAGATCGCTACCGGTTTTGAGATCGGTGTGCCAATCTTCGTGGCGCAAGGCGACAAGGTTGAAATCGACACCCGCACCGGTGAATACCGCAAGCGGGTCTGACCTCCAACACAGTCGTGTGGCATAGGGCTCCTTCGGGAGCCTTTTTTAATGCGACCATTTCGGTGTAGGCTATCCGCATGAGCAACGTCACACCAGAAGCCGTCAGTCCCGCGCGGCTGTCGCTGCGCTTGGTCCGCATTGACACCTATCATGAGAATGTGGCCTACATGCACCGGGACTGTGAGGTTTACCGGGCTGAAGGGTTCAAAGCACTGTCCAAAGTGGAGGTACGCACCAATGGGCAGCGTATCCTTGCCACCCTGAATGTGGTGGATGACGAGGCCATCGTTACCTGTGGTGAACTGGGCCTGTCCAAAGCCGCCTTCGCCCAGATGGGTGTTGAAGATGGTCACACTGTCACCGTCTCCCAGGCGGAGCCGCCTGAATCCATGGGCGCACTGAACCGTAAGCTGGGCGGCGAGCGGCTGGATCGGGAAGATTTTCGCGCCATCATTCAGGATGTTGCCGAGCACCATTACTCCAAGATCGAGCTCACTGCCTTTGTAGTGGCCACCCACCGCGACGAACTGGATCGCGAGGAAGTCTATTTTCTGACAGAGGCGATGATCGACGTTGGGCGACGCCTGGACTGGCATGAACCCCTTGTGGTGGACAAACACTGCATCGGCGGCATTCCCGGTAACCGGACCTCGATGCTGGTGTTGCCCATTGTCGCGGCCCACGGAACCCTGTTTCCCAAAACATCATCGCGTGCCATCACGTCACCTGCGGGCACCGCTGACACCATGGAGGTACTGGCCAACGTGGAGCTACCCATTGAGCAGCTACACGAAATTGTGCGTACCCATCGTGGCTGTCTCGCCTGGGGCGGCACGGCCAACCTGTCGCCCGCTGATGATGTACTGATTTCGGTTGAACGCCCGCTGTCGCTCGATTCCCCCGGGCAGATGGTGGCCTCCATCCTGTCCAAGAAAATTGCAGCAGGGTCAACCCATCTGGTGCTGGATATTCCGATTGGCCCCACCGCCAAGGTACGCTCCATGCCAGACGCGCAGCGGCTGCGACGCCTGTTTGAATACGTCGCCAGGCGCATGAAGCTGTCGCTGGATGTGGTCATCACTGACGGCCGCCAGCCCATCGGGTTCGGTATCGGCCCCGTTCTGGAGGCTCGCGACGTGATGCGCGTGCTGGAGAATGACCCGCGAGCACCGGCCGACCTGCGACAAAAAGCGTTGCGTCTGGCCGGGCGGTTGATTGAGTGTGACCCCGATGTGCGCGGCGGTGACGGCTTCGCTATCGCCCGCGACATTCTGGATTCGGGTCGCGCACTGACCAAAATGAACAACATCATCCAGGCGCAGGGCAGCTACTCGTTTGATCACAACCACCCGGATCTCGGTGCGCTCACCTTCGAAGTGCGGGCCCCACGCGCTGGCGTGGTCACAGGTATCGATAACCTGCAGTTAGCGCGCATGGCCCGCTTTGCTGGCGCCCCCAAGGTCAAGAGTGCCGGGGTGGACCTCATGTGCAAACTAGGTGATGTGGTCGATGTGGATACCTTGCTGTACCGCGTGCACGCCGGGTATCCTTCCGACCTGGAGTTCGCCCGACAGGCCAGCCACAAGTCTTGTGGCTACACCATTGGTCTGGCGGAAGATGTGCCGCATGTTTTTGTGGAGTTTTGATGACCAGCCTCCCCGTGTTGCTGTGTTTTGACGAAGATCTGGTGGCTGCACAGCGCATCGCCCAGGCGGCCGGTCTGAGCGTATCCCGCATCGACCGTCACCGGTTTCCTGACGGAGAACTCAAACTGCGGCTGCCTCCCCATCTGCCTGATCGCGTGGTGGTGCTAAGGACTCTGGATCAACCTGATGAAAAGCTCATCGAATTGTTGCTGGTCGCCCGCACCGCGCGGCAGTTGGGCGCTAAACACCTCACACTGGTGGCGCCCTATCTGGCCTACATGCGTCAGGACATGGCATTCCAGCCCGGTGAGGTGGTCAGCCAGCTCATCATCGGCCGCTTTCTGGCAGACCTGTTTGACGGCGTGATCACGGTGGACCCACACCTGCACCGCATCAGCACGCTGGAAGAAGCCGTGCCCACATCCAGCGCCATCGTGCTCAGTGGCGCACCGCTGCTCTCGGACCTGATTGCAACCAAGCGCCAACAGCCGCTTTTGATTGGTCCGGACGAAGAATCTGGCCAGTGGCTGGCGCAGGCGGCGCAGCGGCACGGCTTTGAGTATGGGGTCTGCCACAAAACGCGCCACGGTGACCGCAACGTCGAGATTGTTCTGCCTCCCCTCCTTGTCAAAGGACGGGTCGTCGTCTTGATTGATGATGTAGCCAGCAGTGGCCACACGCTGGCCGGCGCTGCACGCCTGTTGATCGCGGCAGGTGCCGCATCTGTCGACGTGGCGGTGACACATGCCCTCTTTGCCGGCGATGCCCTGCAGGTCATCCAGTCTGCGGGTGTGGGCGACGTCTGGAGCACAGATTGCATCACCCACCCCAGCAATGCCGTTAGCATGGCACCTGCAATTGCTGCCGCATTACGTGTTTGAAACTCTCAGGAAACCTCAAATTGGACAGTCCACATACCCTTACCGAACGTACCCTGGCCGACGCGTGGGCAGACCTCAAGGCCCACGCCGACGCAGGCCTTCCGCTGCAGGCTGATGCCTACCGCCTTGCCTTTGCAGACCCCGAGTTCCTGCTGCGCCGCGAAACACGCGGCATCCGTTTTCAGCTGGAAATGCTCAAGCCCGACCTTGATCAACAGGCCCTGGGTATCGAGAACACCATCGTTGTGTTCGGCAGCGCGCGTTTTTGTGCGCCTGAGGACGCACAAAAACTGCTGGACAAAGCAACCAGCAGCGGGAACGCGTCAGCCCTGGCGCATGCGCAGCGACAGGTCCGGAATGCACGCTATTACGACAACGCCCGTCTGTTCGGGCAACTGGTAGCGAAACACAGCGCGGCCCTTCCGGTCAAAGATCATCTGTTCATCGCCACCGGGGGGGGGCCCGGCATCATGGAAGCAGCCAACCGGGGCGCGCACGAGATGGGCGCATTGAACGTCGGCCTGAACATCGCCCTGCCCCATGAGCAAAGTGGTAATCCCTATGTTTCACCCGAGCTAAGCTTTAAATTTCACTACTTCGCGTTGCGAAAAATGCATTTCATGATGCGCGCCAAGGCGCTGGTGGCTTTCCCTGGTGGATTTGGTACTCTGGACGAGTTGTTTGAGGTGATCACGCTGGTGCAGACCGGCAAGGCAGCGCCGGTGCCCATCATCCTGTTTGGCTCGGACTATTGGAAACGGTTGATGAACTTTGATGTGCTGGTCGAAGAAGGCGCTATTTCGCCGGAAGACCTCAAGCTGTTCACCTACGTGGATGAACCTCAGGCGGCGTGGGATGCTATCCGCCAGTTTTATGGGCTTTGACACTTGCGTTGTGGTGGCCTGACCCCGTGGCGGGCCGCAACAGCCAGGCCGGCCGCGCGCCAGCCCCCACCACAACGCCAACCGTCCAGAACACGACGGACACACCCACGACAGCGCCAACCGTGCCAAACAGCATGGGCATCACCACGCTGGAAGCATTGATGGACATCAGCCGAAGGCCCAGCGCTTCGCCGTGACGTGACTCTGGCATGATCTGGTGCAGGGTGCTCATGATCATCGGCTGAACGGAACCCAGCGCCACGCCCAGCAGCACCGAACAAACACCCATGGCCAGTGGCGTCTGCATGAACGGGTACACCGCAAACATGACAGCAGTCAACACCATCGCCCAGGCCACCACAACGTGCTCATGCAAACGTGAGGCAAAGAGGGGCATCACCACCCGAACCAACGCTGCTGCAATGGCAAAAGCACCCAGAATGGATCCGATCACCGAAGCACTGAAACCCCGCTCATGCCCAATCACGGGCACAACAAAGGTATGCACATCCCAGCAGGACGAAAGGCACCAGTTGACGAGCATCAGGCGGCGCATCAAGGGCTCGTGCAGCAGGTCCCATACCCGATTGGATTTTGCTCCTGGAGCCACAACCACGGCGCCAAGTTCGCGGGCGCCGCGGACTGCAAACCAGGTACCCAGCGGAATTACCGCCATCATCAAAAAGGCGGCACGGTAGCCCGTGATGTCGCCCGCGACCGTACCTGCATGGTCAATCAGCAACCCTGCTACAAATGGCCCCAGAAAATTGGATGCAGCAGGCCCAATGGCTAACCAGCTAAAAACCCGTTTAAGTTCTGTCGCTCCCTGTGCGGCGCGACCAACGTGGCGCTGCAAAGCGATGGATGCCGCTCCCGTCGCGCCACCGGTCATCAAGGCACTGAAACACAGCACGGGAAACACCGGAAAAGCCACTGCAAGACCGGCGCCAGCGGTTGCTGCTCCTACAGCCCATCCGACTGGTCGCTTGAGCCCATATTGATCGGCATAACGACCCGCTGGCAACGCGAGAAAGACCTGAGTCAGTGAAAATAGCGCCAGCAACACCCCGACAGCGAGCGGGCTGTAGCCCTGATGAAGGGCCAGCAAAGGCGCCGCCATGCGCGTCCCGGCCATGCAGGCATGCAAAAAAACGTGGCCCGCAATCAGGCGGGTGAGTTCGCTACCCTTCATCGGCCTCTTTGTCGAAATCCCTGTCCGCGGGGATGAGGATCTGCGACTGCGCGTCGGGCAGCGCCTCCACTTTTTTCAGCGCCCGACCCATGGCGCGGGTTCTCACGTCGGCATCGGTCAGCGTCTTCAGCACGGTTTCAGTCTGCGACCGCGCCTTGTCGAGCATGCCGCCAAACTTGCCAAATTCGGTCTTCACCGCACCCAGCACCTGCCACACTTCACTGGAGCGTTTTTCCAGTGCCAGCGTCCTGAAACCCATCTGCAGCGAACTGAGCATGGCCAGCAGCGTG
>JAKQJK010000047.1 GCA_029561195.1 Pseudomonadota bacterium
CGACGCACCCACGGCGCGGGTGGCTTCGCCCGTAAAGTTTTCACCATTGATGGCTGTACTGAAGGTGCCACGACCATTCAGGTCGTTAGTCACCAGGGCGCTGACCATGCCGTATGACGCGGCCAGATCATTGGCCGGGTAGAGACGTGCGGAAAAGGTCACTGGCGCAACGGGCTGTGGCGCCGGGGCATAAACGATAGGACCGGGGTTGTTAGTGGGTTGCATCGGCACGACGTAGCAGCCGGTCAATAGTGCCGCGGCACCTGCCATAGCGCCGATAAGGGTTGTAACGCGCGCAAAGCGCTGGACACGGGTAAAAGAGAGGGTCAGGGATTTCATAAAGGTTCCAGATTGCCCAAGCAAATGCTTGTGGAGGCAGTTTGTCTGGCGCGCCTAAAATAGTCTCTATATTCGATACAAGTAGCCTCCCATAAGACATTGAGTATCGAAATATTGAACTATTGACCCGTTCTATGCGTGCTCAAGGTGGCGTCTGAAGCAACTGAGTGATGGCCGTGTTGAATGCAGCAACGTCTTCGATTTGGGGAATGTGTCCCACGCCCGCCAGCACCGTGAGCCGGGCGCTCGGCATCAGGGCTTGAAGTACATGGGCCTGCGCTAGTGGTGTGATGGTGTCTTTTTCACCCCAGACGAGCGACACGGGCATCGCCAGTTTTTTGAAGTTGTCCGCCTGCACGCTCGCAGGTAACTCACAACCCGCAGCAAACTGATATGCCCAGTCGCCAAGGCCCGCGCTGAAATCCTGGTTGGCGAATGGCAGTTGGTAGATGGCTGTGCGTTCGGCCGTCACCACCTCTTTTCGGGCCACAAATTGGCTCAGAAGATATTGACTGAAACGGGGCTCGGTGGCTACAACCGCCATCAGGGTGGTGCGTAAAGGGCGCCAACCCAGCAGGACCTGAACGACTAACGGTGGCTTGCACGAAGGCTGCCCGCTGGACCGCAGGCCAATGGCCGCGTCCACCAGCACCAGATGCGCAACGCGACTGCTATCTAGCATGACTGCTTCGGCAGCGGGTCCGCCACCGAAGGAGTGTCCCAGCAACGTCACGGGTTTGTCACCCAGTTGCGCGGCTACCGCGAGAATGCGTTTAGCCTGCGCCCAGCGGCTGTAGTCACCACTGTTGGGGAGTGAGCTGTAGCCAAAGGGTGGTAGGTCCATCGCGACAACGCGAAAACCTGCAGCCGCCATCGCCTCGACATTGCTGACCCAGGTGCCGGTCCACGCTCCGGTGCCATGCACCAGGAGGAGCGGTTTGCCGTCTGCGGGCCCCCACTCCTGCAGGTGAACATCAACATCATCAGCGTGAACCCAGCGACCACCTGCCGCTGCAGCGCCTGCGCGCGGCTGCGTTTCAGCGTCTGCCATACGAACGCGGGCGTAACCCAACCACCCTGCAATGCCAACCGCCAGCAAGAGTAACAAAATCGCCAGCGTCGAAGCCAGAAGCCTGAATATGGCCGCCAGCCAGCTGCGTTGTGATGGCTTGCGATTAGTAATCAAAAAGATGCTCCACTTGTACGCCGGAAGTTGACCACTCCCGCAGCGCTGCCCCCAGTTGTGGCACTTTAGCCGTTGCAACGATGCGTTTTCGCCCGGGCTGGGTCAGGATGGGTTGCTCCAGCAGGACCTTCTCGATGCCCCGCGTGGGCTGCCACGCGGTATCGCCTATCAGGCTCACCAGCATGATCGAACGGTTACCTGCGATCTCGCTGAAATTGATGTTCTTGGCAGCCAGCGCCTGGGCATAAACCATGAATGCCTCGTACCGTGGCACCGTGATGAGTGCGGCGCCGTCGGGCAAGGTTTTCAGAACTTTCAGCTCGGGCAGTTTGGGATCGGCTTCGGGCGGGGGTCGCACCACCATCGCCGTCACCAGAAGGGGCGTTTCGTAAATCGACTGGGTTGCCAGCTTGATGAGCTGCGCATAGACAGTCTTGATGCCGTATTCGGTGGTCAGTGCAAAACGGCGCTCCCATTTACGGATCATGTTGGGTCCGGTCATGGGTACATCGGTCCACAGCGCTTTCAGCTGGCGCCAGAAATCGTATTCATACCAGGGCAGCACACGAATAACGTCCACGTAGTCTTGGGCCACCGTGGCCGCGTGGATATCCTCCGGCGTGCGCGCACTGGCCGTGGCCTGGCTCAGGCGGCCAATCAGGCCCTCGTATACCGACTTCAGCGTGTACTCCAGCGTCGTGCTGACACCGATCACCATTACCATCAGGTGGTAGCCGAGGTTAAGGTCATGACCCATGGCTTGGCTCTCGTCGAATACCGCCTTGTAACCCTGCCAGAACTGACCCACGTGGCCCAGATAGGGAAACTGGTCCGGCGGCGATTTGTCGATGAAACTGGCGTATTCCGCCGGGCTGAACACCAGAAACCACTCGGGATAGGTCAGAAAGGTTTGCTCAACACCACGCTTGTGTTCTGCAGGCGTGATCACTGGCGCGGGAACCGGTGTTTGCGCGGTCTGTGCATGCAGCGCACCGACGCAGATCGCCAGCACCGCCAGCAGACGGAGGACCCGGCTCACACTGGCTCCTTGCGGAAAGCCAGCAACACGTTGTCTGACGGATCGTGCGCCTGCAACAAGCGTAGACCGGTGTGACGCAAACCCCGTTGCCCAAGGTAGTCAATCCAGTCCTCAATGGGACGGAAAAACCGTAACTCGGCGCGGTTGGTTGCCCATGGCACGCCCAGCCCGGCGTTGAACACGGTGTGCGCCAGCGCAACAAACGTGTTCATCTCGCTGGACACCACATCGTGGTCACGCAGGATGAAAAGCCCACCAGGTTTGAGAACTCGCAAGATCGAGGCCACAAAAGCGTCCAGCTTGTCGAGCGGGCAATGATGCAGGCCGATGTAGCAAGTCACCATCTCGAAACCACCATCGGGCAGCTGTGCGGCCAGTGGCTGGTAATCAGCCATGGAAACAAAGTTGCCAATCTTGCGCAGACCGCCCCGCTCGACGATATCCACCGGCGACCAGCCCGGCTCAACATCATTGACCAGCACGACAGGCTCACCCACGTCCACCCGTTTACGCAACTCGCTGATGTAGCGGCCGGTGCTGCCAATTTCCAGATAACTCTCGATGGACTTCTTACCGTCCATCAGCTCCAACGTCTGGCGGGCCATCTCGTCCTTCTGTTTGAACAGCGAAGGAAGTGCATAAGTCAGGTCTGCATGAAACGCCTTGATATGCCGCAATTCCTTTTGCAGATGCCGATAGACAGCCTCGTCCGTTTCAAACTGGCTGCAACTGGTTTTGATCAGCGTGTGGAAGCGATCTTCAGGGTAAAGCCGGTAGATATTCTGTAGAAATCGATAGAAGGCATCGTGCCAGCGCACATCCTCAAAAACAGCCTTGAAATCAGAGGCGGGTCGGGTATATTGCATCATGACAGGTTAGGTGCGTAGTATTTGTCCCAGAGGACGTTGCGGAACCGGAAGGCCGGATCGAGCTGTCGCTTGATTGCAAACAGCTCTTTCGCCCGCGGGTAGGCAGCATGAAACTGCTCAGGGGTTGCGTGGGGCTGGTACGGCAAGTAATAACAACCGCCCACGCTGACAGCAGCATCAATCAGCTCACGCGTCCACACCGCCACACGGTTCTTGGCGTTGTCACGTGTGCGCTGTTTGTAGTACAGCACAAACGCAAAGGTGTCACCACGCGCCCAGGCCATCACCGCGCCCGGGTCAGCCTGCGCATGGCGGACTGACACATTGAGCGCGTTCACGCGGAAGCGCTGCAAAATCTCCGCCAACTTCGGCACGAATTCATCAAACTTTTCGACTGGCACAAAATACTCTTGCAGTACGTAGGTGCTGCGGGTGCGTGAGGCAGGCTCCAGCTCGGCGGCATCATAACTGGCTTCAAAGTTCCGCCAATGGACCTTGCGCCGCCAGTACAGCAGTGGGTCAATCAGATACTCACGCCGCCACTTGCCCAGTGGTGTTTCCGTGATGGCCCAGACGAAGTAGCGCTCCAGCGCGTACCCCGCGCCTCCTTGATGCAGGCGCCGGGGCTCGGTGACTGCATCGTCGGTGCGCATCCAGGTCACGGAACGCGCTCGCACGTATTGCGGCGGGTAAAGATCTGCGTTGTGAAAAATCGCGTCGGGTGAATGGCGAACCTTGTCCCTGAAATGTTCCAGGTAGTCTTTGACCGACATCTTCTTCGCCAGCCGTTTGACCTTGACGTTTTCGGCCAGCGCCAATTCGACTTCAACGATCACACCCAATCCGCCATAACCACCGATGACGCTGTAAAACAGTTCGCTGCTGGAGTCAGGCGCGACTTCGACCACCGCGCCATCTGCCATGACCAATTTGAACCAGCGCACGCTCATGATGACGGGGCCTAGCCCCATGTAGCGCCCATGGACGTTCACACTGAGTGAGCCACCAACAGTGAAGTTGGCATAGGTTTGCATGATCTTGATCGACAGATCGTGCGGATCGATGAAGCGCTGAATGTCACACCAGCGAATGCCCGCCTGAACGCGAATGGTCTTCTCCATGGGTGAAAACAGGATGACCTGGTTCATCTCGCGCATGTCCAGATGCAGACTGCCAGGACTGGCGGTCTGGCCACCCATGCTGAAATGCCCTCCCCCGACAGACACGGGGCCATGGGTTCTTGCAACAGCATCCACCACGTCGGCAACGCTATGGGGCTTGTTGATCGCCCACACCGACACAGGGTTTAACCCGGTTACATCATTGACGATCAAATTTTCGTTTTGCATTTTCACTTCACTACCAAAAAGTCTCTGCTCTCGCGGGAAGGATGTGAGCCCCAATTGTTTCCGTACGCGACGCCGATGTGACCTAACTGCCACAGCAGCCACAAAACACCCACACCGGGAATCAGTCCTACCAGAAGCCAGCTACCAGAAAAGCCGCGATCATGCAGACGCTGGGCACAGGCGGCCACAATCGCCCACAACGCCACCGGATTCACAAACCCTGCGCTGATCGCACCGGCGAGCGGCATCAACAACGCGCTGGCCAACGCAAACAAAACGAGGATCAGCAGCAAGCGCCAAAAAAAGAAGCCTCGCGCCAACCGCCCGCTGAATCCAAAATGTGTTTTGAAAAACGTCATGCTGTGTCTTCCTGCAGAAGAGCACTGACGCGTGCAAACAGCATTTCCAGAGTGACCTGTTCGGGGCTGATGGAAGCCCCCACATTCAATCCCACCCGGTTGAATGCGCCTCGCCGGAAAGGGCGCACCATGGCACCCTTTTTTTCCACCCTGCTGAAAAAGGAGCCCCACAGGTTACTCAACGCCATGGGGACAACGGGCACGCTCAAGCCCTGATGGCTGGTGCGCTCCAGAATTTTCATGATCCCACCCTTGAACTCCTGCAACGTACCGTCGCGGGTGATATTGCCCTCAGGAAAAATGGCGAGAAGATCACCGTCGCGGAGAACTTTGGCTGCAGCATCAAACGCCGACTCGTACGCGAGCGGGTCTTCGGCGCGGGGGGCAATGGGAATGGCCTTGGCCAGCCGGAACAGCCAGCCCAACACCGGCACCTGAAAAATGCGATGGTCCATGATGAAGTAGATGGGCCGCGGGCTGGCGGCCATCAACAACACGGCATCCACAAAACTCACGTGATTGCAAGCCAGAATGGCTGCGCCAGTGGAAGGAATGTGCTCGTCGCCTGAAACCTTGAACCGGTACACAAAATGCGATAGCACCCAAGCCACGAACCGCAACAGGTACTCAGGCACCAGCATGAAGATGTAAAACGCCACGACCGCGTTGGCCAGACCCGTGAACAGAAATATCTGCGGGATGGTGAACCCACTCTTGAGCAACAGCCCGGCAATGACGGAACTGGCAATCATGAACAGCGCATTCAGGATGTTGTTGGCCGCAATGATACGAGCACGATGTGTTGGCTGGCTGCGCAGCTGAATCAGGGCATACATGGGCACGCTGTACAGGCCCGCAAACAGGCTGAGCAAGGCCAGGTCGGCCATCACGCGCCAGTGGGCTGGCTGTGCCAGAAAGGCGCCCAGACTCATCACGTCGGACGACGGCAAACCTCTGGATGCAAAGTACAGATCAATGGCAAACACACTCATGCCGATCGCGCCCAGTGGCACCAGACCAATCTCGACGTGACGACGGCTCAGCACCTCACACAACAACGAGCCCGTGCCGATGCCGATAGAAAATACCACCAACAGAGCTGACGCCACTTGCTCATTTCCGTGCAGCACGTCTTTGGCCAGGCTGGGAAACTGGCTCAGAAACACAGCGCCAAAAAACCACATCCAGCTGATGCCGAGCAGCGACCGGAACACCACCAGATTGCCGTGCGCTAATCTGAGGTTGCGCCAGGTTTCCGACACCGGGTTCCAGTTGATCTTGAGGCTTGGGTCGGTAGCGGGTGCAGACGGAATATACCCAGCCACAACGCGCCCCACCAAAGCCAGCGCAACGCATGCAATGGCCACGTCACGATGTCCTGTGCCGGGAATGGCTACCAGCAAACCACCGACGATGTTTCCCAGCAAGATGGCAACGAACGTGCCCATCTCCACCATGCCATTTCCGCCCGTAAGTTCACGCTCGGACAACACCTGTGGCAGATAGGCAAATTTAACCGGGCCGAATAACGTGGAGTGAAGGCCCATAAGGAAGGTACACCCCAGCAGCAGGGGAACACTGTCCGTTACGAAACCCCAGGCGGCCAGCAACATGATGACCACCTCCAGGTTTTTGACGAAACGGATCATGGCCGTCTTGTCGTACTTGTCTGTGAGTTGGCCACTGGTCGCACTGAACAGCAAAAACGGCAGAATGAACAGCGCGCCAATCACGAGCCCGGCCATGGAGGGGGACAACCAGCCCACGCTGAGCTGATACGTCACCATCACCGTAAACGCAAACTTAAACAGGTTGTCATTCGCGGCGCCGGAAAACTGAGTCCAGAAGAACGGGGCGAAGCGGCGTTGTTGCAGCAGGGAAAACTGGTTCGGGTGATCCTGCTGGTTGGGCGGGGACATGCTTACTTCCTCTGCGTTTCGTTGTTTTGCGTTGCATTCTGCCTTGATCGGGACGCCCAACTTCGAAATTCGACAAGGGGTGGCCATAATCGGCCCAACGGTATCGCCATTCAATACTTTAAAGCCCATGAGCACCACTGCAGACCTAGTCATAGCCCTCAAGAAAGAACTCAAAGCCGCGCAGATGACCTACTCCGATCTGGCCACTGGACTCGGCATGGCCGAGTCCAGTGTCAAGCGCATGCTGGCCAAAGGCGACATGCCCCTTTCACGCATCGATGCCATCTGCCGGGCTCTGAAGCTGGACTTTGCTGACCTGGCACGCCGTGTGGCAGATGCCCAGCCCTTGCTGGCTCAACTCACACAAGAACAGGAACGCGCCGTGGTGGCCGACAAAAAGCTGTTGCTGGTAGCGATTTGTGTACTGAGCCAATGGACGCTGGAACAGATCGTGACGAGCTACCGGCTCAGCGAGGCCGAGGGCATCAAATACCTGGCGCAACTGGACCGGATCGGCATCATCGAGCTGCGCCCACTCAACCGCTACCGCCTGAAACTGGCAAAGACGTTTCGATGGCGACCGCACGGCCCGGTGATGGGCTACTTTCGCGAGAACGCTCTGCTCGACTACTTTTCAGGCGGGTTTGACGGCGCCGGTGAAGGTCTGCTGCTGGTGCACGGCTCGGTGAGTCGCAGCCTGGCGCCGTCGTTCATGGAGCGCATGCAGCGCGTAGCGCAAGACTTTGCCCAGCAACATCTGGCTGACCAGAAGCTGCCGGACAAGGAACGTGAGGGCTACACCCTGCTGCTGGGCATGCGTAGCTGGGAGTTTGAAGCGTTCACCGCGTTGCGTCGGTAGTCCGGCGCAACGACTATCGTCATCACGAACGAGGCTTGGTATTTTCGGGATCGTACAAGGCACCATAACCGACCGCTTCGACCTTGACCGGATAGACATCGTCAAAGTACTGAATCTGCAGCGTGCGCCCGACTTGGCAGTATTCATAGGGCAGATAGGCCAGCGCAATGTTTTTGCCGATGATAGGCCCAAAGGCGATGCTGGTGGTATAGGAGCGGCGGCCTAGCGCGTCGATCAGGGTCGCGCCGGTTGCGGGATCCATCACTGGAAGGTTGCCCAGTGGATAACGCGCCACACCAGTGCTATCGACGTTGCTGGTCATGGCAAGGGTGCAGAGGATGGCGGCCTGGTGTTCGCGTTCGCGGAATTTCAGGTGGGCTTCCTTGCCGTGGAAATCGGCGGCCTTCACCTTGGGGCGGGCCAGGTCGCATTCGAACAGGTTGTATTCGGTCAGCAGATCGGCGTTTTGCAGGCGCAGGCTCTTCTCCATACGGCGGCTGTTGGCATAGGTTTCCACACCCACCGGTGTAACGCCCAGGGCATACAGCGCATCCCACAAGGCCAAGCCGTCTTCATACTTGAAGTGCAACTCCCAGCCTTGCTCACCCACATACGAAATGTGGAAAGCAAGCACCGGCACACCCTTGATTTTCAGTTCCCGCAAAGCCGCAAAAGGGAAGTTCTCGTTCGACCAGGCCTCGGGCTCGTCGGCCACTTTCTGGATGGTGGCACGGGCGTTGGGTCCCCAAAGCCCCAGGCAACCGTACTGTGTGGTGGTATCGGTCACCGTCACGTTGGCACCGCGGTCTTGGGCCATGCGGCGTATCCAGGTCAGGTCGCGGTGCCCGGCATCGGCGCCGTCGACCACGCGGTAGTGGTCCTCACCCAGACGCAGAACTGTCAGATCGGCGCGCACACCACCCTTGCCGTCCAGGAAGTGGGTGTAGATGCCTTTGCCCACCGGGGTGTCGCCACCCACCTTGGCCACGCAGATGTATTCCAGCAAGTCCGCAGCATCCGGGCCAACTACATCAATCTCGGCGAAGTGCGAAACGTTGATCATGCCCACGTCTTCCGACATCTTGAGATGTTCGGCATTCGACACGCGCCAGAAGTGGCGGTTGTCCCACTCGTTGGCACGCACCGGCACCTTGTCGCCGTAGACCGCCAGCAGATGCTCGTTGCTGGCATAACCGTGTGCACGCTCCCAGCCCGATAGCTCCATGAAATAGGCGCCTAGCGCTTTTTCGCGCTCGTAGAACGGGCTCTTGAAGATGCCGCGCCCGGCGCTGTAGGGCTCGCGGTTGTGCACCGGCGGGTTGTATATCTTGAAGGCACCTTCATAACAACGGTCGTGGATGTATTTTTCGTCCTGCTGGTACGGATAGATGCGGGCCACGTCGATGCGGGCATGGTCAAGATGGGTGTAGCCATCGGTCATCCAGTCGGCCACCAGCTTGCCTACACCCGGCGCGTCCTTCACCCACACGGCTTCAGCGTACCAAAGACCACGCACTTTGGACGATTCGCCGATCGAGGGGTTGCCATCAGTGGTGACCTGCAACAAGCCGTTGAAGGAATGTTTCTCGTCGTAGCCCAGTTCGGCCAGGATGGGTGTGAGCTCAATGGCCCGCTCCAGCGGCGCCATGATCTGCTCCAGCTCCAGGTCGCGCTGCGAAGGCGACAACCTGGCCTGCTCCTTTTCGAGCAGATCGCGCGGATGGCACATGCGCGGGTTCTTCTCTTCGTAGTAACCCCATTCGATCTGCCCGCCCTCAGGCGTCTTCGGGTCCCCCGTGTCGCGCAGGTAAGCCGAATTGCCTTGGTCGCGCAACAGCGGGTAACCGATGTCCTTGCCGGTACCGGCAAATTTCAGATAGGGTTTGAAGAATGTGAGCGGATGGTCCACCGGCATGATGGGCAAGTCTTCACCAGCCATGCCCGCAATCAGGCGCCCCCACAAGCCGGCGCAAACCACCACATAGTCGGCGGCGACATAGCCTCGGGTAGTTTCCACGCCCTGGATACGGCCGTTTTCAATACGCAGCCCGGTGCACGCCGTGTTGGCAAACGACAGCAGCTTGCCCGAGGCCACAGCCGCATCAACCAGCTCACCCGCCACCATTTGAGAACGCGGCTTGACCAGACCGGCATCGGGGTCCCACAAGGCACCCTGGATCATGCTTTCTTCCAGCAGCGGGAATTTGGCTTTGGCTTCTGCGGGCGTGATCATCTCCACACGGTTGCCAAAGGCTTTGCCCGAGGCCACGCGGCGCTTGAGTTCCACCATGCGCTCGTCATCGCCTACCCGGGCCACTTCTATGCCGCCAATGCGCTCATAACGACCCATCTTGTCATAGAAGTCGATGCTGTATTTGGTGGTGAAAATCGTCATCTGATCGTGCATCGTATTGAAGCAGAAGTCAGATGCATGTGCGGTGGACCCCACATCCGTGGGGATGGCGGATTTGTCGATTCCGACGATATTGTCCCAGCCGCGTTCGATCAGATGATGCACCACCGAAGCGCCGACGATGCCGCCTTGGCCAATGATGACAACTTTGGCTCTTTCAGGAAATTTGGCCATTTATCGCTTGCTCCCAGAGGAATTGGATGATGTGACGTGAGTGTGTTCAATCCGTGCAAACCCACGCCAAACCTCGGTCAGTGGTCGTTTGCCGGTAATGAACAGCAGTATCTAGGGTAAATGGAAATTGAGCCTCAAGGCAACGTGGAAAAGTGTATTCAACCCAAAGGCGTGCGACGCTCCAAACGCGACTGTCGCTTGCGGAATCACGTCAGGGGATTCCCGGGGGCTCAAATACACCGTTTTACGAAGAAAATTGGCCGCCAGGGTACGTATCATATGCATGAGTGGCTATGAAACATATAGCAAAATACGTGACGATGTTAATGCCTGCTCGCAAACGCCCGCATGTGAAACGCCGCATGTTCCGGCTCGTAGGTGTGATCACGTCCAATCGGACAGGCACGGCGCGCCCGACAGCCGGACTGCATGCAATCACCTCCGTCAGGTGAGTGCAGGTGAGCGGCGCAAGCGTCCAGCCGATAGGCTGCGCCGGTAAAGGCTTGTACCGGGCAGGCGCTCAGGCAGGGCTGGCCGTCGCAGGTCAGGCACAGATCAGATCGTGCCGTGGCCGGGACGTGGGTGAAGGCGGGCAGGTCATCCGGCAGCGCGACAGGCAGGGCCAGCGCAAACCGGTAAGCGTGCCACAAACCAAACTCGGGATGAATGCGCAGCATCAGCGGGCTGGCCTGCAGGGGTTCCGCACGTGTGGCCCACCGCTGAAAAGGGTGATACGGTGGCCCGTCAAACGGGAACAATGCCATGCCACCCCACTGATTGGCCAGCTCGCTGCCAATCGCTTGACTCCATCGATCCAGTGGATCGGGCTGGCCGTCCTGATAGAAAGACGTGGCTTTGAAGAGCGGCCAGAAGTCCGAACCCGTCACGCCGACCATCCACACCACCGCCGCAGTTTGTCCGCCAGGCAAGGAGGGAAGTGCATCTTCCACACCAGGTAGCCAGCCTCCACGCAGCCGCAACCCGTGCACCGACAGTGCTGCCACCAGTTGGGCTCTTGACGGAACGGATGTGGTGGATGCCGATGGCATCATGCATGACCTCCATAACGCTTGATGACGGGTGCGCCGGAAGCCGTAGCCGTTACGCGGGCTTCGAAGAACATGTTGCCGTCAATGTCGTTGTTGACGTTGTTGTCTTCCTGGCTGAACTCGACAATAACGCTGGCTGCACCCGCCTGCAGGGCACGGGTAGTGGCCTCTTGGCCCGCCAAATCCTGCGCGAGAGCAATGGCGGGCTCAAGACGATCAAAGTCGCGCGGGCCTGCCTGCGTGAACACGCGAAACACGCCTTTCACGGGTTGCGACACTGTGATGTGGACGCGCTGCGAAACCTGCCCCAGCACGGCCCCCACCGCATTGGCCACATCGGCATGCGGCGGCATGACCAGCTGCACACCGAGGCCGTGGGCAACCCTGGGGTAGTAGCTGGCAGCAGGTGCTCCGACTGCAACCAGCGGTACACCAGAGGCAAACTGCAAACTGAAAACTGCGGCCGGCCCGGTACCCGCTGTTCGGTGATGCAGGGCCATCTGGGTCAACAGGGCCGCCATCTTGTTGGCATTGCCTTCGTTCATCTGACCCGCGTCGTTCAGACCCGCCTCTATCAGCTTCTGGCAGATGGTGTCGATGACCTTGTCTACTACCTGCCGCGACGGCGCCAGTGCGTCACCCAACACCCACGTGCCCAGACCATAAAGATGACGCATCTGGCGCGCCCAGATGCGGGCGCCAAAAATGGCTGCCTCCGTATTCCAGTGGTTGGACATGCCCAGCACGTGGGCGGCATCGCTTGGCGTGAAGCCACTGTAGATAACCAGGCCTTTGCGTTCCAGGCGGGCCAGCGCTTTGGACAACGCGCGGTCATCCATGTTGGCGCATTCCAAGTCCACAGGTCCTTTTGCCAGCAGCTCCCATGCGCGTAACTCATCGTCGGGCAAGCGCGCCACTGTGGCCTCATCGGCCTGCAGACGCTGGGCAAATCGAATTTGGCTGCCGTGTGGCGACTCGGTTTGCTGTCGCTCCAGAACAGCCAACACGTGGGGGTGCTCATAAGCCAGCAAACTCAAGGGTACGACCCGGCGCGGTCCGATGGCCAGACCGTCCCCACCCTGAAAACGCACTTCACTGTCGCCGCCAAGGCCAATAGCGTAGACCTTGACCGCCTCCACCATAGGTCGCCACTGACCAATCATGGCGCCATCAAAACTCAGTTCGGGCCGGCCGTTGCGTACCACGGCGATATCGGTCGTAGTCCCACCCATGTCGGCAACTACGGCGTTTTCCAAACCGCTGAGAGCGCATGCCCCCAGCACGCTGGCGGCCGGGCCGGACAGCACGGTACCCACCGGACGCTGCAGCGCACTGGCCACATTGATCAAGGTGCCGTCGCCTTTGACCATCATCAACGGCGCATCGATCTCCCGTGCGCGCAAGGTGCGCTTGACCGAGTCAATCAGTGCTTTGACGTGTGAAATCATGCGCGCGTTCAGCGCTACGGTCATGGCGCGGCGCGGTGCACCGAGACTGGAAGCGAGTTCATGCCCACAAGTCACTGGCAGGTCGCACAGCGCTTCGACCCAGCTGCGAAGTTGCAGCTCATGCTCGGGGTTTCGCACTCCAAAGCTGGCCGAAATGGCGAAGGCCGACACACGGGGTGCATGGTGAAGAATGGCCGCACGAGCGGCTGCCTCGTCCAGCGGCTGGATGGGAAGCCCACCGGCGTCATGCCCGCCGGCCAAAGCAACGATGGCTTCGCTGCCGAGCAGTTCGACCAGTCCACTTGCTTTGACCTGCGGCGGGTCATAACCTGCCAGCAACACGCAAACAGGCGACCCCTTGCCTTCCACGACGGAGTTGGTGGTGAGGGTGGTGGACAGCGACACCAGCCCCACCTGAGACAGCAAGTTGGCGGGTAATTTGTCCAGAGAGGCGGCAATACCCAGAGCCAGGTCAAACCGGGTGGTTAGACTCTTGGCGGACGCGACAATGTTTCTGTCGGCATCCAGCAGAACCGCATCGGTGAATGTCCCTCCGGTATCAATACCCAGGAAGTAGGTCATTGCCTCGGGGAAATTGAAACGAAATCAGGCGCCTGCTTCACACAGCCAGCGAAACAGGTAGTCGGCAAAACTGCGGCGCACCGTCAACTCAAAACTGGTAGCCGCTTCCAGGCACAACACCGTGGCACCCGCCTTGGCAATGTGCGTCTGCGCCAGCGCGCACGCAGGAAATACACGGGGATGCAAATCCAGAGGACAGCCACGAGACAGCAGGTCTGCTGCGGCAGGGCCCTTCACCGTCAGTGTCGTGTTGCCGTCGCCCACCTGCACCACGGATACGTGCTGGCCCTGCAAGGCAGTTCGCAGTGCAGACTCCATCGAATCGCCCTGACTATCCTGCAATTTAAGCAGCCATTCATTGGGGCCAAGCCACAAGAGTTGACGCCGGCCCGCAATACTGGCTGTATTGGGTAAAGTCGGCAACGCCAGGCCCGTAACGCTCAAAATGGTTTGCGTAAAAAGGGCATCGTTCGCATCACCCCGCAGATTCAGCATCTCCACAAAGGGCACTTCAGATAGTGCACACGACTTGCCATCTACAACAAGCACACGCTGCCCCAGACGGGCAATACCCGCCAAAGGACTTTCCATCACGACTTCAGGCATGGAGGCGTTTTCCTTCCGGGTCATAAAACACTGGACTGCACACCGTGGCGGCAACGTATCGGCCATCAACTAGTGAGGCGTAAATCTTCTGGCCCATGCGCTGGGTGCCCGATCGCACTACGGCCATCGCGATGGACCGGTTCAGCGTCGGGCTGTAATAGCTGGACGTCACGTGGCCAATCATAGGTACGGGAGGTGGGCTTGCTTGCGAGTTGTCCGTCAGTTGTGTGCCCTCTGGCAACACCAATTGGGCTTCATCGGTCATCAAACCCACCAGTTGCTTGCGGTCAGAACCGGCCGTGTGACTGCGGGATAAAGAACGACGCCCCAGGAAATCTTTGGTCTTGGCGACCATGCCGCCCATCCCCAGATCAAAGGGGGTGATGGAGCCGTCGGTATCTTGCCCTACGATGATGTAGCCTTTTTCGGCACGCAAAACGTGCATGGCTTCCGTACCATAGGGTGTGATGTTGAGATCAGCTCCGGCAGCCATCAACGCCTTCCACACGTACGCGCCGGTGTTCGACGGCACATTCACCTCAAACGACATTTCGCCCGAAAAGCTGATGCGCATGATACGGGCTTTCACACCGGCCACCGTTGCGGCGCGCCAGCTCATGAATGGGAAAGCATCGTTGGACAGGTCCACATCCTTGCAGACGCGCCCGACCACCGTACGGCTTTCTGGCCCAACCACAGCAAACGTAGACCACTGATCCGTGACAGTGGTCATATAGACCTTCATGTCCGGCCATTCGGTTTGGGTCCAGCGCTCCAGCCAGCCCAGCACCCGCGCCGCACCCCCAGTGGTAGTGGTCATCAGGAAATGGTCTTCGGCAAGGCGCGCTGTCACACCATCATCAAACACCATGCCGTTCTCGTCCAGCATCAGGCCGTAACGGCACTTACCCACTTCCAGTTTTAGCCAGGGGTTGGTGTACACCCAGTTCAGCAGTTTGGCAGCATCGGGGCCGCAGATATCGATCTTGCCCAGAGTGGATGCATCCAGCATGCCCACACCGCTACGCACAGCCAGCACTTCCCGGTTAACAGCCCGGTGCAGGTCTTCA
>JAKQJK010000052.1 GCA_029561195.1 Pseudomonadota bacterium
GCTGTCTGGCTTGATTGCCAAAGCGGCTGACCCGACGACACGAATCATTTCGTTCACAGTCACAGAGGCTGGCTATTACCTGGATGCCCACAACCAGCTGGACACTGCTTCAGCAGATATCGCGACCGACCTCGCTGCCAATCGTTTGGATCAGGCTGGTAGCACCATTTACGGCGCGCTCACTGCCATGTTGCGCCAGCGGATGCGAGCAACTGCCGGGCCAGTAACGCTGCTCAATTGCGACAACCTGCGGCACAACGGTGACCGGTTTCGCAGCGGTCTGGTTCAATTCATCGGGCAACTGGGCGACGACGAACTGTTGAAATGGATTGCAACCAATACAACCAGCCCCAACGCGATGGTGGATCGCATCACGCCGCGACCAACACCCGACGTTGCGCAGCGGGTGCTGGCTGCTACCGGCTGGGCCGATGCCGCGCCGGTAATGGGTGAGAGCTTCATTCAGTGGGTGATTGAAGACAGCTTTTGTGCCGGTCGCCCAAAATGGGAAACAATTGGCGTGCAAATGGTCAAGTCAGTTGCGCCATTTGAAGAAGCCAAGATCCGCCTGCTGAACGCGACCCACAGCTGCATTGCGTGGGCAGGCACACTGGTGGGTTACCAGTTCATCCACGAAGGCACCCACGACGCGGTGATCCGCCGGTTTGCATATGACTATGTGACAGATGATGTGATTCCCGTGCTTTCGCCCAGCCCGATTGACCTCGCAGCCTATCGCGACGTAGTGTTGGACCGTTTTGGCAATCCGGCCATTCGCGATACGAATCAGCGAGTGGCCATGGACGGTTTCTCCAAGATTCCGGGCTTCATAACGCCGACGATTCGCGAACGGCTGGCCCGTGGCGAACCCATCGCTAGCGTAGCCATGTTGCCAGCTTTGTTCCTGGCATACCTGCAGCGGTGGCACCGTGGCGAGATTGCCTACACCTATCAGGATCAAGCGATGGATGCAGCGTCGGCGCACGTCATCTGCGAAGCGGCGGATCCCGTCGTTGCCTTTTGCGCGGACCCGGTCTTGTGGGGGCCCCTGGCGGGCAACCCCACCGTCGTCAGCGCCGTGCGTGAAGCCCGCGAACGCGTCTCCCTTTTTGTCAAGAATCATCGGCCATGAACGACTCGTCCAAACCCAGCATTCTGCGCTTGAACAAGCGTCACGCAATTCTTACGGGTGCGGGAGGCGGAATTGGCGCCGCGGTAACCGCCGCTTATCTGCGGGAAGGCGCCCGCTGCAGTGTGGTGGACCTGCCCACTCAGCCTTCAGCGCAGGTTCAGGCCCTGCAGGCCGAGTTTCCGGGTCAGCTGAACTACATCGCTGCCGACGTTACGCAGTCCACAGACATCACCCGCCTGATCGCCCAGGCCATTGACCATTTCGGCCCCATCCGAATTCTTTTCAACAACGCAGCCATTTTCGATATGGCGCCCTTGCTGGAGAGTGATGAAGTGATGTATGACAAGATGTTTGCCGTCAATGTCAAAGGCGCTTTTTTTGTTATGCAGAAGGTGCTGGCCAATATGGTGGCCAACCACACACGTGGTGCGGTCATCAACATGGCGTCGCAGGCGGGCCGTCGCGGCGAGGCATTGGTTTCACACTACTGCGCCACTAAAGCGGCCATCATCAGCTACACGCAAAGCGCCGCACTGGCGATGGCGCCACACCACATCCGTGTCAATGGCATTGCGCCCGGCGTGATTGCCACGCCCATGTGGAAACACGTGGACGCCCTTTTCGCCAAATACGAAAACCTGCCTCTGGGCGAGAAGAAAAAACGGGTGGGGGAAGCCGTGCCACTCGGTTACATGGGTGATCCGACCGACATAGCCGGCGCCGCCGTATTCCTGGCCAGTGACGAAGCCTCCTACATCACCGCGCAGACACTGAACGTGGATGGTGGTAACGTAATGAGCTGAACCCAACCCGCTGGAGCTTTCCGTGGCTTCACTTGCCCATACCCTTTCGCCCCACTCCAACCGACAACGCCAGCCTGAGCTGGAGGCCGACTACAACCGTAGCACATCGCTGGGCTACGAGCCCCCAGCCGACGTGGGCTTTATCCGCTGTCTGGACCATGGCTATCCTACACCGCTGGCACGCTGGCACTGCCATGACGAATACGAACTTCACCTGATCACCGCAACATCGGGCAAGGCCTTTGTCGGTGACTGGATTGGGCCATTCGAGCCCGGCCATGTGGTCCTGTGTGGGCCGCGGTTGCCACACAACTGGATTTCCGTCGACATTCCGCCTGAGGGCGTGGCCAAACGCGACCTGGTCATCCAGTTCCGGCACGAGCCGATTGAGCAGGCCTGCCAGACTATTCCCGAGCTGACCGAACTGCTACCTTTGCTGGAACGTGCGAAACATGGCATCGAGTTTTTTGGCATCTCGCAAAGCAGCCAGCAGCACTGGCACGAAGTTAAAGCATCCAGAGGCTTGCGTCGTCTCACTGCTTTCCTCGATTTCATGACCGATCTGGCGCGGTGGACCGATTACCGGCTGCTATCCAACGTGCAGATGCAGGGCGGCGACAACGATGCCGAACTCGACCAAATCAACGCCATCGTCAACCGCATCACTGAAAACGTGGCTCAATCGCTCACAGCAGCGGATGTGGCCGCTGATCTGGGCATGAGCGAGAGCCGGTTTTCTCGGTTTTTTCGCAAGGCGACGGGCAACACCTACACCGACTTCGTCAACCACGTGCGCATCAACCGTGCCTGCCAGCTGTTGATGAGTTCGGACCGCTACATAACCAATATTTGCTACGACGTGGGGTTCAACAACGTGGCCAATTTCAACCGCCGTTTTCTGGAAATAAAGGGCACCACGCCTTCAGAGTTTCGAAAGCAGGCGGAGAGTCGATTTGGCGGTTCTTCAGCACCAAATCGGCCTCAAGCCAGCGTCTGATAAACGAAAAAGCTATTATTTATATAGCGAATCAACCTGCTGCACGGCGCTGCAAAATTTCAAACGCAGGCAGGGTTTTGCCTTCCAGCACTTCCAGAAAAGCGCCGCCGCCAGTGGAGATGTAGCCCACGCGTTTCTCGATGCCGTATTTGGCAATAGCTGCCAACGTGTCGCCGCCACCGGCAATCGAAAAGGCAGCACTGTCCGCGATAGCGTGGGCGATCAACTTGGTGCCGTTCTCAAACGCCGCAAACTCAAACACGCCCACCGGACCGTTCCAGACGATGGTGCCCGCATTCATCAGCTGCGCCGCCAGCACCTTCGCAGTTTCGGGGCCGATGTCCAGAATGAGGTCGTCATCCGCCACGTCGGTCGCACGCTTTACGGTGGCGACTGCATCGGCCTTGAATTCCTTGGCCGTCACCACATCGGTGGGGATGGGCACTGCCGCACCGCGGGCCTTCATGGCTTCAATCACCGCCTTGGCCTCGGGTAGCAAATCAGGCTCGGCCAGGCTCTTGCCAATCTTCAGGCCCGCAGCCAGCATGAAGGTATTGGCAATACCGCCGCCCACGATCAGCTGATCGACGTTATTCGCCAGACTTTTGAGAATGGTAAGTTTCGTGGATACTTTAGAGCCCGCCACGATGGCCACTAGCGGACGCTTGGGCGCTAGCAGGGCGGCCGAGATCGCATCCATTTCCGCGGCCAGCAGCGGGCCGGCGCAGGCAATGGGTGCAAACTGCGCGATGCCGTAGGTGCTGGCTTCGGCGCGGTGAGCCGTGCCAAAGGCATCGTGCACAAAGATATCGCACAGTGCCGCCATTTTTTTTGACAGCTCTTCGCTGTTTTTCTTCTCACCCGGGTTGACACGGCAATTCTCCAGCAGGACCACCTGGCCCACTGCAAGCGCCTTGCCGTTGACCTTGACGCCGTCCACCCAATTCGACACCAGCGGCACATCGCGCCCCAGCAATTCACTTAGGCGTTTGGCCACCGGCGCGAGCGAGTCTTCCGATTTGAAGGCGCCTTCAGTCGGGCGGCCCAGATGCGAGGTCACCATCACGGCGGCACCCGAGTCCAGCGCGAGCTGGATACAAGGCGCAGAGGCGCGAATACGCGTGTCTTCGGTGATGTTCCCGGCATCGTCTTGCGGCACATTCAGGTCAGCACGGATAAAAACACGTTTGCCAGCCACATGGCCTTGGGCACACAGATCAGTAAAGCGGATGAATTTCATGGTGGCGATGTCAGGTCGGGTTGAGCAGCCTCAAATTGTAGGCCCCCGCAACCTCGCAGATCGCCCGGCAAACCTCAGCGGCAGGCAGCGAACCAGTCCATCTCCGGCTTGTACAACCGGGTCTGAACATCCAGCAGCCCCAGCATCGCGTGAAACAGGTTGTCGTGGGTCAGCGGTGCATCAGCATGCTGATTCAGGCAATCGGTGCGCACTCCGGTTCGTTTTTGCATAGCACCCGAGAGCCAGGTCACCATCGGCACATGGGTTTGAAATTCCGGCGCCAGCGCGTAGGGCAGGCCGTGCAGGTACAAGTTGTTTTCACCCAGTGATTCGCCATGATCCGAGACGTAAAGCAGCGCCGTATCCGCCTGACCGGCCTGGCTTTTCTGATCCAGCCACTTCGCCGCACTGGCCAGCACGTGGTCGGTGTATACCAGCGTGTTGTCAAAGGCATTGATCAATTGTTCGCGCGGGCATTGCTGAAGCACATTGCTGGCACATTCCGGCATAAATTTCTTGAATGCCGTAGGTGAGCGCTTGAAGTAGGCAGGCCCGTGGCTCCCCATCTGGTGCATAACAACCACGACGCCCCGGGCACGCCGCACGGGGTCCAGCGCCGCAATGCGTGCGTCCAGCCCCTTGAGCATGACCTCGTCAAAACACTCGCCATCGGCACACAGGCCGGGCTCCTCCAGCGTGCGGGTCAGCACATTGGGAATACGATCGCACAGCCCTTTGCAGCCGGACTGGTTATCCAGCCACAGCACCGCCAGCCCTGCACGTTGCAAGACATCCAGCAGGTTCTCAAACCGCTCGGGGCTGGCCTCAAAGGCTGATTTACCCAGGTGCGAAAACATGCAGGGCACCGACGCCTGGGTATTGGTGCCACAGGAGCGCACGGCCCTGTAATAAGTGAGATCACCCGTTTTCTTTAGCTCAGATAGTTCGGGGTTGGTGTTACGGGCATAACCCCCCAACGAAAAGTTGGCGGCCCGTGCGGTTTCACCCACCACCAGCAGAACAATTGGCGGCCTTTCCTGGGCCGCATAGGCAGCACCCAGGCGAGCATCTTCGCCAATCACCTGGAGAACCTGCTGGGCACGCGGTACCTGATCTGCTGCCAGCTTGCCCACACCATAAAGCGCATTGAGCGGGTTGATCAGATAGCGAACATCCTTGTGGTTGCGCATCAGCGATGCCATGTCCTGATAGGACGCCAGTAGTACGCCAACCATCACCACCGTCGCGCCCAGCAACGCCAGCAGGTTGCGCCAGGCGTGTGACCACAGTGAACGCTCGACGAGCCTTTGCCGGAACAGCCAGACCATCGGAAGGCCCGCGATCACCACCAGGCTCAGAACCAGCCACCAGGACAGCAGGTCACGTGTTTCCCGCGCATCCGTGTGCATGACGTTGGCCATCATGGTGGCGTCGATCACCACACCGTACTGCAGCATGAAATAAGTGCTGGATGCCGCGGTAATCAGCAACAGGCTCGCCACCAGTTTGAAAACACCAGGCCATGCTAGCAGGCTGAGCAAAGCCATGGTAGCGGCCGCAATCAGGGCGGCAAAACCGGCTGCGAACAACAGGCCGCGCAAGCTGCTTTGCTCAGGCAAGGCAAACAGGGCACGCCATAACGGCACATTGCCCACCGTCGCCAGCCAGCCGCTGACCACCAGAGCCAGCATGTGCGGACTCCAGGGGATGGATGAAGCAATTCCTTTGCTCGCGTTCAATTGAAAACCTCTTTCACAATCTTCCTGTGCCTATAGCTTGTGTTCAAGCGCGAATGAGCGACCTTAGCGCGGTGGACTTAAGCGCTCCTTATGAGGTCGATACGTCTACCAGCCCAGCCCGAGATGCAAGGGCATAAAAACAGCCATGCCCACCACAATGGTTATCAACACATCCTTACGCCAGAAGTAAGCAATCGCTCCGGCTACGGCCGCATACAACCTCGCATCCTGCCAGGTGCTCACCAAATGGCCTTGTGTCATCACCGCCTCGGGCAAAACTACGGCTGCCAGCGCCGCGATGGGGGCGTACTGCAAACCCCGCAGTGCCCAGTTTGGCAGTTCCCATGAAGTCCGCGAAATCATGAAGAAGCTGCGCGCCAGCACCGTCACACAGGCCAGACCGAGAATCACTACTAGCGTGTATGGGTCTATTTCCATCACAGGGCCGGCTTGCGGGCGGGCGGAAAGCGGTTTTCCATGCTCAGGCACAGAATCACAGCCGCTGCAATGGCCACCAGTATGTTGAGTTTCAAGGGTAATGCGTACGTGGCAACAGCCGCCACACCCGCCACCCCGGCCGATAACAGCCGCAACCGAGTGGTGGCCAGACTGCACAAAATACCAATCAGACACAAAATGCCGGCAAATCCCAGGCCCCAGGCCGCCGGAATCAGGTTGGACAGCACCACGCCCAATACGCTGGAGCCCATCCAGCTCAACCAGTTAATGAGGCAGTTGCCGCTCAAATACGACTCCTGAGCCCGAAGTTGCGCAGGTTCGGTACCCACCTGCGGGAAGCGGCGCGTGAACAAAACGTAGGTCAGGTCCGCCGTGAAATAACCATGTGTCATGCGCTCCCACATCGGCAAATGCATCAAATAGGGCCGCAAATGCAGACTGAAAACAACAAAACGCAGGTTCACGCAAAACCCGGTCGCCAGAACAATCCAGATGGGTGCCCCGGCAATGATGAGCGGGATGGCGGCCAGTTGGGAACTGCCGGCAAATACCAGCACGGCCATCAGCAGGGACTCGGCCACACTCATGCCGGACTTGACCATTGCCACACCCGTCATCAAGCCCCAGGCGGCGATGCCAGGGGCCGCGCCCAGCATGTCACCTACACCATTGCGAAATTCCGGATGACTGTAATTGGTACGCTTGAAAAACATGGGTGCGCCGGCTTACGGTCCAGTGTCCGCAGACACCCCAAGCGTTATGCCCGGCTGCAGGTCCGCGCCGCGTAAAAAATCGGCTACGGGAAGCCGCTTGCCCCCGGCGCGCTGCAGTTCGGTCAGGCGCAACACGCCAGAACCGCAAGCCACGTCAATTCCCGTCGAATTCAAGGACAAAATCGCGCCACAGCGCTCGTCAGCATTGCGTGAGTAGCTAGTAAGTTCAGAGCGCCAAAGCTTGATGACTTCGCCGCCCAGTTGCGTCGAGGCACCCGGCGTGGGGTTGAAAGCCCGGATGCGTCGTTCAATCACGTCGGCATCCTCACGCCAGTCCACCGCGCTTTCGGTCTTGTCGATCTTGTGCGCGTACGTCACACCTGTCACCGGCTGGGCTTGTGGCTTCAGGCCTGAGGTAGCAGCCAGTTTCAGAGCATGCACGATCAGGTCGCCGCCCAGTGCAGCCAGCTTGTCGTGAAGGCTACCCGTCGTATCAGCGTTCGGGCCGCAGTGAGTAATGGGCAGGCTCTGGACGAGCAGCATGTCCCCCGTGTCCAGCCCCGCGTCCATCTGCATGATGGTCACGCCGGTTTCTATATCGCCCGCTTCAATGGCACGGTGAATTGGCGCGGCACCACGCCAGCGGGGGAGTAGGGATGCGTGGATATTCAGGCAATCCATTTCATCCAGCACCCATTGCGGCAGGATCAGCCCGTAAGCCGCAACAACCATCACGTCAGCCTTTGCAGCCTGAATCACCTCTTTCGCCGCCGCCGCTTCTTCCGGAAATTTGCCGTCCAGCCGCAAGCTACGAGGCTGCGCGACCGGCAGGTTATGCGCCCGAGCATAAGTTTTGACTGAAGATGCTTGCAGCTTCAAACCACGTCCAGCAGGTCTGTCGGGCTGAGTGAGCACCAACACAATTTCATGCCCTGCCGATTGCAACCGCTCCAGCGCTACGCGGGCAAACTCGGGCGTGCCCGCAAAAATGACCCTCAAGCGCGCTCCTCACGCTGGGCTTTGAGCATTTTGGTCTTGATGCGGTTGCGTTTGAGCGGCGACAGGTATTCGACAAATACCTTGCCCATCAAATGATCCATCTCGTGCTGGATACACACCGCCAGCATGCCGTCGGCTTCAATGACCCGGGATTTGCCGCTACCATCCAGCGCGGTCACGTGGACGGCGTCAAACCGCTCCACCCCATCATAAATGCCGGGAACCGACAGGCAGCCCTCTTCGTTGATGTGTTTTTCGGCGCTCGTCCACGTCAGTTCGGGGTTGATCAGCACCAGCGGCACGTTGCGTTCTTCCGACACATCAATGACGATCAGGCGTTCGTGCACGTCCACCTGTGTTGCCGCCAGGCCAATGCCTTTGGCGTCGTACATGGTTTCCAGCATGTCGGTCACCAGGTTTTTGATGCGGGCGTCCACCTGGGCGACCGGTTTGGCCACCTTGTGCAATTTGGGGTCGGGGTAACAAAGAATGGGAAGTAAAGCCATGAATTCGTCTCAAAGATGTCGTTATTTTCGCTACTTTTCGGCCATCTCGCATGGGCCAAAGCCCGAAAACGTTGCCCGATCAAGGACTTGAGCGCAAAATCGTGCGTGATTTATCAGGATTTGAGCGCCAACCGTGGCCCGTCTGACCGTCAACCTGAAGTGCCCCAGCAGGCACTTGTAATGCAGCAAGATATGAACAAACACATGATGACGACATCCCGATTTGCAAGCTCAGCGCTGGCACTGGCGGCGGGCGCCCTGCTGGCTTTGCCCGCTCTGGCCCAGAATTTCCCAATCACACCAGGGCAAAAGGCTACCGCCGAGCAAGTGGCTCAGGCTGGCATTCCCTTGAGTGAGCTGGCTCCCAACGCGCCTGACAACTACACCGTCAAACGCGGTGACACCCTGTGGGCCATCTCGAAAATATTCCTCAAAAGCCCATGGCGCTGGCCCGAGCTGTGGGGCATGAACCTCAACGACATCAAGAACCCGCACCTGATTTACCCCGGACAGCGCCTGTTTCTGGAGAAGAAAAACGGCCGCGCCACTCTTCGCTCCAGCCCTTCGGGAGCCGGTGACATGCCTACCGATACCGTCAAGGTGTCGCCACGTACCCGGTATGAGGCTCTGGGCGGTGGTGCCCTGCCCACTATAGACTTCAACCAGATCGAGTCATTTCTGGCAGAGCCCATCGTTGTGGACGAAAAAGGTCTGAGCGCAGCGCCGCGCATCGTGGCAGGCGCACAGCAGGGCGAAGGCCGCGTGCTGCTGACCAAGGGGGACCGCGCCTATGCCCGCGGCCCGGTCGAAGCGCCGCTACTTGACGACCAGCGCAAGGAAAAGCAATACCGAATCTTCCGCAACGCCACACCACTGAAAGACCCCGGTACTGGCGAAATACTGGCTTACGAGGCGCAATACATCGGCGGTGCAACGCTGGTTCGCAGCGAATCCACCCAGCAGGTGACGGCCACAGACGGGAAAACCACGACCGACATCGTGCCCGCAACCATTGACATCATTTCAGCCAAGGAAGAAATGCGTGTTGGTGACCGGCTGGTGCCCGAACCTGAGCGTCAGTTCCCCAATTACGCCCCCCGTGCTCCAGGGTCCCCCGTGGACGGGCGCATCGTGTCCGTCTATGGCAGCGCCGTGGTCAATGCAGCACAAAATCAGGTGGTCGTGATCAATCGTGGCACCAAAGACGGCATGCAAAACGGTTACGTAATGTCCATTTTAAAAGATGGGCTGCGCATGCAGGACAAAACCGATGCAACCAAACCCCAGATCAAGCTGCCGGACGAGCGTAACGGCCTGCTGATGGTGTTCCGTACGTTTGACCGCGTGTCTTACGCGCTGGTTCTGGAAGTGACGGAAGTCATTCGCGTCGGCGACCGTTTGGGCAGCCCACGCTAAACCATGATCCGGTTCAAGCCGCTGGCTGTGGTCTGAACCCATTCACGGGGCACTATTCCCGAAAAATCTCATCGAGCGCGATGAAGTCGCCGCGTGGCTGCGCCTGACGCTTACGCCAGGTGTTGGCAACGCATCGGCGCGCAAACTGCTGGCCGCGTTTGGGCCGCCTGAATCCATCTTCATCCAACCCATCTCCACCCTGGCGCAGGTGGTGAGCCGCAAGCAGGCGACCAGTCTTCATACCGAAGCACCTGAACTGGCCGTATTGCTGGCAACCACCTGGAACTGGCTGGAAGCCAATCGCCAGCAGCGGCGCATCGTGGTGCTGGGTGACCCGACCTATCCGCCGTCCCTGCTGACTATTGAAGACCCGCCGCTGATGCTTTACCTGCTAGGCGGCCAGAACAATGAATCAGCGGGAAATAGCGGAAATGGCAAGTCAAATAGCCCCTCAGCCCCCGTCCAATATGTGCAAACAGCTATTGATTTAGTAGCAAAAAGCCTGGCCAGCAGTATTGCCGTCGTGGGTAGTCGAAACCCGACGCCGCAGGGCGCTGCCAACGCCAGGCATTTCGCCAAAGCGTTCAGCGAAGCGGGGCTGACCGTGGTGTCCGGCCTGGCGCCGGGCGTGGAAAGCGCGGCGCACGAAGGCGCTCTGGACGGCCGGCGCACCAACAACCGCCGCTTGGCCACGATTGCCGTCGTAAGCACCGGTCTGGACCGCGTGTATCAGAAAGACCATCGCGATCTGGCCCACCGCATTGCTGAAAACGGGCTGATCATCAGCGAATACCCGTTGGGAACACCCCCGCTGGCCGAGAATTTTCCCAAACGCAACAGGCTGATTGCCGGGCTGGCGCAGGGCACACTGGTGGTGGAAGCCGCGCTCAAATCGGGCTCACTCATCACCGCGCGGCTGGCCGCAGAGCACGGCAAGGACGTGTTCGCCATTCCCGGTTCGATCCAGTCCACACAGGCAAGCGGCTGCCATGCGCTAATCAAGCAGGGCGCCAAACTGGTAGAGTCGGCCCAGGATGTGCTGGAAATGTTGAAAATTGTGCTGCCGCCGAAGTTTGCTACGAATTCAATAGCTGGTCGCGCATATTCTGCGGGGACTAATGATCCTTTTGAGGATGATTCAGAGGCAGAAAGCGATCTGCTGACTGCCCTCGGGTTTGACCCTGTCGGACTGGACGCGCTGCAGGCCCGAACCGGCATCAGCACCCCGCAGTTGCAGGCGGAACTGATGACCCTGGAGCTGGCGGGCCAGGTGGCACGCCTGCCAGGCGGCCTGTTTCAGCGTCTGACCGTGTCCTGAAACGGGCCTGGGAGCCAATTAAGTCCTGAAAAGAACCCGAAGTCCAACGAGCAGACCACCAGATCGGATTTCTGCGC
>JAKQJK010000055.1 GCA_029561195.1 Pseudomonadota bacterium
ATCTCAGTGTAGTGGTGCCCGGGACCGGAATCGAACCGGTACGCCCCTTATGCAGGAAAGCGGCGGATTTTAAGTCCGATGTGTCTACCAATTTCACCACCCGGGCACGTTAGCCTATTGTGAAACAAAAAGGCCCCGTCAACTTCGGCTGACGAGGCACATCTGCCCAGAAGCAATCTGGAGGCGCGACCCAGAGTCGAACTGGGCTAGACGGATTTGCAATCCGTTGCATAACCGATTTGCTATCGCGCCAATTTGTTCGACAAAAAAGGGAAGCTTGCGCTTCCCTTTTTTAGAATGTGGAGCGGGAAAAGAGTCTCGAACTCTCGACCTCAACCTTGGCAAGGTTGCGCTCTACCAACTGAGCTATTCCCGCATTTCAAGCCTCAAATTATAGCCTAATTTTTGGCTGTTTTGTTAAACCAGCTTTTTAACGCTCAGTGCTTCACCGATTCACTCACCTGCAATACAGGTGGGGTTACTGGCGCCGCGTCGGCTCCGGCCACTGCAACGGGCTCATCATCCGACAAAGGGGTTGGCATACGCTCCAGCGCCACTTCCAGCACCTTGTCAATCCAGCGCACCGGAACAATCTCCAGACCATTTTTGACATTCTCGGGAATATCCTGCAGGTCTTTAGCGTTCTCTTCCGGAATCAAAACCGTCTTGATACCGCCTCGCAGCGCTGCCAACAGCTTTTCCTTCAACCCGCCGATAGCAGTGACCTCACCGCGCAGGGTGATTTCACCGGTCATGGCGACATCGCTGCGTACAGGGATGCCGGTCATCGCAGAAACCAAAGCAGTCGTCATGGCTGCGCCAGCGCTTGGACCATCTTTTGGAGTAGCGCCATCTGGCACGTGAACGTGTATATCCCGCTTCTCGAAGTACTCGTCCTTGATACCCAGGCGCCGCGAACGGCTGCGCACCACGGTACGGGCAGCCTCTACGGACTCTTTCATCACGTCACCTAGTGAACCCGTACGGGTGATGACGCCTTTGCCAGGCATCATCGCGGCTTCAATGGTCAGCAGATCGCCGCCCACTTCAGTCCATGCCAGGCCGACAACCTGACCCACCTGATTCTGTTGCTCGGCACGGCCATAGTTGAACTTGCGCACACCCAGAAAATCGTTGAGATTGTCCGCTGTCACTTTGACCTGAGGTTCCATCTTTTTGAGCTGCAAGCCTTTCACCACCTTGCGGCAGATCTTGGACAAATCACGCTCAAGCGAACGCACGCCCGCTTCACGGGTGTAGTAGCGCACGATGTCACGAACAGCTTCTTCCGTTACCAGCAGCTCGGACTCCTTGACACCATTGTTCTTCAACTGCTTGGGCAGCAGGTAGGTGATGGCGATGTTGACTTTTTCGTCCTCGGTATAACCCGAAAGGCGAATAACTTCCATACGGTCCAGCAAAGCTGGCGGAATGTTCATCGAGTTACTGGTAGCCACAAACATCACATCGCTCAGGTCAAAGTCCACCTCAACATAGTGGTCGCCGAACTTGTGGTTCTGCTCGGGGTCCAGCACCTCCAGCAGCGCGCTGGACGGGTCACCCCGGAAATCTGTTCCCAGCTTGTCGATCTCGTCCAGCAGGAAAAGCGGATTGCGCGTTCCAACCTTGGACAGGCTTTGAAGCACCTTGCCCGGCATCGCGCCGATATAAGTACGGCGGTGTCCGCGAATTTCAGCCTCATCGCGCATGCCGCCCAGTGCCATGCGAACATACTTGCGCCCCGTCGCTTTGGCAATGGATTGACCCAAAGAGGTCTTGCCCACACCCGGCGGGCCAACCAGGCACAGGATGGGGGCCTTTACCTTGTCCACGCGCTGCTGCACAGCGAGGTATTCCAGGATGCGATCCTTAACCTTATCGAGACCGTAGTGATCTTCGTTCAGAACAGTTTCCGCATGACCCAGGTTGTGCTTGATCTTGGTCTTGGCGGCCCATGGCAAGCCAGTGAGTACGTCGATGTAATTGCGCACCACGGTGGCTTCTGCCGACATGGGTGACATCAGCTTGAGTTTTTTCAACTCGCTTTCGGCCTTTTTGAGGGCATCTTTTGGCATCTTCGCCGACTTGATCTTTTTCTCGATCTCGTCGATGTCAGCACCTTCTTCGCCCTCGCCCAGTTCTTTCTGAATGGCTTTGACCTGCTCGTTCAGGTAGAAATCGCGCTGATTCTTTTCCATCTGCCGCTTGACGCGGCCGCGGATCTTCTTGTCCACATTAAGAATATCAACTTCGTGTTCAATCTGCTGGAACAGGTTTTCCAGCCGCTCCTTGATGCTGGACAGGCCAAGCACGGCCTGTTTGCTGTCCAGCTTGAGCGGAAGGTGCGCGGCAATGGTGTCAGCCAGACGCCCCACATCATCGATGCTGGAAATGGAGGTCAGAATTTCAGGCGGAATCTTCTTGTTCAGTTTGACGTATTGATCAAACTGCTGCATCACGGCGCGGCGAAGGGCCTCGATTTCACTAGCCTTGCCACGCGCCTTTCCTTCTGGCTCAGCTTCAGCCTCCACCGGCGTGACGTTGGCTGTAAAGTGCGTCTCACCTTCTTCAATCTTGTTGACCAGTGCGCGCTGCTGCCCCTCGACCAGTACCTTTACGGTACCGTCAGGCAGTTTCAGCATCTGCAAAATTGTGGACACGCAACCGACATCAAACATGTCGGACACCAGCGGGTCGTCTTTGGCAGCAGCTTTCTGGGCAACCAGCATGATGCGGCGCTCTGCCTCCATGGCAGCCTCCAGCGCCTTGATGCTTTTTGGCCGACCCACAAAAAGTGGAATGACCATGTGTGGGAATACCACCACGTCGCGCAGAGGCAGCAAGGGCAATTCGATGGCAATCGCAGGTAGTTGGGTTTGACCGGACATGGGAATCCTTAA
>JAKQJK010000070.1 GCA_029561195.1 Pseudomonadota bacterium
CCATCGACGTACTGGCAGTCATCTCCAACCACGAAGACATGCGCCGCCTGGCCGAATGGCACGGTGTGCCTTTCATTTACCTGCCGGTGGCCAATGGCGACAAGGCTGCGCAAGAAGCCAAAGTCAATGATTTGTTTGAGCGTTTCGACGCCGAGGTGCTGGTGCTGGCGCGCTACATGCAAATCCCGAGTGACGATGCCTCACAGCACTTCGCGGGACGTTGCATCAACATCCACCACTCCTTCTTGCCGGGCTTTAAAGGCGCTCGTGCTTACCACCAGGCATTTGACCATGCTGTGAAATTCATCGGCGTTACAAGTCACCATGTGACTAGCGATCTGGACGAAGGCCCCATCATCGACCAGGAAGTAGGCCGCATCGACCACACAGCGTCCGCAGATGACCTGGCCGACATAGGGAAAACCTTGAAAGCGTCACGCTCAACCGTGCCATCAAATGGCATGCCGAGCGTCGCGTCTTTATCAACGGCACCAAGACCGTGGTGCTGCGATAAAGTGGAAGAACAGGCCGTCATCAATATCGCTGCCCAATTCGTTGTCGGGAACACTCTTGCAAATTCGGCAAAAATTCGCTACCCCACCGGCCTCGCCGAGTGCAAAGCGTCTATGCTGTAGTAAATTTCAGACACACAAAATAGAAGGATTCCCATGACCCAACTTCCCGCCCGTTACGACCATGTCGGCAGCTTTTTACGCCCCAAATACCTTTTGGAAGCGCGTGACCAAAAGGACAAAGGCGACATCACGCCCGAGCAGTTGCGCCTGGTGGAAGACAAGGCCATAACCGACATCGTGAAGTTTCAGGAAGACGTGGGGCTCAAAAGCATCACCGATGGCGAATTCCGCCGTACGTATTTTCACATCGACTTTCTGGAACAACTCGGCGGCGTTGTCACGGACATTCCGATGTCCGTGCTACAGCCGGACGGCAAGACCGCGCTGGCCCCGCCCGTGATGCGTGTGGTCGACAAGGTGCGTCACTTGAAGGACATCCAGCGCGCTGACTTTCAATACCTGAAGAGCCAGGTGTCCAAGGGCAACACGCCCAAAGTCACCATCCCCTCGCCCACCATGCTGCACTTTCGCGGCGGGCGCGCGGGCATCAGCAAACAGCACTACCCCGAACTGGACCCTGAGTTTTATCAGGACGTAGCCAACGCCTATGGCGACGAGCTGCGTAGCCTGGCCGCGGCTGGCTGCACCTACGTGCAGATGGACGACACCAATCTGGCCTATCTGTGCGACGAAAAAATGCGCGAAGCGGCACGTCTGCGTGGTGACGACCCCAATGAATTGCCTCACCGCTATGCGAAGTTCATCAACCTGGTCGTCGCGCAAAAACCCGCCAGCATGCTGCTGGCCATGCATTTGTGCCGTGGCAACTTCAAAAGCACCCACGCCGCAGCAGGCAATTACGAGCCGGTCGCCGAAGCGCTGCTGAAAGAAATGAATCTGGACGCGTATTTCATGGAGTACGACGATGACCGCAGCGGCGATTTCAAGCCCCTGCGTTATTTGCCCAAGGGCAAGACCGTGGTGCTGGGATTGGTCACCACCAAGTTTGGTGCACTGGAGAGCAAAGACGACCTCAAGCGCCGCATTGAAGAAGCCTCGCGCTACGCCCCGCTCGACCAGCTCGCCCTGTCACCCCAGTGCGGTTTCAGCAGCACCGTGCATGGCAACGATATTGCAGTTGAAGCGCAGAGGGCCAAACTACGCCTGGTGATTGAAACAGCTCAGGAGGTGTGGGGTACGACTTGACCCCGCACACCGATACTCCGATACTCTGACCGTTATTGTGAATCCGCCACCCCTGACCGCCATCCCGCAGCGCCAGCCAGCTCCGCATGTACCAGACAGCGTGCTGGACCGCCTGGCCCGGGCTTCTAGCGGTTCGCTGACCACGCAGCTCTACATCAAGGGATTCCGGCAACCTGTGTTGCATGGTTTGACGCCGCTGAACCAGAAAGTCAAGCCGTTCGCCGGCCGTGCCTACACCATGCGATTCATTCCGGCGCGGGAAGATATCGACGTGTACGGCAACCTGACCACCGAGCCCAGCGCAGACAACCTGCAATGGGTCGGTGTGGAACAGATTGAGCCCGGCCACGTGCTGGTCATCGACAGCAACAAGGATGGCCGCGCGGCGTCCATGGGCAACATGTTGATCACGCGCATGATGATGCGCGGCGCGCGCGGCGTGATCACTGATGGCTGCTTTCGCGACGGAACAGAACTCCGAAACATGGACTTCCCCATCTGGTGCACCGGTGTGACAGCCACCACTCGCCTGTCATACCATCACGTAGCAGACCTGAACGTGCCCATCGGTTGCGCCGGCGTTGCGGTGTATCCCGGCGACGTGATCCACGGCGACGGTGACAACATCACCGTCATTCCCGCGCACCTCGCCGAAGAAATGGCGGACCTGTGCGAGAAACGCGATGATATCGAAGCCTACCTCGCGCTCCGGGTACAGGCCGGTGAGGCGCTGTGGGGCCTGTACCCGCCCAGTGACGCGACCCGCGCACAATACAAGACTTGGGTAGCGGCAGGGCGCCCCGCCATTCCTGCCGCGAAACCCGCTATTGGCCACTGAGCTTTTCCTGAGCGCATCTCCATGCCATCCACGTTCACCCCGGCACATTACGAGGCACTGATAGGCCGCTACTTCGACGCCTGCAACGCTGCAGACTACGCCGCATTGGTGGACTGCTTCACGCCGGATGCCGTGCATTACTTCCCGGCAGGCCTGCCAGACATCCCTTGGCGCACAGCGGACACCATCGCCCGAAAGTGGCAATGGTGTGTAGAGACACTAGGTTCGCGATGGACGATTGAGCGCATCATTGTCAGCCACGACAAGCCCGAAGCCATGATCGAGTGGACACACTGGAAGAACAAGAGCGGTACGGCTTTGCGCGGCGCGGAGTGGTACGACTTCGACCCCGAAAGCGGCAAGATCGCCGAGATCCGCGCCTACTACGCGTCACCCGCAGACAGAAGCGTGGCGATCAACGAGCTGGTGAACTTTGACTATGCGGGGCGTGGCTACCACCTAAAGAGCAAATAACGCGGGCGCACAGTCACCACTAACGAAATTGCTGCATAACTTATAGCTACTCACGCATATTCCACGAGGTCTAGCGGCCAATTTTTCATGCAATTTAGACCAACAAACGTGCTGTATCACCCACAAACTCATTTTGCGAAAACTGGCCGCCCAAGGTGAGTTCGGCGGCTGAGCGGGACGCCGCACTGCCAGCGGCAGGCGGCGGATCTTCCTGCAACACCTGCGCGTCAAACGCAGCGGCAGCCGTGCCATCCTGCGGCCGGTAGCCAAGCGCATGGGCCGCCGCGTTGTCATAGTGCCGCCCGGATGAATCGGAAACACCATAAACGACTGAGAACACTAGATCAGGGTGCTCGACGCCCAGCGCCACCAGCTGTCCCAGATCACGCCAGCTCAGCCAGTTGCCCAAGCGGCGGCGATCGATGGGCCGGGTGTTCACATTGCCGATACGTATGGCCAGAACCTGCATGCCGTATTTACCTGCGTACATTGCGCCAATCGATTCCCCGAAAGCCTTGCCCACGGCGTAACGGCTGTCGGGCCGCACCTGCGCAGCCGTGCCCAGACGCGGGCCATTCGGCGCGCGCGGGTGCAAGCCCACAACGTGGTGTGAACTGGCATACACCACCCGCAACACGCCCGCTTCTCGCGCCGCATCAAACAGGCTGATACTGCCTTCGATGCTCAGCTTGACATGTTGCGGCCAAGGTGCGTCCGTCGTGCAGGCCGCCAGGTGCACGACTGCATCACAACCCCGCAGCGCAGCGGTGAGTGCCGCCTGATCCGTAATGTCCACCACCACAGATCGCTCGTTGGCATAACAGGGGTCGATGGATTTCACGTCCAGCAACTGTAGGGCATAGGCGCGCTGCAGCAGCTCCCTGCGCAGTCCCGTCCCGACAAGACCGGCCGCGCCGGTGATGGCAATGGTTTTCATCGTGATCCTTTCAATTCAGCGTTCGCAAACATAAACATGTAAGGTTATCCTGTCACTTATTCACCCACCGGTCTACCCCAAGGAACAGCATGCTGACGAACCCCAATCATCTCGCACATCTTGACATGTTCACACCATCGCTGCGTTACCCGGACCCGTCGGTGGTCGTGCTGGACCCGTCGTTCCTGAAGTACCGTTTGTTCAGTGCCAGTGTGGAGCAGCTCGCGACCGGCTTTCGCTGGATGGAGGGACCCGTATGGTTTGGTGATGGGCGTTATCTGCTGGCCAGCGATGTAGCAAACAACCGCATCATCCGCTGGGACGCCATCACCGGTGTGGCTTCCGTTTTTCGCGAAGCCTCGAATTACGCCAACGGCAACACACGCGATTTGCACGGTCGCCTCATCACCTGTGAAGGCGCGGTGACCCGCCGAATCAGCCGCACCGAGTACAACGGCTCCATCACCACTCTCACGGACAGCTTTAAGGGCAAGCGTTTCAATTCGCCCAACGATATCGTCTGCCAGTCCAGCGGCGACATCTGGTTCACCGACCCGCCGTTCCAGCTCTCCAACGACTATGAAGGCCGCATTGCCCAGCAGGAGTTGCCACACGCGGTGTACCGCATCGATGGATTGAGTGGCCAGGTGACTCAGGTGCTGGATGAACTTGCGGGGCCCAACGGTTTGTGCTTCTCCCCGGATGAGAAAAAGCTCTACGTGGTTGAAAGCCGCGCAGTGCCCAGCCGCCGGGTATGGGCCTACGACGTGGGTCACGACGGCCGGTTGAACAACAAGACGCTGCATATCGACGCCAACGGCCCGGGCGCTTTGGATGGCATCAAGTGTGATGTGGACGGCAACATCTGGGCCGGCTGGGGCAGCAACGGTGCGCTGGACGCCGACGCCGCGGCGCTGGACGGCGTGATGGTGTTCAACCCGGAAGGCAAACCTATCGCGCACATCCGCCTGCCCGAGCGCTGCGCCAACCTGTGCTTTGGCGGTGCCAACAACAACCGCCTGTTCATGGCCAGCAGCCATTCGCTTTACGCGCTGTACGTCAACACACGCGGCGCCGAAGTACGTCAGACTGGTTAGGGGCTTCAGGGACGTTTGCCAAACTCCGCTGTTTCAGCCGTCCAGGCCAAGGTTTGATCGCTCAGCGAGAAACCCAGGCCCGGCCGGTTGGGCACGTGCATGCGCCCCTCATTCAACTCCAGCCGTTCATTAAACATCGGCTCCAACCACTCGAAATGTTCCAGCCAGGGCTCCTGCGGGTAGGCGGCGGCCAGATGCAAGTGAATTTCCATTGCGAAATGCGGAGCCAGCTTGCGGCCCTTGAAATCGGCCAGAGCCATGATCTGCAAAAACGGCGTGATACCGCCCACACGTGGCGCATCCGGCTGCACAAAGTCACTGCCGTCCGACATGATGAGTTGGGTGTGCTCGCCCAGGCTGGTCAGCATTTCACCCGTTGCAATGGCGGTGTCGTACCGTTCAGCCAACTGCGCATGGCCTTCAAAGTCATAGGCGTCCAGTGGCTCTTCAATCCAGGTGAGGTCAAACTGCTCAAAGGCGCGGCAGGCACGCATGGCTTTGGGACGGTCCCACTGCTGGTTGGCGTCCACCATCAGCGGAAAGCCCTCACCCAGCAGCTTGCGAACCTGGCCCACGCGCTGAATATCGGTGGGCAAATCCGGTTGGCCGACCTTGATCTTGATCCCGCCGATCCCGCTGGCCTTGTTCATGGCCACGTTGTCCAGCACCTGCGCAATCGGCATATTCAGGTAACCACCTGAGGTGTTGTAACACTGCACGCTGTCGCGGTGCGCACCCAGTAGCTTGGCCAGCGGCAACCCGGCTCGCTTGGCTTTCAAATCCCACAGTGCGATGTCAAATGGTGCGATGGCCTGGCTGGTCATTCCGCTGCGGCCCATGGACGCGCCAGCCCACATCAGCTTATTCCACAATTTGGCAATGTCGTTCGGGTCTTCACCGAGCAGGTTGTCCGCGATTTCCTTGCCGTGCGCATACATGCCCGGGCCACCGGCGCGTTTGCTGTAGCCAAAGCCGATGCCGTCAAACCCATCACGCGTACGGATTTCGCAGAAGACGAAGGCGATTTCGGTCAACGGCTTTTGCCGACCCGTCAGCACCTTGGCATCACTGATCGGCGCGGCTAGTGGCAGGTAAACCAGCGAGAGCTTCACCCAGTCAATACGGTCTGCCGAGGCAGCAATGTCTGTCTTCACAAGTTGTTCCCTTGGTTCAAGTCAGTGGGTTAATAGATGTCGGGCTCGGGTGTGGACTGAGTTCCGGCGAGCATGACGAAATCGCAGCCCTGGTCGGCCTGCGTAACCTGTTGGGAGAAAATCACGCCATAACCGCGCTGGTAGCGAGGCGCCGGTTGTACCCATGCCGCGCGGCGTCGGGCCAGTTCGGCCTCGTCCACCAACATGTCCAGTCGGCGCGCGGGGATGTCAAGCTTGATGATGTCCCCGGTTTGCACTAGCGCCAAGGGCCCTCCGATATAAGACTCAGGCGCCACATGCAACACACACGCACCAAAGCTGGTGCCACTCATGCGGCAATCAGAGATGCGCAACATGTCACGCACGCCTTGCGCCAGCAATTTTTTTGGGATGGGGAGTTGCCCCCATTCCGGCATGCCGGGGCCGCCTAA
>JAKQJK010000076.1 GCA_029561195.1 Pseudomonadota bacterium
CGGCCCCGAGATGGAAGACCGCACCATGGCCCTGAAGCTGCTGGCCGGCCGGCACCAGACCCGGGCCTACCCCACACAGGCCGAGCTGCTGGACTTTGGCCGGCGGGTGTGCGGTGTCGCCCAGCCCCTGCAGGTGCTGCACCAGATCGCCCAGGCGATGCACGAGACCATGGCGCACGCCGCCGGAGACGAACGCGTGCCGCACACACTGCTGCACAAGATGCAAGCGGCATGGACCGAAGGGATGGCGCTGGCGACCTGACCCTCATCCCCCTTTCGAGCGATCTCACCGGCAGTATCATTGCGCATGAACTCTGCAGCCAAGCTTCTGGGGTCCATGCGCCACAACCCACGTGACTGGCAGATCGGTGATCTGCAAGTGGTTGCCCGGCAGAACGGCATTGACTGGCGCCACCACAAGAGCAGCCACTGTGTGTTCATCAGAAGCGACGGCCGTACCTTGTCGGTTCCCGCACATCGACCGATCAAGCCAATCTATGTGCGCAAGTTTGTCGAGTTGATCGATGGAGCATGAGCCATGGCCAAACTGAGTGACTACCCGTTCGAAGTGCGCCCGCTCGCCATGGAAGATGGTGGCGGCTACATGATCTCGTACCCAGATTTCGCCGAGTGCATTTCGGACGGCGAAACCATCGATGAAGCCATCGAGAATGGCCAGGACGCGCTCAAAGCCACCATTGCAGCACTCAAGGCAAAGCAACTGGCTGTGCCTGCCCCCAACAGCGGCGGCGTTGCATCGGGCAAATTCGTGGCCCGCGTGCCGAAGACCGTGCACGCACAATTGACCATGCGCGCGCGCGCAGAAGGCGTGTCGCTGAATGCGCTGGTGCTGACATTCATCGCCCAAGGACTTGGTGGTAGCGCAGCCAAATCTCGAACCAAACGCGCCGCATAGAAGGGGTTGGGACGCTGGCAACGATGGGGGCAGGTCAGACTGCATCGCTGCGGCGACGGGCGGCGCAGGTCACATCCCCAGAAACGGGTTCTCGACCAGCAGCCCGTCCAGGCGTTGACCATGCTGCAGGTCTTCGCTCAGCAACCGCCTGCAACCCGCCGCCTGGGCAGCCGCCACGATCAGCGAATCGTAGAAGCTGAAACGCCAGCGCTGGCGGACATCCAATGCCCGCTGGTACAGGGCTGCGTTCCATCAGTGCCCTGCGCACCAACTGTTCGGCCGCCTGGTGCTTGCCAGCGTGGCTGGCGTCAAGGTGGTAGGTGAAGACGTTGGTGTCGATGAAGATCTCAACGCTCATTCATCGCGTCCCGCGACAACTTGCCGCCGACACGCACCCGCCCACGCAGTTGTGCCATTGCCTCGTCGTCGTGCTGCAAACCATGGCCAGACGCAGCGTAGTGCGCCAGCCAAAGGCGGAACTCGTCGTTCAAGGTGCGGTGCATGGACCTGGCGCGCGCCCGGGCGGCCTCGATCAAGTGCTCATCTGCGCTGAGGGTGATGTTTTTCATGGCATTTCGTGTGGATCTTGCACACGGACGCAGCGTACACGCACGCTGCCTGTCCAGTGAGAACAGGCCGCCCGTACGCGAAGTGACATGCGGTGCCTGCCGCGCAGCCAACGCGGGCGCGGCAATTCGCCATGGTGATCCGCACCATAGATGTAGACGCGCTGTGACCATGACCGACCTCACTGGCCTGCCATGTAGGACTGGTGCAGGACCGACGCCCGCCAATTGCTTCGGCACCGTCAAGATCAGATGCCCTGGAACAAGCAGCCCAGCGCGCTGACGATCACTGCCGCGTCATCCTGCAAGCTGGCCACCTGGTGGCCCAACACGCGGCGCGGCACGGCAGCCAGGAATTGCGTGGCCACCATGTAGCGCACGCCATCGATGTCGAACTCCGGATTGAGCACCTTGGCCGGCAATGGCCCTGATGCGACTGGCAACAACGGCGCAACAACGCAGGTGTTCAAGTGGCTGAGCAGGTTGGCCTGCAGATCCAACAGCAAGCCGCCGTCGTCGACGTTCAGGTAGACGTGAAACCTTCCCACGGTCAAAAGGCCTGGTAGCGGGCCAACGGCAGGCCATGTTCTTCAACATAGGCGTTGGAACTGTGGATGGCCGCCTGGTTCTCTTGCAGCCAACGCTCTTGCCGACGCTGCGCCACTGCGGCAGCAATGCCGACTTCAGCGGCCTGCGACACGTTGACACCCAACGCACGCGCCTCTGCCACCAAGCCGGCGGCCAGGCTGAGGTTGGTGGGTTTTCGGCCAGGCGCGCCAACAGCGGCTGGCTGGCTGGCGGTGGGGGTCAGCGGCGCGTGAGACATGTGCAGAGTCCACTCAATGTCAAGATGCCCATTATAGTTGCGCATTCGACATGCGCATGTAGGTCGTCAGCAGTGGTCGAAGCAGCTGGCTGGGCACTCGGCAGTCGCCACTGACACCCAACTTAGGGCTCGGGTTCACCCTGATGACCGGGTTAACATCCTTTGGGATGACCCATTCCACAGGCACCCAGAGCATCCATGAAAACTGCACTCATCACCGGCGTGACCGGCCAGGACGGCGCCTACCTGAGCGAACTGCTGCTGAAGAAGGGCTACACCGTGCACGGCATCAAGCGCCGCGCCAGCCTGTTCAACACCGACCGGGTGGACCACCTGTACCAGGATCCACACGTGGACAACCAGCGCTTCAAGCTGCACTACGGTGACCTGACGGACAGCACCAACCTGATCCGCATCGTGCAGGAGACGCAGCCTGACGAGATCTACAACCTGGGCGCCATGAGCCATGTGGCGGTGAGCTTTGAGCA